>MGTN01000181.1:22944-26065 GCA_001799475.1 Desulfovibrionales bacterium GWA2_65_9 | reverse complement strand
AGTACGAAAAGCTCGTCAAACTCATCACCGACTTTATCGACGGCTAGCCGCCGCCGGGAGCCGCTCCCTCACCATCAACGCCCTGACCTTCCGCCAGGGCGTTCTTGTTCCGTCCGAACAGGCCCGTGAGCTTCCGCTGCGCCTTGTCCAGGTACACGTAGTACACGGGCGTGAAATACAGCGTCAAAAGCTGCGAGACCATGAGCCCGCCCACCACGGCCAGGCCCAGCGGCCTGCGCGCCTCGGCTCCGGCGCCGAAGCCCATGGCGATGGGCAGGGTGCCCATGAGCGCGGCCATGGTCGTCATCATGATCGGCCGGAAGCGCACCAGGGCGCCCTCGTAGATGGCCGTCGCACCGTCCTTGCCCTGGGTCCGCTGGGCCTCCAGCGCGAAGTCGATCATCATGATGGCGTTCTTCTTGACGATGCCGATGAGCATGATGATGCCGACGAAGCCGTAGAGGTTCAGGTCCAGCCGGAAGAGCATGAGCGTGAGGAGCGCGCCCGCGCCTGCGCTTGGCAGGCCGGAGAGGATGGTCAGCGGGTGGATGAAGCTTTCGTAGAGGACGCCCAGCACGATGTAGATGACCACGATGGACACGATGAGCAGCACCCACAGGCCCTTGAAGGACGACTGGAAGGCCTGGGCCGTGCCCTGGAAGGTGGTGCTGAACCCGGCCGGGAGCAGCTCGCGCGCGGTGGCCTGCACCTTGTCCACGGCCTGGCTTAAGGACACGCCGGGTCGGAGGTTGAAGGAGATGGTCACCGAGGGCAGCTGGCCGGAGTGGTTCACGGCCATGGGGCCGACGCCCAGGTCCTGGCGCACCAGGGTGGAGAAGGGCACCAGCTTGCCCGAGGCCGCGCGCACATAGAGCATGTTGATGGCCAGCGGGTCGCGCTGGAATTGCGGGGCCAGTTCCAGGAGCACCTTGTAGGAGTTGTTCGGCGCGAAGATGGTCGAGACCTCGCGCGGGCCATAGGCGATGCCCAGCGCGTCCTCGATCTGCATGGCCGAAAGGCCCAGGGCGGCGGCCTTGTCGCGGTCGATGGTCAGGTTGAGCTGCGGGTTTTTCAGCTGCAGGTCGCTGTTCACGTCCTGGATCTCGGCCACTTCGAGCAGGCGCGACTCCAGGACCTGGGAGTACTGGAACAGCTCCGCCGTGTTCGGGCTTTGCAGGGTGAACTGGTACTGCGCCTTGGTGTAGTTCGCGCCCAGGTTGATGGGCGGCGGGTTCTGGAGAAAGGTCTTGATGCCCACCACGTTGGCCAGCTTCTTGCGCAGGGATTGCAGCACCTCGTCCGCGCTCATGCTGCGCTGGTGGCGCGGCTTCAGGCGGATGAGCAGACGCCCGGAGTTGCCCGCCGGGTTTGGCCCGCCCGCGCCCACGAGCGACATGAAGCCCTCGACGTTGGGGTCGCTGGCGATGATGTCGGCCACGCGGTCCTGGTGCTTCAGCATGTATTCGATGGAGATGCCCTGCTCGGCCTCGGTGACGCCGGTGAGCTGGCCGATGTCCTCGCTGGGGATGAAGCCCTTGGGGATGGTGACGAAGAGCACGGCGGTCAGGACGAGCAGCGCCAGGGAAAAGGCCAGGGTGATGCGCCGGTGGCGCATGGTCCACTTGAGCGTGGTGTCGTACCCCCGTAACAAGGCCTGGAAGCCGCGCTCGGTGACGGCGTAGAACTTCCCGTGGGCGGCGTGCGCGCCCTGTTTCAGCATGAGGCTGGCCAGCATGGGCGTAAGGCTTAAGGACACGAACCCGGAGATGAGGATGGCCGCCACGATGGTCACGGCGAACTCGTTGAACAGCCGGCCCACCACCCCGCCCATGAACAGCACGGGCAGGAACACGGCGGCCAGCGAGATGGTCATGGACACGATGGTGAAGCCGATCTCCTGGGAGCCCTTGAGCGCGGCCTCGCGCGGGAGCATGCCCGCCTCGGTGTGGCGCACGATGTTTTCCAGCACCACAATGGCGTCGTCGACCACGAAGCCCACGGCCAGCGTCAGCGCCATGAGCGAGATGTTGTCCAGGTTGAACTTGAACTGGAGCATGCAGGCAAAGGTGCCGATGGCGCTCATGGGCAGGGCCAGGCTCGGGATGATGGTGGCCGAGACGTTTCTCAGGAACAGGAAGATCACCAGCACCACCAGCAGCACGGTGAGCACCAGGGTGAACTTCACGTCGTCCACGCTCTCGCGGATGGACTCCGAGCGGTCGATGAGCGTCTCCACCTTGACCGAGGCGGGCAGCTGGCTCACGTAGCCCGGCAGCACCTTCTTGATGGCGTCCACCACGCCCACGGTGTTGGTGCCGGGCTGGCGCTGCACTGCCAGGATCAGGGCGGGCACGCGGTTGAAGCGGTTGGCGCGCTTGTTGTTTTCGGCCGAGTCGATGGCGTCGCCCACGTCGCTGAGCCGCACCGGTGCGCCGCCCCGGTAGGCCACCACCAGGGGCCGGTAGGCCGCGGCGTCGTTCAGCTGGCCGCTGGCCTGCACCGTATACTCGCGCATGGGGCCGGTGAGGGTGCCGGTGGCGATGTTGGCGTTGCCCTTGCGCACGGCCTCGGCCACCTCGTCCACGCCGATCTCCCGGCTGGCCAGCTGGTTCGGATCAAGCTGCACGCGCACGGCGTATTTCTGCTGGCCGTAGATCATGACCTGGGCCACGCCGCTGATCATGGAGATTCTTTGGGCCAGCAGGGTCTCGGCGAATTCGCTGACCTGATAGAGCGGCAGGGTTGGCGAGGACACCGCAAGATACAGGATGGGCTGGTCCGCCGGGTCGACCTTGCGCAGCACCGGGGGCGTGGGCAGGTCTGAGGGCAGGTTGCGCTGGGCCGAGGCAATGGCCGCCTGCACGTCCTGGGCTGCGGCGTCGATGTTGCGCTCCAGGTTGAACTGCAGCGTGATGCGCGTGTTCCCCAGCGTGTTGGTGGAGGTCATGGAGTCGATGCCCGAGACGTTGGAGAACTCCTTCTCCAGCGGCGTGGCGATGCTTGCTGCCATGGTTTCCGGGCTGGCTCCGGGCATGCTGGCCGAGACCTGCAGGGTGGGGAAGTCGACGTTCGGCAGGTCGCTCACAGGCAGCCTGAAATAGGCCATGACGCCGAAGATGAG
>MGTN01000181.1:18040-22934 GCA_001799475.1 Desulfovibrionales bacterium GWA2_65_9 | reverse complement strand
TTGCCGGGGGTGTCGGGGTTGCCGAGGCTGATGAAGTCGTCGGGGCCGCCGGGGCTGATGCAACCGCCTGGGCCGCCGGGGCCGTCATCGCGGGAGCGGAGGCATTGGCCTGGGCCGCCTGGGCGGCTCCCTTGGGCTGGGGCGCGGCCTTGTCGCCAGCGGCCTTGATCTCCACGGTCGCTCCGGGCACGAGCATGACCTGGCCGTCCACCACGACCTTTTCGCCCGCGGTCACGCCGGTGTCCACCACCACGGTCTGGTCCGGCGCAGGGCTCACGGTGACGGGGCGCATGTCCACGGTCTGGTCGGCCTTGACCACGAAGACATACGGGCCGGACACGCCGGTCTGCACGGCCTGGGCGGGCACGACCACGGCGTTCTCGCGTTCGGCCAGGCGCAGGAAGGCGCGCACGAACTGTCCGGGCCAGAGATTCTTGCCCTTGTTGGCGAACACGGCCTTGAGGCGGATGGTGCCGGTGGTCTTGTCCACGGCGTTGTCCACGCTGGAGAGCTCGCCGGTGTCCAGCACGACGCCCTCGGCGGTCTGGGCCTCCACGCGCAGCTGGCCCAGGGCGGCCTGCTTCTGGATCTCCGGCAGGTGGCGTTCCGGCACGGAGAAGCTGACGAAGATGGGCTCGATCTGGTTGATGACCACCAGGGGGCGGTCGTCGCCGGACTTGCCCACCAGGTTGCCTTCCTGCACCAGCACGTGCCCGGCGCGGCCCGCGATGGGCGAGGCTATGCTGGCAAAGCCGAGCTGGAGGCGGGCCTGTTCCACCTGGGCGCGGTCCAGGGCCAGGGAGGCGCGCAGGCCGATGGCGTTGGCCTGGACCTGCTCCAGCTGCTCGCGGCTCACGGCCCCCTGGTCAAACAGGGCCTTGAAGCGGCGCAGATCGTCATCGGCCTTTTTAGACTGGGCCTCGTCCTTTTGCAGGCGGGCCTGGGCCTCTTGCAGCGAGGCCTGGTAGGTGCGCTGGTCGATGAGGAAGAGCGGGGTGCCTTTGTGAACGTCCTGGCCGTCGCGCACCAGCTGCCGGGCGATGACGCCGCTGACCTGGGGCTTGATGACGACGCTGGCATAAGCCTCGACATTGCCCACGGCCAGGACCAGCACCGGCACGTTCATGGCCTTCGCTTCGGCCACGGCCACGGCCACGGCCACGGTCCGCTTGCCCTTGGCGTTTTTGTCCTCGCCCTTGCCGCAGGCTGCCAGGGCCAGCAGCAGGGCCGTCAGGGCCAGCAGCAGTGTCGTCAGGGCCAGGGGCCTCTGGCGGCGGTTGCGGACGGGCCGGGTGGAGGGGGCGCTCTGGGGCATCCAGGGGTTTCCTTTGGGAAAAGAGTCTTGGAGACCGTGCGCCTAGGGTGCGTTGGTGGTCTTGTCCGCCATTTCGGCGCAACCCGCGAAGTTCTTCAGGGCGCAGAGGGAGAAACGCGTGATATGTTTAGCCAATGTGCGGATTCCGGTCTCGTCGAAGCGCATCTCCGGGGCCAGCACGTCGATGATGGCCCTGGAGCGGAAGATGTACTGGCACTGGCCCACGATGCTCATGCCGCACTGGCGGGTCAGTGTGTCGTCCGGCTTTGCGCCGTTGCCGATGATTTCGGCGACGATGGCGCGCAGGTACGCCGACAAGGGCAGGATGTGCCGCTCCACAACCTGGCTTAGGGCCTGGGTGGGTTCGAACATCTCCCGGGCCATGAGCTTGCCGCACCAGGCGCTTTTGCCATCGCCCAGCATGCGCAGCAAAAAGGAGTGGATGAAGGCGAAGAGGCGCTGCTCGGCCGGGGCGCTTGCGGGCAAGCCCATGTCTGGCGGGTGGCGCATAAGCCCGTTCTCAAAGGCCTCGGAGAGCAGGGCCGAGTAAAGCCCGTCCTTGCCGCCGAAGTGGTAGTGCACGGCGGCCACGTTGGCGTGAGCCATGCGGCAGATGGTCCGCACCGTGGCCGCCTTGAAGCCCTGCTTGGAGAACACTTCCCCGGCCGCTTCCAGGAGCCGCCGCTTGGTGTCCTCGCCTGAATCCTGCGTCATACGCGCTCCTTGAATCCGTTTGAAACACTAGATTAAAACGCTTGATTGAGGCTGTCAAATGGAATACTGACACGCATCCGCACGGGTGCGGGGAGGAATATGCAGCAACACGAGCAGAACGGACGATCCGGGGACTGGCGGGCCTTCAGCGTGGCTGCGTCAGGCACCTTCATGGCCACCCTGGACTCGGGCATCGTGAACACGGCCCTGCCCACGGTGGCGCAGGACTTCGGGGCCAGCCTGCCGGAGGTCCAGTGGACCGTGTCGGCCTATTTCCTGGTGATCTCCTGCCTGCTGCCCCTGTTTGGGCGCATGGGCGACATGTATGGCCGCAGGCGCATGTACTCCCTGGGCTTCCTGGTCTTCACGGCGTCCTCCATGCTCTGCGGCGTGGCCCCGAATCTGCTGGCCATCATCGGCGCGCGCGTGCTCCAGGGCGTGGGCGCGGCCATGCTCATGGCCAACGGCCCGGCCATCATCATGGGCGCCTTTCCCGGCGCCACCAGGGGCCGGGCGCTGGGCATCATCGGCATGATCGTGGCCCTGGGCTCGCTGGCCGGTCCGGGCCTGGGCGGTCTGCTCATCCAGGGCCTCGGCTGGCGCAGCGTCTTTTATGTGAACCTGCCCATCGGCCTGGGCGGGCTGTGGCTCACCCGGCGTTTTTTGCCCCCGCTGGAGCGCCTGCACGACGAGACCTTGGACCTGGCCGGCGCGGGCCTCTTTGCCGTGGCCATGACCGGCCTGCTCCTGGCCATGACCCATGGCCGCGACTGGGGCTGGACCTCGCCGCTGGTGCTGGGCTGCCTGGGCCTGGCCGTCGTGGCCTTTCCCTGCTTCGTGCTCTGGGAGCGCCGCACCGACCACCCCATGATCGACCTCTCGCTCTTTGGCATCTGGCCGTTTCTCTCGGGCAACATCGTGGCCTTTCTGGCCTTCATGTCCATGTTCGCCAACGCCATCCTGCTGCCCTTCTATCTGCAGGGGCAACTGCACCTGACGCCGCTCATGACCGGCATCGTGCTCTCCACCCTGCCGCTGGCCATGGCCGTGTCCTCGCCGATGAGCGGCTACCTGTCCGAGCGCGTGAACTTCGCCACCCTGACCAGCGTGGGGCTGGCCGTGATCTCGGCCGGGCTCTTCGGCCAGTCCCTGCTCCTGCCGGACACGCCCCTGTGGCGGGTGTTTCTGGGGCAGGTGGTCATCGGCCTGGGCGTGGGCATCTTCATGTCGCCCAACAACAACTCCGTGCTCACCAGCGCGCCCCAGGACAAGATCGGCCTGGTGGGCGGGTTTCTGGCCCTGGTGCGCAACGTGGGCATGGTCTCGGGCATTGCCGCGGCCATCACCGTGTTCGGCGTGGCCCAGGGCCAGGCTGCGGCCGCGGGCCTGGGCAGCCAGGACGCCTTCAGCGCCGGGTTCCGCGCAGCGCTCACCGCCGGGGCGTTGTTCTCCTTCCTGGCGGGCTGCCTGTCGCTCTACCGGCGCGGCATGTTTCGCGTCCGGCATGACCATGAGCACCGTGTGGTGCGCAAGGACTCCTGAGGCTGCCCCAGGCCCTCCCGTCATTTCCGTCTTGATTCCTGTGCCGCCTCTGGTACAGTCCTATAAGCTGTCAGCCGATTGCATAGGAAGGATCCGGCATTGTGAACAAGCTCCCGCTGCCTGACTGGATGCGGGGCGGCACCTTCAAGCTCGCCCTGGCCATCGTGGTGCTCCTGTCCTTGAGCTCCACGAGCATCTATTTCATTGAAAGCCGGACCACTGTGCCGGGACTGTTCGCGGCTTTGTGGTGGAGCATGGTCACCATGACCACTGTGGGCTACGGCGACATCGTGCCCGCCACCACTCTGGGCAAGATCATCGGCATCATGGTCATGGCCAGCGGCATCGGCCTGGTCTCCACCCTCACCGGCAACCTGGCCTCGCTCCTGGTGGAGCGCAAGGCCAAGAAACGCAAGGGGCTCCTGGAAGTGAAAATCAGCGGGCATGTCATCATCCTTGGTTGGAACTCCTCGGTCCCCGGCCTGGTGCGCGGCCTGCGCGAGAACGGCCTGCTGGAACGGGACGGGCTGGTGCTGGTCACGGATCTGCCCCAGGAGCGCCGCGACGAGATCGCCTTCCAGCTCGACCTGGGCGAGCGGCTGTTCTTCGTGGCGGGCAAGATCGCCCAGGAGAACGTGGTCCACAAGTCCAGGCCGGACCACGCCTCGCTCATCTACATCCTGCGCCAGGACAACATGCCCCCGCACGAGTCCGACCAGCAGAGCATCTACGCGGCGCTCACCGTGCGCGGCATGGCCCCCAAGGTGCCCATCTACGCCGAAGCCGCCCAGGCCGAGAACCGCGTGCACCTCCTGCGCGCGGGCGTCACCGAGCTCATCGACCGGGGCGAGATTTCCAGCGGCGTGTTGGCTTTGCTGGGCACCGCGCCCCCGGCCTGGAACCTGCTCCAGAGCATGCTCGGACTGCATGGCCGGCCCGGCCTGGCCTTGCGGCCGCTCTCGGCAGAGGACAAGGCTTCGAGCTGGGGCGAGTTTTCCGGGAACCTGCGCAGCAAGGACGGCAGTCTGGCCCTGGCCCTGTGCCAGACTGCGCGCAGCCTGGCCCTGGAGGACATCCTGGACGCGGGCTCGGCGCTGGACCAGTTCATCCTGGAGCTGTTCCAGTCCCACGGGCGGGAGACCAAGCTCGGCAGCCAGGGCGCAAGCGTGCTGGTGAACCCGCCGGACGCCCAGCCCCTGGCCGGCTATGACGGGGTGCTGGTGCTGCGCTCCGGGGCCGGAGGGGAGCAGCCATGAGCGCCATGGATTTCTCCGCCATCCCGGTGTTCCAGGGTCTGAACCCCGCAGAACTCGGCAAGGTCGA
>MGTN01000181.1:17756-18021 GCA_001799475.1 Desulfovibrionales bacterium GWA2_65_9 | reverse complement strand
AGGTGCTGGCCACCCTGGACGACACGAGCCACCCCATTTTCGGCGAGGTCGCGCTCATCGACTCGGACCAGCGCTCGGCCACGGTAACGGCCATCACGGATTCAATCTTCCTGGTCACTGGCCGGGCGCAGTTCTTCGACCTGGCCGGGCGCGAGCCGGAGCTGGGCGTGAAGCTCCTGCTGACCCTGGGCAAGCGCATGGCCGCCACCATCCGCCGCTCCAACGCCGAGGTCGTCAAGCTGACCACGGCCCTGGCCCTTTCGCT
>MGTN01000181.1:7061-17723 GCA_001799475.1 Desulfovibrionales bacterium GWA2_65_9 | reverse complement strand
ATGAGGAAGGGCCGCCCCCGTTTGACGGGAGCGGCCCTTTTTGTTGGTCAAGGCGGGGGTCTAGTATTCCAGGTCGTGCTCGCTCTGGATGGGCTTGCTGAAGGTCAGGATGGACCAGATCTGGTAGCCGATGACCAGGGGCACGAAGACCAGGGCCACGCCGAGCATGATCTTGAGCGTCAGGGTCGAGGAGGCGGCGTTGTGGATGGTCAGGCTCCAGGCCGGGTTCAGGGTGGAGATGAGGATGGCCGGGTACAGGCCGACCACGCCGAACAGGGCCACGCAGGCGATGAACACAGCCGAGCCGCCCCAGGCCTTCCAGGCCTGGCCCTTGGCCAGGTACACCCGCGACAGCAGCAGCCCGGCCACCGCAGCCACCAGGATCAGCAGCAGGGGCGGGTTCTTCAGGTAGTTGCCGAAGAGCTGGGTGTGCACGAAGCTGTAGGCCAAAAAGGCCAGCACCAGCACCAGCACCGCAGGCCAGAGCTTGCATGCCGTGGCCATGGCGCGGTCCTTCAACTCGCCCGTGGCGCGGATGGACAGCCACAGCGCGCCGTGCAGGCAGAACATGGCCACGAAGAGCACCCCGCCAAGCAGGCCGTAGGGGTTCAGCAGGTCAAACAGCCCGCCGGTGTTCACGTGGGCCTCGTTGAGGGGCAGGCCGTGGAACAGGTTGGCGAAGGCCACGCCGAGCAGCAGCGCGGGCAGGAAGCTGCCGGCGACCTGGCAGGCGTCCCAGACGCTCTTCCAGGTGTCGTTTTCGACCTTGCCCCGGAACTCGAAGGACACGCCGCGCAGGATCAGCGCGAAGAGCAGCAGCATCAGCGCCGAGTACAGGCCGCTGAACATGGTGGCGTAGGCCTGGGGGAAGGCCGCGAAGGTCACGCCGCCAGCGGACAGCAGCCAGACCTCGTTGCCGTCCCAGAATGGCCCGCCGGCGTTGTACATGACGCGTTTTTCGTACTCGTTCTTGGCCAGGAAGGGCATGAGCGTGCCGATGCCCAGGTCAAACCCGTCCAGCACGAAGTAGACGGCCCAGAGCACTCCCCAGAGCAAAAACCATATGGTCTCGAGCATAGCAGACTCCCTTGTGTTGGCTTCTGAAGCGGACGGGCTTAGGCGTCCACAGGGCCCTTGCGGGCGAAGGTGAACATCAGATAGGCCCCGGCCGCGCCGAGCAGGGTGTACAGGAGCACCATGGCCACCAGCGAGGCTCCGGCCTGGCTGGCCGCGATGGGCGACACCGCATCCGAGGTGCGCATGAGCCCGTAGACGATCCAGGGCTGGCGACCGACCTCGGTCACGGCCCAGCCCGCCTGCATGCCCAGGTAGGGCAGGGGCATGGCCCAGATCATGGCCTTCAGGTACAGCGGGTACTTGGCCAGGGCGTCGCGCTTGAAGAGGCCGAAGAGCATGAGCAGCGGCATGAGCATGCCGATGCCGACCATGAGGCGGAAGGCCAGGAAGGTGATGGTCACGGGCGGGCGGTCGCTCGCGGGGAAGTCGAGCAGGCCCTTGACCTCGGCGTCGGGATCGCTGAAGGCCAGGATGCTCAGCAGCCTGGGCACGGGCAGGGCCTGCACCAGGTTCTTCTCGCCCTTTTCATCGGGGATCTGCAGCAGGTACATGGGCGCGCTCTTGCGGGTCTCCCAGTGCGACTCCATGGCCGCCAGCTTCGCGGGCTGGAGCTTGGCCACCAGGTTGCCGTGGATGTGGCCCTGGGCCACGACGATGGCCGTGGAGGCAAGGCCCACGTATAGCGCCAGGCGGAAGGACTTCTGGAAGAACTCCTCGTTCTGCCTGCGCAAGAGGTGCCAGGCGCTGATGCCCATGATGAAGAACGTGGCCACGCAGAACGATGCCGAGACCACATGCACGAACTGGTTCCAGGCCCAGGGGTTGGTGATGATGGCCACGAAGTCGGTCAGCTCGGCGCGGCCATTGCGCAGCTCATAGCCCATGGGGTTCTGCATGAAGCCGTTGGCGATGAGGATCCAGACGGCGGAAAGATTGCTGGCCCCGGCCACCAGCCAGGCGGAAAGGGCATGCGCCCTGGGCGAGAGCTTGTCCCAGCCGAAGTGCCAGACGCCGATGAAGGTGGATTCGAGGAAGAAGGCCGCCGTGGCCTCGATGGCCAGAAGCGAGCCGAAGATGTCGCCGACGTAGGCCGAGTAGCGCGACCAGTTGGTGCCGAACTGGAATTCCAGGGTGATGCCGGTGACCACACCCAGGGTGAAGTTGATGAGAAAGAGCTTGCCCCAGAACCTGGCCATGCGTTTGTAGACATCCTTGCCCGTGCGCACGTAGGCCGTCTCCATGCAGGCTATGAGCACCGAGATGCCCAGCGTCAGCGGCACGAACAGGAAGTGGAACATGGTTGCGGCAGCGAATTGCAGCCGCGAGAGCATGAGAACATCCATCAGTCTCCCCCCTTTTAGATGATCAGGAATAGTTCCTAATACCGAAACGTGAAAAGTTATGCAACACATATCTAGTATCAAGATCGGGAAAGAATGCAATGCCCTCCGCACTGCGCCTTGCATGACGAGCGCGAGTATCCTATGAGAAAACATCCGACCGAGGAGGCAGAACATGGGCAAGGGCCAGTGGATCCAGTGGCGGGGCGTGGACGAGTTTCGCGAACAGATGGACAGGATGCTGGATGCGGCCAGCCAGGGGCCGAGCCTGTCCGGGGCTACCAATTGCGGCTATGTCTGGATACCCCTGGCCGACATCACGGAGACAGCCCAGGCGCTCGTGGTGCGCATCGAGCTGCCCGGCGTGGCCCCTGAGCAGGTGCTGGTGGAGGTGGCCGACGGCGCCCTGGTGGTGCGCGGCGAGCGCCCCCCCGATTCCGACACCCGGGAGGACGCCGACACAGCCTATCATCTTATAGAGCGCGCCCACGGGCCCTTTGCCCGGCGTTTCCCCCTGCCGGAGGACGCGGATGGCGAGGGCATCAGCGCCCTCCTGCGCGAGGGCCTTTTGACCGTCACCGTGCCCAAGCGCCGCCCCGCGCTGCCTGTCCGGCGCACGCTGGTTCTGGACTAGGGCCTGTTTCTCAAAGCGTCTTTTGCCCCCTGGATCTCGGCACGCGCCTGTTCGGGGGGCGTCGAGAACCGGTTGGGGTCCAGGGTTGTACCGCAGGAGTGCACTCCCTAGCCCCCAAGAGACACCCTCCTCGCCAGGGAACAAATTCCATCTTTTGGGAACAGACCCTAACTCCACCAGCACGGAAGAAATCCAATCAGCAGCTTTGGCAAAACCCGTTTGCTCGGTTATGCTTTTTGGATTTAGCTCCTGTGCCCGCCGCTCAAGGCTTCCTGCCGGTCAACAAGAAAATGTCACGGCATTGCGTCTGGTTGTCGGTGTTCATTGCCGGGCCGCCCGCAAAGCGACCAGCCGCCGCGTAATCGCGGACAGCACCGGCTGGTATGTGGGAAGCCGGGAGAATCGGCTCGGAATGGCCTCATGCCGCCAAGCGTGAGCAGGCGCGGGCTTGGTGGTGAGGGCTCCGCATCCCCAAATGTTTCACAGGTTTCATGCTTGCCCCAAAAAAGGCTGGCGCAGAAATACCGTTCTTTTGTTCGAAATTCACCGAAAAACGTACTTGTACCTGTTTAAAAATGTTTACACAGGATTCCCAGAGATCGCTGCCGAGAGGAGATTAACCTAGGCGGCGCAAGCGTTTTGAGTACGTAGAGGTTTTGCCTTGGGCTGCTTTTAGATCATATGAATGTAATGAATCCGGTCAGTTATATTGTAGAGAACAACGACCTGTCCTGGACTGCTTCCGGCCTGTGGCAGCATTGTCGGCGGGGCACCCAAAGCGTAGACCTCGCCACATGAATGCGGACCTCTGGCAAAAATTGCTTCCCATCCTCGAAAATCGACTGGACCAAGGGTTATTCACCCTTTGGATCAAGCCGCTCGATGCCAAGATCGAGGACAACGTCTTGCACCTGTCCGCCCCCAATGAATTTGTGGCCGCCTGGGTGCGCGACCGCCTCCTGGAGACCATCCGCGAGGCCGCCCTGGAACTTACGGGCCGCCGCACGGAAATCAAGGTCAGCGTGGGCCAGCGCCGCCCGGTGCTCCCTCCGGTCCAGACCTCCGGCCAGAGCCAGAACCAGAGTCTGGCCCGGCCCCGCCCGGCGGCCGAGCCGCTGGGCCTGCCGCTCGGCCATGCGCCCCGCACCGAGTCCCTGAGCCGTTGGCGCTTCCGCTTCGACGATTTCGTGGTCGGCCCGTGCAACGAGCTGGCCTGCGCCGCGGCCAAGGGCCTGTGCAACAACTCCCTGGACACGGACCACCTGTTCCTCAGCGCCGGGCCGGGCCTGGGCAAGACCCACCTGCTGCACGCCATCGGCCGCCATCTGGCCGAGCGTTCCAACCGCAGCCGGGTGTCCATCGCCTGCCTCTCGGCCGAGGAGTTCACCACGCGCCTGGTGCTGGCCATCAAGGCCAGGGAGGCCGCGCGCTTCAAGGCGGAGTTCCGCGAGTCCGTGGACGTTTTGCTCCTGGAGGACATCCACTTCTTCCAGGGCAAGGGCAAGCTCCAGGAAGAGCTTTTGCTGACCCTGAAGGCCCTGCAGACGCGCGGCTGCAAGGTGGTGCTCACCAGCTCGTTCTTGCCGCGTGAACTCTCCGACGTGGACCCGCAGCTCGTGTCCTGCTTCGCCTCGGGCTTCATGGCCCTGATGCAGGCTCCGGACTACGCCACCCGTGAGGAGATCATCCGCCGCAAGGCCCGCTCGCTCCAGGTCCAGGTGCCGGACAACGTCACCGGGCTTCTGGCCGAGCGCCTGACCACGGACATCCGCCAGCTCGAGAGCTGTTTGAACAACCTGGTGCTCAAGGCCCGGCTGCTCGGCCAGCAGATCACCGAGGAGTTGGCCTGGCAGGTGCTGGAGAACTACGCCGTGCAGACCCCCATGCCTGGCGTGGAGCGCATCGTGGCCTTTGTCTGCAAGACGTACGGCATCGATGAACGCGAGCTGAAATCGAAAAGCCGCAGCCAGCAGACCGTGCTTGCCCGCAACACCGCCTTCTATCTCTGCCGCCGCCACACCGACCTCTCCCTCGCCGCCATCGGCGACCGCCTCGGCCGCAAGCATTCCACGGTGCTCAAGGGCATCATCCACGTGGAGCGCGAGATCGCCCATCAGACGCCGCTCGGCCGTCAGCTCGGCAACACCGTGGACCGCCTCCTGGTCTAGGCGTCCCGGCTTCCTTCCAGATCATTTGGCTGTAGAGGCCCCCAGGCTGGGCCACTGCCCCGGTCGAGGCAGGCCTGTCCCCCGGCGGCGCTGATCGCACCGGCATCCCCGGCGTTCCCGTAGTCCAGGGCGTCCGGGGACGTCGGAGCGGGTGGCTGGGCCTGGGGGGCTATTTCCGTCGGAGCGCGGCATCGACCGCCAGACCCCGCTGGGCAGGCAGTTTGGCACCGGCCTGGACCGCTCCCCGGCTGTGGCGTTGTGGGGTATCTTCCGGATTAGTTCGCTGCGGAAGCGCGTCAGATCGGGCGGCTGCCCCGGTCGAGGATGGCCTGGGCCTCGGCTGCGCTCAGGCCCCGCCCGGCGGCGATGGCCGCGATGTTGTCCTCGGCGTCTGAGGCGCGCAGGTACACGGGCTCAATGGCCTGCGGACCAAAGGCCGCGCGGCTGGCCAGGTCGAGCAGGGCGGACGCGCGCGGGGCGTCCCAAAGGGCGGGCAGCAGGCGCAGGCCAGGGTCGCGCCCGGCCAACTCCTCGAAGAAGGCCAGGTTCCGGCGCAGGCCGCCGCCCAGGAGGCTTAAGGGGCGGGGCAGGGTTGCGAAGAATTCCGGCAGGGCCGCAAGGGCCACCACCTGCGGCGGGCCCAGGGGCGCGGCCTGGCCTGCCTTGCGTGTGTAAGCCTGGGCATAGACCTGCCCCCGGCGCGACCAGACCAGGGCGGCCACAGCCCCCCTGTCTTCCTCAAGACATTGCGCGGCCTCGCTGGCCAGCAGCTCCAGATGATCCAGCCCGGCCAGCTGTGCGCCCGTGGCCGCCGCCAGCCCCTGGGCCAGGGCCAGGGACATGCGCAGGCCGGTGAAGCTGCCAGGGCCGACCACGCAGGCGATGCGGCGGATGTCCTTTGCGGCAAGGCTTAAGGAGTCCAGCACCTGCTTGATGCCCGGAGCCAGGAAGCGCACGGCGGAGCCGGGCACGGTCCATTCCTGGGCGGCCAGGAATGCGGCGCCTCCGGCCGCACCGGGCGCAAGGCTGCCCAGGGCCAGCTGCAGGCGCTCGTCGGCCCCGTTCAGGGCCAGCAGGAGGCCAGGGTCACTGGAACAGTCGGCGCAGGTCATTGTAGGTCGCCAGGAGCATGAGGGCCGCCAGCATGGCGATGCCCACGCGGATGGCCATGGCCCGGGCGCGCAGGCTGAGCGGCTTGCGGGTCACGGCCTCGAGGCCGAAGATCACCAGATGCCCGCCGTCGAGCACCGGAATGGGCAGCAGGTTCACGAAGCCCAGGTTGGCCGAGAGGGCCGCGGTGAGGGCGATGAGTCCGACCATGCCGCCTGCGGCCTCGCGGCTGATGAGCTGGGCGATGAGGATGGGGCCGCCGATGGCGTCGGCCGGGATGACCCGCTCGATCATCTTGATGAGCGCGGTGACCATGTTCACCACGGCCCGCCAGGTCTCCTTGCCCGAGACCTTGAGGCTCTGGGCCGCGTTCAGCTCTACGGTGACGATCTCCTTGGCCGCCACGACGCCCATGGTGGGCGAGGCCACCGTCTCGCCGAAGATGTTCTTGCGGGGCTGCATCTCCGGGGTCACGCTCAGCGCGAGGCGCTCCTTGCCGCGCTTGAGCTCCAGCACCAGGGTGCGGCCCTTTGAGCCCTGGACCCGCTCGGTCAGCTCTTCCCAGAAGATGATGGACTGGCCGTCCACGGCGAGCACGGTGTCGCCGGGGGCGATGCCCGCGCGGGCCGCCGGGGTGTCCGGCAGAACCTTTTCGATGACCGGGGCCAGGCCCATCTGCCCCTGGGAGGCGAAGAGCGCCCAGTAGAGACCCCAGGCCAGCAGGAAGTTGGCTATGGGCCCGGCGGCCACCACGGCCATGCGCTGCCACACGGGCCGGGCGGAAAAGAGCAGTCCCTTGGGGATGGCCGGATCTTCCTCGTTGTCCGGGGACTCGCCCGCCAGCATGACGTAGCCGCCCAGGGGCACGGCGCAGAGGCGGTACTCGGTCATGCCCCAGGTGAAGGAGAAGAGCCGGGGGCCGAAGCCCAGGGCAAAGGCCTTGACCCCGATGCCCAGGACACGGGCCATGAGGAAGTGGCCAAGTTCATGGAAAAAGATGAGGCCCCCCAGGACCAGGACAACGGCAATCGCTCCCACGTATACTCCTTGTGCGTCCGGGCGGGGCGCATTCTTTGGTTATTCTGCTGTTCGGTTGCAGGCGTCGGCGAGCGTCTCGCGCCGTGTCTCGGCGTCGGCGTTGATGAGCTCCGCCGCGCCGCAGTTTTCCTTGAGTGCCGCGTGCCGGGCCAGCGCAGCCTCGATGAGCCGGGGGATGTCGGGAAAGGTGATGCGCCCTTGCAGGAACAGCTCCACGGCCACCTCGTTGGCGGCATTGAGCGCCACGGGATGGCTGTGGCTGGCCGCGAAGGCCGCCTTGGCCAGGCCCAGGCAGGGGAACAGGGTCTCGTCCGGGGCCTCGAATGTCAAGCTGGCCGCGCTGGCCAGGTCCAGCCGGGGCATGGCCAGGGCCACGCGGCGGGGGTAGCACAGGCTGTGGGCGATGGGGATGCGCATGTCCGGCACGCCCAGGTGCGCCAGCTGCGAGCCGTCCACATACTCCACCAGGGAATGCACGATGCTCTGCGGGTGCACCAGCACGTCCACGCGCGCGGGCGGCAGGCCATACAGGTGGCAGGCCTCGATGACCTCCAGGCCCTTGTTCATCAGCGTGGCCGAGTCGATGGAGACCTTGGCGCCCATGCTCCAGTTGGGATGCTTCAGCGCCTGGGCCGGGGTCACGGCGGCCAGGAAGGCTGCGTCCTTTCCGTGAAAGGGTCCGCCCGAGGCCGTGAGGATGAGCCGGGCCATCTCGTCGTCGTTCCCGTTCTCGCTGCCGTTTTCCCCAACATGGCCGCACAGGGCCTGGAACAGGGCGTTGTGTTCGGAGTCCACGGGCAGGACCACTGCGCCGGAAGCCTGGCAGGCGTTGCGGATGAGCCGCCCGCCCAGGACCAGGCTTTCCTTGTTGGCCAGCGCGATGCGCTTGCCTGCCGTGGCCGCCGCCAGCGTGGGCAGAAAGCCCGCCGCGCCAACGATGGCCGAGAGCACCAGGTCCGCGCCGGGCATGGCGGCAACGGCCTCAAAGGCCGCCGGACCGGCCAGGATCTCCGGGTGGTAGCCGGCGGGCAGGAGCAGGCGCAGTTCCTTGGCCACTGCCTCATCGAGCACGGCCAGCACGCCGGGGCGGAAGGCTGCGGCCTGCTCGGCCAGGCGGCGGGCGTTTCTGCCACCGGTCAGGGCGGCCACGCGGAAGAGGTCCGGGTGCTGGGCCACCACCGCAAGGGCGCTGACGCCGATGGAGCCGGTGGAGCCCAGGATGGCCAGGGTCCGGGGAAAGGGCAGCGCTGGTGCGTGCGCCGGCCAGAGGGAGATGTAGGTCTTCATGCCGCAGCCTTACTGGAAGAAGGGCTGGATGAGCCGCAGCAGCACATAGCAGGGCAGGGCCAGGAGCAGGCTGTCGATGCGGTCGAGCAGGCCGCCGTGGCCGGGCAGGAGCGTGCCGGAGTCCTTGACCTCCAGGCTGCGCTTGAGCGCGGACTCGAAGAAGTCGCCCATCTGCGCGGACAGGTTCAAGAGCGCGCCCAGAAGCAGCCAGGCCGCAAGCGGGGCCTGGCCAAGATACAGGCCGTAGGCCGTCACGGCCAGCACGCACCCGGCGAGCCCGCCGATGCTCCCGGCCCAGGACTTCTTGGGGCTCACCTGGGGCCAGATCTTGCGCTTGCCCAGCCACGTTCCGGCATAGAAGGCCGCCGTGTCGGACACGGTGGTCGAGAGCACCACCAGCACGATCTCGCGGGTGTTCAGGAGCAGGAAGAACTGGAGCATGAGCGGGATATAGGCCAGCGAGCAGAGCAGGATGAGCTCGTCAGTGAACTGTGTAGCGCGCGTGCCGGTCCCCTCCAGGCTCTGCTCCCGGCTAAAGCGCAGAAGAAAGCGCAGGGCCAGAATCCAGAAGCAGGCGGCAAAGGCCCACAGGGCTGCGCTGGGGCCGCCGACCTGGGCCGCCAGAACCAGGGCCGCGCCCAGGGCCACGCCGGTGATGCGCAGGTTCTTGTGCTCGGCTCCGGGCCGGAACATGGCCGTGAACTCCCACTGGCCAAGGCCGCACAGGGTGAGCAGCAGCAGCGTGACCAGCACGCCGCCAAACCACAGGGCCAGAGTCACAAGGGCCACAGCGAGACCTGCGGTGAGGATGCGTTGCTGATGCGGGGATGCCTGCACGAAATCTCCTGGTTGGGGATGCGCGCCTGATGCGCTGGCCTTCTCTACTCCATTCCGCTCTCGCGGGCAACCTGGGGCTTTCCCCTTTCCTTCTGGCGACTGGGTGTGTTACGTAGAAATTGGCGCGAACCTTCGCGGCCGACAATGCTTTTCATACGATTTTGCGGGGTGCGCATGATTGATGAACCCAAAGACAGCACGACCACGTGCGCCGGTCCCGGGCCGGAGTCAGAGTCGGCGACCGTCGAGGAACTGCGCGAGCAGGTCAATCGGCTGAACCGGCAGATGCACCGCCTCTCGGAGATCGGCCTGGCCCTCTCGGCCGAGCAGGACCGCAACCGGCTGCTGGAGATGATCGTGGAGCTGGCGCGCAACCTCACCAATGCCGACGCGGGCACCCTGTACATCGTGGACCAGACGGGCATGAAGCTTGAGTTTGTGGTGCTCCAGAACGACACCATGAACGTGCGCCTGGGCGGCACCAGCGGCAACCCCGTGACCCTGCCCCCGGTGTCGCTCTACAAGGAGGGCGGCGAGCCCAACCATGCCAACGTCTCCTCCCACGTGGCCCTGACCCGCGAATACGTCAACATCGACGACGTCTACTGCGCCGAGGGCTTCGACTTCAGCGGCACGCGCGGCTACGACAAGGCCACCGGCTACCACTCCCAGTCCATGCTGGTCATGCCCATGGTCAACCACGAGCACGAGATCATCGGCGTGCTGCAGCTGCTGAACGCCAAGGACCTGAGCAGCGGCGCGGTGGTGGGATTCTCCCAGGAGCGCCTGGAGGCGGTGAGCTCCCTGGCCTCCCAGGCCGCCGTGGCCCTCACCAACACCCAGCTCATCAACGGCCTCAAGGCCCTGCTGTATTCCTTCATGCAGAGCATCGCCGCAGCAATCGACGCCAAGAGCCCCTACACCAAGGGCCACATCGACCGCGTGGTGGACCTGACCATGCGCATCGCCGAGACCATCAACGCCCAGACGGACGGCCCCTACGCCGACGTGCATTTCAACGAAAACGAGATGGAGGAGCTCAAGCTCGCGGCCTGGATGCACGATGTGGGCAAGATCACCACGCCCGTGCATGTGGTGGACAAGTCCACCAAGCTTGAGGCCATCGTGGACCGCATCGAGTTCATCCGCACGCGCTTCAAGCTCATCGGCA
>MGTN01000181.1:5043-7048 GCA_001799475.1 Desulfovibrionales bacterium GWA2_65_9 | reverse complement strand
CAAGCCCGGCGAGTTCATGAGCGACGAGCGCATTAATCGCGTCAAGGAGATCGCCGCGCGCACCTATGACGACGGCGGCGAAGAGAGGCCCTGGCTGAGCGAGAACGAGGTCATGAACCTCAGCATCCGCAAGGGCTCCCTCACCGATGCCGAACGCAAGATCATCGAGGACCACACCGTGGTCACCTTCGACATGCTCGGACGCCTGCCCTTCCCCAAGCGCTTGGCGCGCATCCCGGAGTTCGCGGGCAGCCACCACGAGAAGCTCGACGGCACCGGCTACCCCAACCACCTGACCGCGGAATCCCTGTCCTTGCAGGCGCGCATCCTGGCCGTGGCCGACGTGTTCGAGGCGCTCACCGCCAAGGACCGGCCCTACAAGGAGCCCATGAAGCTTTCCCAGGCCGTGAAGATCCTGGGCTTCATGTGCAAGGACAAGCACGTGGACCCGGATGTGTTCGGGCTGTTCCTGCAAAGCGGGGTGTACAAGGACTACGCCCAGATGCACCTCAATGCCGACCAGATCGACGAGGTGCCCATGCCCGCGCCGCAGCCCTCTGCGCCCGCGCCAGCGCCGGAGGGCGCTCCAGCCAAGGGCTAGAGCAGCTTCCGGTAGGTCTTGGCGATGGCCTTGAGGCCGAAGCCGGGAGCCCGTTTTTGGTCGGCTTGACTTTTGTACAGCTATTGGTACAAGTCTGCTGAGAAAGGAGGGCCTGCCATGGACGCCATCACCTATTCCGCAGCCCGCAAAAAGCTTGTCGAAACCATGGAGCGCGTGTGCGACAACCACGAGCCCATCATCGTCACGCGGCGCAACGCCCGGCCCGTGGTCATGATGAGCCTGGACGACTTCAACGCCATCGAGGAGACGGCCTATCTGCTCCGCAACCCGGCCAACGCCGCGTGGCTGCGGGAGAGCATCGCCCAGGCCATGGGGGGGCGAACCGAGGTCCGGGAGCTGGTTGAGCCGTGAAGCTTCTGGCCTGGACGCCCAACGCGTGGGAAGACTACCTGTACTGGCAGACCCACGACCGGGCCATGCTGCGGAAGATCAACGCGCTGGTGGGCGCTGCGTTGCGCACCCCTTTTGAAGGCCTGGGCAAGCCCGAGGCTCTCAGGTTTGACTTGGCGGGCAAGTGGTCCCGCCGGATCAATGCCGAGCATCGGCTTGTGTACATGGTGGATGGCGACCGGCTTGTCATTCTGCAATGCCGGTATCACTACTGAGAGGCGAAAGGGTGGGGAAGCGGTCGAGAATTCCCGGAGACCGTGGGCTCCCGTGCGTCCAGCTCTGATGACGCGCTGGCCTTACAGCAGCTTCAGATACGTCTTGACGATGACCTTGAGGCCGAAGCCGGGGAAGTTCACCCGGTACTTGTCCGGCGGAATCTCGGCAATGATCTTGCCCTGACCAAAGATCTTGTGCTCGCACAGGCCGAGCTTGGTGGTCGCGCTGTCCATGGCCGACTTTGGCGGCGGGGCGGCCGCATAGGCCGTGTGCGGGGCCGCGGCGGCGCTGATGGGCCGGGCGCCCGGTGCGTAGGCCGGGCGCTGGGGCGGCGTTGGCAGCACCACCGGCGGGAGGTGGTCCCCGGCATCGCCCTCCAGGATGGAGATCAGGCGCTCGTCCTTGCGCCGCAGTCCCCCGGTGAAGGTCTCCACCAGGCGCTCGGCGCAGGAGTCCGGCAGCTCCTGCACAAAGGGGCTCGGGGTGGCGGGTTCGCGGCAGTTGTTGAAGCGGTTGTAAAGCGTGCCCGGCACCAGCAGGGCCAGCTCGTCCTTGGCCCGGGTGCAGGCCACGTACATCAGCCTGCGCTCCTCCTCCATGTCCTCCTGGCGCTGCATGGCCTTCTTGGACGGAAAGCGCTCCTCCACCAGATCGATCAGGACCACCCCGCGCCACTCCAGGCCCTTGGCTGAATGCACGGTGGAGAGCACCACGGCCCCGCGCGCGTCCTCGTCCTCCGTGGGCGTGCCGTCCAGGCACAGGTCGGCCAGAAATTCC
>MGTN01000181.1:0-4990 GCA_001799475.1 Desulfovibrionales bacterium GWA2_65_9 | reverse complement strand
CCGGGAAGCGCTTGGCGTGCTTGTCCAGGGCCTTGGCCTCGCCCGCCAGGACCGCCTGGGCGATCTTGCTCGCAGTCTTGCCGCCCACGCCCTTGAGCAGACCCAGCACGCGCTGCCAGGCCAGCATGTCCCCCCAGTTGGCGGCCAGGCGCAGGTAGCAGAGCACGTCCTTGATGTGCGCGGCCTCGTGGAAGCGCACCCCGCCATACTTGCGGTAGGGCAGGCCTGCGCGGGTCAGCGCCACCTCCAGCGGATAGGATTGGTACCCGGCGCGGAAGAGCACGGCGATCTCGTGCAGCGGGTGGCGGCTGGCCATGTCCACGATGAGGCTGACGGCCTGGGCGGCCTGGGACTGGTCGCTCAGGGTCTGGATGATGCGCGGGCGGGCCCCGCCGGTGCGGGCGGCGTAGAGGTGCTTGTCGAACTTGTGCTCGGCCCCGGAGAGCACGCAGTTGGTCAGGTCCAGGATGGGCTGCACTGAGCGGTAGTTCTTTTCCAGGCGGATGAGCCGGGCGTCCTTGAAGATCTGCGGGAACTCCAAAATGTTGGCCACCACGGCCCCGCGGAAGGCGTAGATGGACTGGGCGTCGTCGCCCACGGCCATGACGTTGCCCGTGCGGCCGGCCAGCAGGCGCACCAGCCGGGCCTGCACCAGGTTGGTGTCCTGGTACTCGTCGACCATGACGAAGGGGTAGCGGCGGCGCAGGCTGTCCTTGATCTCCGGGTGCTCCACCAGCAGGCGTTCCAGGCCGAAGAGCAGGTCGTCATAGTCCATGAGGCCCTGGCTGCGCTTGGCCTTCTCGTACTCCTTGCCCAAGAGCTCGATGTCCGCCTGGTAGGGCAGCAGGTGATAGGCCTCGCGGTCCAGGATGGCCGCAATGTCCAGTTCCTTGTTGCGGGACTTGGTGATGGTGTCGGCCAGGGTGGCGCGCTTGGGATAGGAGCGGTCGCCCCGGCCCAGGTCCAGGTGGGCCTTGAGTTCGCCCAGCAGATCCTCGCAGTCGCCCCGGTCCATAAGGGTCAGCCCCTGGGGATACCCGGCCTCAATGGCGTGCCGGCGCAGCACCCCGTAGGCGAAGGAGTGGAAGGTGCCGCCGCTGGCCCCGGTGAGCGGGCGGCCCATGATGCTCCCGGCGCGCTGCAGCATCTCCTGGGAGGCGCGCCGGGTGAAGGTCAAAAGCAGGATGTTCTCCGGGGAGACGTGCTCCTGCACCAGTCGCGCCAGGCGGTAGACGATGGTGCGCGTCTTGCCGCTGCCCGCGCCCGCGATGCACAAGAGCGGGCCGTGCACGTGCATGACCGCCTCCAGCTGGGCCGGGTTCAGCTCGCGCTCGAAATCGATGCTCATATGGTGGCGCTCATGCGTTGCTGCTCATGTGATGTCGCTCATGTGTTGTTGCTCATGCGCTGCTGCTTAGAGGATGACCCCGCCCGGAAGGGCGCCGAGGCCGAAATATTCGAGGACGAGGCGGCCCACATCGCGCACGCGCGTTGGTCTGCTTGTTGTCGCGCTGGCCGTCGCGCTGGCCGTGGCCTTGCTGTCGAAAAAGATGGCGTCCTCGGGCCGGTGCATGCCAAAGCGCCCGCACAGGCCAAAGACGCCCGCGCGGTCGAACTTGGCCTTGAGGTCAAAGCCGGGCTCCGGCACGCAGACCAGATCAGGCGCATCCACCACTTCCCGGCCCTGGTACAGCTCGCGTCCGTCGAGCACCCTGTTCATGACCCGGCGGCCCTCCCAGGTCAACCCCAGGAGCAGGGCCGACAGGTCGCGCAGCAGGGCCGGGGTCTCGGCCTCGGCCACGCACCCCCGCGAGAAGCGTTCGCGGCGGTGCAGATACACGCGGCCAGGGTCCAGGGCAAAGGCGCGGCTGTCGGCGCTGATCACTCCGGCGTCCCACTCGTCGCGGGCCGGGCGCGAGAGGTGCAGGTACCCGGCCTGGCGCAGCACGCGGTTGATATCCACCTCCTGCTCCAGGGTGCAGAAGCCGTGGTCCGCCAGCACGATGAGCCGCTTGGGCTCGGACAGGGCGTCATAGCGCGCCAGCACCTCGCCGATGAGGGCGTCCCACTCGGCCAGGAAGCCCAGGCAGGCCGCGTGCAGCGGATGCTCGGGCCGCTCCACCGCCGGGTACAGGAAATGGAACAGGCGGTCGGTCTCGGTGAGCACGCAGACGAACAGGTCCCAGGCCAGGTCCGGCCAGAGGATATCGAGCGCTGCCCGGCGCGCAGCAAGCGATTGCCGCAGCTGGGCCAGCAGGTATTCGGGGTCGGCGGAGCCGCGCGTGGTGTCGCCCTCGATGCGGTAGCCTGCGGCCTTGAGCGGGCCCAGCAGGAAGGGCGGGTACACGGCGGCCTCCAGGCTGGGGGCCACGAACCCTGCCACGAGCATGCCGCGCAGGGCGCGCGCCGGGGCCATGTTCGGCAGGTTCAGCACCCGCGACACCAGCCCGCGCTCACCCAGGCGGTCAAAGATGGTCGGGCAGCGCACGTCGGTGAAGTTGGCGATGCGCAAGCCGTAGCTGGCCGGGTCCAGGATGGTGAAGCCGTACACCCCGTGCTCGCCCGGGCCCTCGGCGGTGAAGAAGCTCGTCCAGTTGACGGGCGAGAGCTCCGGCAGCTCGGCCTCGATGCTGCTGGCCTGGGCCGTGAGCCGCGCCAGGTTCGGCAGATGTGGCGAAAGCGCTTTGGCCAGGCGCAACGGCAGGCCGTCCAAACCGAGGACAACGAGGCGCGGGCGCATCGTCATGGCCTGACCGAAGCGGCTTGGTGACAGCCTCCGGCGGCCGGGGTCCCCCTTCGGGGTTTCATTGCCCCCTGGAACCCCCCGTACCGAGCGCCCAAATGGGCTTTGCCCTTTTGGGCGCTCGGAGGGCTATTCCCCCAATGGGGATTCCAAAGGGCCTCAGGCCCTTTGGCCCCCGGAGGGATATTCTCCTGGTCTTGGCCCACGCTACACCAGCTCGACTTCATGCTTTTTCATGAACGACACCGGGTTGTACGACATCTTGGCCTTGCGCAGGCCCTCGTCGCCCAGGTCCTGTTCGCGGTTGACCAGGCTGAAGCGTCCCTCCTGGGCGGCCAGGAAATGCTTGTTGATGGCCTGGTAGACGCCCTTGAAGCGCGTGTCGCCCTTTTC
Source organism: Desulfovibrionales bacterium GWA2_65_9 (assembly GCA_001799475.1). Taxonomy (GTDB): domain Bacteria; phylum Desulfobacterota; class Desulfovibrionia; order Desulfovibrionales; family Desulfovibrionaceae; genus Humidesulfovibrio. The sequence continues at coordinate 1,854 of MGTN01000181.1, read as the reverse complement.
GAAATGGATGACGATGGTGTTCTGGTTCAGGCATTCGCCCACGGTGTAGGCGATGACCTTGCCGCCCACGCGGATGGTGCCTCCCGTGAGGCTGCCCAGGCGGTCGAAGTTCTTGAGCACGCGCGAGATGGCCTGGTTCTCGGCCACCAGGGCCTCGGACGGGTGCTCCTGCCAGCCGTGCCACTCGGCCTGCATGTCCAGCACCTCTTCCACGCAGTCGTCCTGCATGGGCGTGTACTCAAACATGTTGAATTTCTCGAACTGGTTCAGCAGGTTCTTTTTTTTGTGGAACTTGTTGCCCTTGAGCTCGACCAGCTCGGACACGGAGTAGACGTAGTCGAAGTGGTCGCGGGCCTCGGTGGCGCGGATGCGCTGGCCAAAGGCCTGCTGCCAGATGCCGAGCAGGGTCTCGGGCACGCGGATGAAGCGCTGCGGCCCGCCCAGGCAGGGCAAGCTGGCCCAATCCACCCTGGTCCAGTCGCCCACCGGGGCCCAGAGTATCTCCTGGGGCAGGGTCTGTTTGATCCAGACCAGTCCGTCAGCGAAGCGCCACTGGAGGCCGTAGTGCTCGGCCCAACCGTAGAGGTTGGCAAAGGCGTAGTCCGAGGTCACCTCGGGGCAGGCGCAGAGCGCGGCCTTGAAGGCGTCCTGGTGCTTCAGGCAGATGGGTTCGAAACGCTCGCAGATGCTCATGTGCTTTTTCCGTTGCGTTTGCTGGACATGGCGAAGCGCTGCCAGTCCCAGCGGGTGAAGATATAGAGCAGCATGGCCGCCTGGCAAGCCTGGGAGGCCAGCATGGAGATCCACACGCCCGTGGCCCGGCCCAGCACCAGGTGCCCCAGGATGAAGGCCAGGGGCAGGCGCACCAGCCAGGTGCCCGTGCCCATGCCCAGGAGATTGTACAGCGTGGCCCCGGCCCCGCCCAGCGCCCCGGCCAGGATCATGGTGGTTAGGGTGAAGGGGATGGCCAGCATGTTCCAGGTCAGGTAGTCCAGGGCCTGGGCCTTGACCTCCAGGTTGGGCGCCAGGAAGCCGACCACCGGGTCGAGCACGGTCCAAAGCAGCAGCGTCACCGCGCTGATGCCGACAAGCCCGATGCCCAGGATGCGCAGGCCCACGCGCCGGGCTTCCTCCGGCTGGCCTGCGCCCAGGAAATGCCCCACCAGGATGCTGGCCGTGAGGTTCAAGGCAAAGGCGGGCAGGAAGAGAATGGACTCGATGCGCGTGCCTGCGGCCATGCCGGCCAGGGCCATGACGCTACCCTCAGGCAGGCTGGCGGTGATGGCGAAGAGCACCAGATAGCCGGAATGCCAGACGATCTGCATGAGCCCGGCCGGCCAAGCCACCTTGAACAGGTAGGGATAGGCGCAGCGCACCCAGCGCCAGGGCGCGAAGATCTGGCGGCGCAGTGTGCCGTCCCGGCGCAGCATGAAGAGGCCGAAGAGCGCGCCCATGCTGATGGACCAGAAGGTGGCCCAGACCACGCCCTTGACCCCCAGGCGCGGCAGGCCGAACCAGCCCAGGCCGAAGCCCAGGTCGCCCAGGGTGTTCACCACCGTGACCAGGATCATGGCGTAGAGCGGCGCCATGACCTTATGGCGTGCGCGGAACACGGCGTTCTGCACGATGAGCATGTAGTAGGGCGGCAGGGTGTACAGGAAGACTTCCAGCACATATTCCGTCAAGGGCGCGATGTCCTGGGGCACCTGGAGCAGGCGCACGAACAGGCCCTTGGCGGGCAGCCCGACCAGGGGGAAGATGAGCCCGAAGACCACGGCCACCTGCAGGCACAGGCCGATGTAGCGCTCGGCGCGCAGTTTCTTGCCCGCGCCCAGGGACTGGCTGATGGCGGCC
>MGTN01000180.1:15305-22263 GCA_001799475.1 Desulfovibrionales bacterium GWA2_65_9 | reverse complement strand
TTCTGGTCCTGGCCCTGGTGGTGATCGCCACGCTGGGCGCGGGCGCGGCAAAGATGCAGACCATCTTCGCGTACTGCGTTCCCGGCACGGCGTTCGTCATCTTCGTGGTCGGGTTCGTGGCCAAGGTCATCGGCTGGGCCAAGAGCCCGGTGCCCTTCCGCATCCCCACCACCGGCGGCCAGCAGCAATCGCTGGACTGGATTCCGCAGAACAAGTGGGACAACCCCTCCACCGGCCCGCAGACGGCCATGCGCATGTTCCTGGAGATCGTGACCTTCCGGTCGCTGTTCCGCAACACCAAGGTGGTTTTGAAGCACGACGATGGCAAAAACCCCATCGTGGCCTATGTGTCGAACAAGTGGCTGTGGCTCTTCGCCATCCTGTTCCACTACTCCTTCCTGATCATCGTCGTGCGCCACATGCGCCTGTTCCTGCAGCCGGTGCCGATGGTCATCACGGCCGTGGAGTTCGCGGACAGCGTGTTCCAGATCTACGCGCCCACCCTCTACCAGACCGACATGCTCATCCTGGCCGGCGCGGGTTTCCTGCTTGCGCGCCGCCTGTTTGACGCCCGCCTGCGCTACATCTCGCTGGTGAACGACTACTTCCCGCTGATCCTGATCCTCGCCATCGCGCTCTCGGGCATGTACATGCGCTACATCGCCAAGGTCGACGTCATGGCCATCAAGGATGTTGTCCTGGGCCTGACCACCTTCCACTTCAAGGCCCCGGTGGGCGTCGATGTCAGCTTCTACGTGCACCTGTTCCTGGTCAGCACGCTGCTCGTCTACTTCCCCTTCTCGAAGCTGATGCACCTGGGCGGCGTGTTCCTCTCGCCCACGCGCAACCTGCCCAACGACACCCGCATGCACCACCACGAGAACCCGTGGAACGATCCCAACATCAAGCCCCACAGCTACGAGGCTTATGAGGACGACTTCCGCGCGCCCATGTTCGAGGCCGGACTGCCCCTGGAGAAGAACCCGGAGGAAGCCGCCTAGATAAGGCGCACGCACCACGGGCCCAACAAGCACGAAACTTTTTCCGTGAGGAGAAGACATGGCGAAGATAATCAAACCCGATGAAATGCTCAGGAGCATCAACTACACCCCGCCGGCCACCGGCTGGATGGAGACGCCCAATGACTTGAGCCCAGGCCGCTTTGCCTATCCGGCCAAAGAGGACAAGGTCGCGTACCTCCAGCACGAGATGCCGCACGTTTTCGGCAACCCGCGCGTGTGGAACCCCTCCGAGGCCGACTGGAAGCTGCCCGCCAACTGGAAGGAAATCGTCATGAACGGCTTCCGCGAGCGCCTGGGCAAGTACCGCTCGCTCAAGCTGTTCATGGACATCTGCGTGCGCTGCGGCGCCTGCGCCGACAAGTGCCACTTCTTCATCGGCGGCGGCGACCCCAAGAACATGCCCGTGCTGCGCGCCGAGCTCATGCGCTCCATCTACCGCGGCGAGTTCACCCTGGCCGGCAAGATCCTGGGCAAGCTCACCGGCGCCCGGGTCATGGAAGAAGACGTCCTCAAGGAATGGTTCCTCTACTTCTACCAGTGCACCGAATGCCGCCGCTGCTCACTCTACTGCCCCTACGGCATCGACACCGCCGAAGTGACCATGATGGCGCGCGAACTGCTGCACCTGGTGGGCATCAACATCAACTGGATTCTGGAGCCGGTGAGCAACTGCAACCGCACCGGCAACCACCTGGGCATCCAGCCCCACGCCTTCAAGGACATCGTCGAGTTCATGGTCGACGACATCGAGACCATCACCGGCAAGCACATCAATGTGCCGCTGAATGAAAAAGGCCACGAGGTCATCTTCATCACCCCCTCGGGCGACGTCTTCGCCGATCCGGGCATCTACACCTTCATGGGCTACCTGATGCTCTTCGACGCCATCGGGCTGGACTACACGCTCAGCACCTACGCCAGTGAGGGCGGCAACTTCGGCCTGTTCACCCACTCGGACATGATGAAGTCCCTGAACGGCAAGATGTACGCCGAGGCCAACCGCCTGGGCGCCAAGTGGATTCTGGGCGGCGAATGCGGGCACATGTGGCGCGTGGTCAACCAGTACATGGACACCATGAACGGCTCCATGCAGGGCCCGCAGATGCAGACCCCGGTCAGCCCCATCACCGGCACAGTTTTCTCAAACGCCAAGCAGACCAAGATGGTTCACATCGCCGAGTTCACCGCCGACCTCATCAAGCACGGCAAGCTGAACCTCGACAAGAGCCGCAACTCGGACATCATCGCCACCTTCCACGACTCCTGCAACCCGGCGCGCGGCATGGGCATGTTCGAAGAGCCCAGGTACGTGCTGAACAACGTCGTCGACCAGTTCTACGACATGCCCACGAACACCATCCGCGAGCAGACCTTCTGCTGCGCTGGCGGCTCGGGGCTCAACACCGACGAGATCATGGACATCCGCATGCGCGGCGGCCTGCCCCGCGGCAACGCGCTCAGCTACGTGCAGGAAAAGCACGGGGTCAACACCATGGCCTGCGTCTGCGCCATCGACCGCGCCACCCTGATCCCCCTGGCCGACTACTGGGCCCCGGGCGTCAAGATCACCGGCCTGCACGAACTGGTGGGCAACGCGCTGATCCTCGACGGCGAGGAAGAGCGCACCATGAACCTTCGCCAGGAACCCCTGCCGGGCTTTGAGGAGGAATAGAATGAAACTCTACAACGGCGGCAAAATCATCACCGGGCTGGTGATATTCCTGGGCATCTTCCTGACCCCGCTGGCCTACAATGCGGGCAAGGCGGCCTACACCCAGCCCAAGCTCAAGATGCCGGAGAACGAGAAGCAGTGCGTCGAGAGCAAGGAGTTCATGCGCACCCAGCACATGCAGCTCTTGAACGAGTGGCGCGACTTCGCCCTGCGCGACGGCAAGCGCGTCTACGTGAACAGCAAGGGCAAAGAGTTCGAAATGAGCCTGCAGAAGACCTGCATGAAGTGCCATACCAACAAGGCCGAGTTCTGCGACAAGTGTCACAATGACGCAGCCGTTACGCCCTACTGTTGGGATTGCCACATCCAGCCGGAGGGGTTGAAGAAATGAACCACACCAGAAGAAACTTCCTGAAGTTCGCGGGCCTCACCGCTGCCGGACTCTGCGTGGCCTCTGCCGGGAGCATCATGGCTGCGGGCGCGGGCGCGACCGAGAAGGTTAGCGAGAAGGCGCTCAAGGCCAAACGCTGGGCCATGGTCATCGACACCAAGAAGGTCGGCACCAAGGAAGCCATCGACGTGCTGGCCAAGGCCTGCCACGCAGCGCACAACGTGCCGGACATCCCGGGCAAGCAGAACGTGAAGTGGCTCTGGGCCGACGGCTTCGAGCAGGCCTTTGACCAGCCCAACAACTTCATGGACGAGAGCCTGGAGAAACGCCAGTTCGCGCTTCTGTGCAACCACTGCACCAACGCCTCCTGCGTGCGCGTGTGTCCCACCCAGGCCACGTACAAACGCCCGGACGGCATCGTGGCCATGGACTACCACCGCTGCATCGGCTGCCGCTACTGCATGGCCGCCTGCCCCTTTGGCGCGCGCAGCTTCAACTTCATGGAGCCACGCCTGCACCTGGACCTGACCAAGCTGAACAAGGAGTTCCCCACGCGCATGCGCGGCGTGGTCGAAAAGTGCAACTTCTGCGTTGAGCTTCTGGCCCAGGGCAAGCAGCCCGCCTGCGTCGAGGCCTCTGCCGGCGCACTGGTCTTCGGCGACCTGTCCGACCCGGCCAGCGAAGTGCGCAAGGTCCTGCGCGAACACTACACCATCCGGCGCAAGCCGGCGCTCGGCACCGAACCGAGCGTCTACTACATCATCTAGGGGGCGGTCATGCTCGAAAAAGCACTCAAAGGTAGTCCCAAGTACTACATGTGGATCGGGTTCCTGCTCCTGATCATCCTCGGCGCCTCCGGCGTCTACCTGATGCAGTTGATGCAGGGCCTGACCATCACCGGCATGAGCCGCGACGTGTCCTGGGGCTTCTACATCGCCCAGTTCACCTACCTGGTCGGTCTGGCCGCCTCGGGGGTCATGATCGTCCTGCCCTACTACTTCCACCACTACAAACAGTTCAAGGATCTCGTGATCTTTGGCGAGTTCATGGCCATCGGCGCGGTGGTCATGTGCCTGGGCTTCATCGTGGTCGACATCGGCCAGCCCCAGCGCATGCTGAACGTGCTGCTGTACCCCACGCCCAACTCCATCCTGTTCTGGGACATGGTCGTGCTGAACGGCTACCTGATCCTGAACGTGGTCGTGGGCTGGACCTGCCTGGAGTGCGACCGCCAGCACCTGCCCCACCCCAAGTGGAGCAAGACGCTGGCCTACGTCTCCATCATCTGGGCCTTCTCCATCCACACCGTGACGGCGTTCCTGTACCAGGGCCTGCCCGGCCGCCACTACTGGCTCACCGCCATCCTGGCCGCCCGCTTCCTGGCAAGCGCCTTCTGCTCCGGCCCGGCGATCCTGCTGCTCGTCATCATGCTCACCCAGAAGGTCAGCACCTTCAAGGCCAACGCCGAGGGCATCGCCACCCTGGCCAAGATCATCACCTACGCCATGTGCGTGAACGTGTTCTTCTTCCTCCTGGAAGTGTTCACGGCCTTCTACTCCGGCATCCCCGGCCACATGCACTCCATCGTGTACCTGTTCGTGGGCGTGCACGGCCACCACGAGCTGGTGCCCTTCATGTGGACCGCGGCGGTCCTGGGCATCGGCAGCCTGTGCCTGCTCATCCCGCCCAAGCTGCGCGACAACATGAAGCTGCTGCCCTGGTCGCTGGCCATCCTGGTCATCGCCACCTGGATCGACAAGGGCCTTGGCCTGTTGATCGGCGGCTTCAACCCCAACCCCTTCGAGCAGATCACTCCGTACTGGCCCACCGGCAAGGAGCTCATCGTCTCGGCCATGATCTACGCCATCGGCGCCCTGGTGGTGACCATCCTGTTCAAGGTGGCCACCGAAGTGAAGGAAGAGACCGGCGCTTCCCAGAAGCCCGCAGCCTCCGTCGAAGCCTAGACCCGCTTCAAGCCTCATGCTCAAACAAAAGCGCCTCCGCAAGGGGGCGCTTTTTTTACGCGCAGGCTCCTGGGCACGGGAGAGTAAGAGAAGAGCCTCCGGCGGCCAAAGGGCCTGAGGCCCCTTGGAACCCCCATATGGCCTGGGCCTGGGTGGCTGGGCGGATGGGGAGGCTTGGCTTGGCCCTGGCAATGCGCGCCCCCCCTCGGGGTGTTCAGGGGTGCCGTGCCGAGATGGCAGGCTGTGCTTCGATCGAAAAGCCCCGCGCGCGGTTGCTCCCTTCGGGATTTTCAGAGGTGTTGCAGCCAGGTTCAAGGTTGTGCCACGGCCTTTTCAGCCTGGCCGCGTTTTGCCAAGGCCTCCCCATGACTCTCCCCTGACCGCCCAAAGCCGAACGGGCTGTTTCAGGTTCCTCCTGAAACAGCCCGTTCGGCGCAATGGGGGGGGGTCTGGGGGGCCTCAGGCCCCACAGCGGGGTCCAGGGGCAGCGCCCCTGGCTTCTTCTTGACTATTCCCAAATGACCTCGCCTTCCCGTCGTGTGTTGTCGGGCACCTTGAGCTGCTTGCGCGCGCGGTTGATGACGCGCACGTTGCCGATGCATTTGACCCCGCGTCCAAAGCGCACGTCGCCGTGGATCTCCAGGCGCTCGCAGGCCAGGAGCGAGGGCGCGCCCCTGGGGAACCGTTCCTGGAACATGTCGATCTTCTTGTAGTATTTCTGGTCCAGGGCCACCGAGGGCAGGGGCGTGGTGCGTTCCGGGTTCTGCTCGATGGTCTCCAGCTTCGTGCGGATGAAGCAGTCGCTCATGACCAGGAGCAGGTCCTGGGTGGTCTTCACGGGCGCGAAGCGGGTGCGCGGCACCAGCACGGCCTGGGCGTTCTCAAAGGCGCTGATGGCAGAGCCCATGGCCGTCTCGACCTGGAGCACGGGCGGGGATTCCGGGTCGCGCGGGTCGAGCGTCTTGGGGTTGATGATCAGGTCCAGCGGCATCATGAGGTTTTCCACGAACACGCGCTCCAGCACCTCCAGGTCCACCCACAGGGAGTTGGTGTTAAAGTAGCGGTGCTTCTCGATGTCCGCGAAGCTCTCCATCTCGTTGTCCGGGCACTGGGCCTGCTCACGCAGCATGAGCCGGTTGGACTCCTTGAGCCGCGCCAGGTGCCCGCCCTTGCGGTCCTGGGAGGTGCGCTGGGCGACCTCCATCAGAAAAGGCAATTGCTCTTTGGCCACGTAGCCCAGCAGGCGCGAGTCCATGACTGCGCCCAGGTTGTCGGAGTTGGAGATGAAGGCGTAGCGGTAGCCGCGCCGCAGGAGCTTGGACAAGAGCCCGGAGGTGACAAGGGCGGTGTACACGTCGCCGTGGCCGGGCGGGTTCCATTCCAGCTCCGGGTTCTGGGGCCAGTCGGCCGGGGTCAGGTCGGACTCCAGGATCTTGGGGTACATGTGCTGCACAAAGGCCAGCGGAATGCCCGTGTCGGCATTGTCCAGGCCCTCGACCTTGAGCATGGTGTCGCGGTGGGTCTTGAAGCTGTTCATAAACACCAGGGGCAGGGCCGACTTGTACTTTTTGCGCAACACCTTGGCCTGGCGCATGATGATGTCCAGGAAGGTGTGGCCGTCCTTCACCGGGATGAGGCTCTTGGCGCGCTCCAGGCCCATGCTGGTGCCCAGGCCGCCGTTGAGCTTGATGACCACAGTGTGCTTGAGCGCAGCGCGGCCGGCTTCGATGTAGGGTTCCAGCGCCGCGTAGGGCGGCACCTCGCCCTCGGCCACGGGATTGATCTCAACATCACTGGTCTTGCCCTGTGCGCCCTGCATGATCTGCGTGTAGTAGCATTTGAACACGTTGATGACGATGGACGGGATGCGCCGCTCCTCCATCTTGAGGGCGAATGGACGGAACAGGGG
>MGTN01000180.1:11557-15298 GCA_001799475.1 Desulfovibrionales bacterium GWA2_65_9 | reverse complement strand
GAGGCGTCCTGGGCGGTGAGGCAGGTGATCTTCATTGGTGCTCCGGGTGGGGCGCATGGCCGAGCCTGGGTTATTTCACTAATTTCAGTATAGGCGCGAACTTGAGGGAAATGCAAGCAGGAGTGCCTGCCCGCCGGAAGAATGGCGGATTGTTTCCTGAGTGCGGACGAAGACAAGGCCCGGCGCAGGGTGGACCTGGCCGGGCCGGTGGGCTTTGCCGTTGCAGGCTGGTGTCAGGCGGGTGGACCGCCCGTTTTGGGTTGAGGGGACCGTGTGTGCGGCCCGTTCGGGGCAGTTAGGCCAGCAGGGTCACGGAGGCCTGGCCGGCGCTCACGCCGACAACCAGGGCCGAGAGCGCCTGGGTGCCGCCGAAGCTGGTCACGGCCAGGATCATGTCGCCGGTGGACAGGTTGTACTCGGCCACGGCAGAGTCGAAGTAGCCGTTGTCATCGACGGCGGCGATGGCGTCTGCGGTGCGGTAGAGGAACAGCTGCTGGCCGGGCACGCCGCCCATGAGCCGCATGAAGGAAGCGTCGTAGCTCACGATGGTTCTCCTTGTGCTAGAGGTTGCCGCTTAGGCGGCCAGGGTGGCGTCGTCGTCGCAGTCGATCTCGACCACGCCGTCCTCGTCGATGAGGACCGCGCCGGCGGAGAGCAGGTGGTCCACCAGGTGGGCGGCCTTCTCGGGCACCCAGTCGGTGAAGACCTTGACCTCCTGGCCCTCGGCCAGGCCGATGGCGTTGCGGTGGTACAAAAAGCACTTGCGCGTGCCCGCCACCAGCGGCAGGCCGGTGTGGAACATCCAGGTGATGCCGAGCCAGGTGCGGCTCTCGGTGCCCTTGAGCCAGGGGTACTTGTCGCCCGCGAAGTCGGCGCTCTTGAACTCGCTGATGTCGAGCAGTTCGTTCCACTGGTGGGCGCCAACCACGGCGAAGCGGTTGGCGTCGTCGGGCACGTCCCGGCTGTTGAGCTGGGCAAAGGCCTCCAGGATCTTGGCCTTGGTCAGGCCGGTGGCGGCCTCGGCCACGATGTTGGCGGTCTGGTCGAGCCTGGCCATGATCAGCTCGTCGATCTTGCGGCCCAGGGCGTAGGCCCCGGCGTTGGCCACGACGAGGCGCTCGTCGGTGTTGGTCTTGAGCTCGTCGAGCTTGTCCACGTAGTCCGCGCCGTACCAGTCCTCGAGTGTGGCGGTGACGGTGGAGTGGGCGACGTTCATGAGCGGCACGTTGCCGTGGCGGGTCTTCTTGCCCGCTGCGCCCTTGCCGTTCTTCTGGAACACGGCCGTGGCGCCGTTGACGTTGGTCTTCAGGCGCACGGTGTTGCGCAGCTTGCTGCCGCGCTGTTGGTAGGCCTCGTGCACATCGGCCACGTACTGGGCGATGAAGGCGTTGGTGATGCTGGTGGACATGCAATCCTCCGGAATTTGGGGTGTTCGGATTGCCGGGTGTCCCGAAGGCTTCGCCGCGCGCCGCTGGAGGTGGCCAGGGATCAAGGTGGAGGTCTTTCTAGCGCCTGGTGCTCCGGCGCGCGGCGAAGCGGGGCCGGGTGCGGACCCACAACGGGTCTGCTGGCGGCAGTATACCCCCACTTTTGCCCGTGGACAAAAATACCCTGTTTTTGGCCGCAAAAAGGACAAAAATTCCCTCTTGACAGGGTATTGGGAGGGTGCCTTGGGGCGCGTGTGAGGCGAGCAGTGGACAGGTGCTGCGGCTGACGGGTGCGGTGGACGGGCGCTGTTGTTGACGTCCCCGCGCCTGGTGTGCATAAGGCTCCGGTGTGCCGCCCCCTTCCGGCGGCCCAGGCGCTTTCGCTGCGTGTCCGGCAGCGACCGTCAGCGCCTGGGCGGCGTAGCGGGCCAACCCGAACCCTCCGCGAGGTGTCCATGCGCATCCGTCCCGAAACCCCCGCCGACCACGCCGCCATCCGCGAGATCAACATCGCGGCCTTTGCCGACCACCCCTTTAGCCGCCAGACCGAGCACCTCATTGTCGAGGTCCTGCGCGCGGCCGGGGCCCTGACGCTCTCGCTGGTGGCCGAGGACGGGGACGGCGTTGTAGTGGGGCACATCGCCTTTTCCAGGGCGCCCATCGATGGTCAGGACCAGGGCTGGCACCTGCTGGGGCCGGTGGCGGTGCTGCCTGCCTTGCAGCGGGGCGGCATCGGCAAGGCCCTGGTGCACACGGGCCTGGATGCCTTGCGGGCCCTCGGTTCCCAGGGCTGCGTGCTGGTGGGCGATCCCGGCTACTACACCCGCCTGGGCTTCCGGCAGGCAGCCAGCCTCGTGTATCCCGGCGTGCCGCCGGAGGTGGTGCTGTGCTCTCCCCTGGCGGGCGTCGAACCCTCGGGCTTGGTGGGGCACCACCCGGCCTTCGACGTCCAGCCCTGAGCCCGCAAGCAGGTACTGGCCGGAACAGGCCGGGTACTGGCCTCCGGCGGCCAAGGGGCCTGAGGCCCCTTGGAACCCCCAGAGGGCCTGGGCCAGGGGTGGCCTGGGCGGATGCGGAGGCCTGGTTTGGCCCTGGCAATGCGTGCGGGGTTTCGAGGGGGGACCCTCGAAACCCCGCACGCGGTTGGCCCCCCCCTTCGGGGTGTTTAAGGGTGGATGTACCCAGGTTCCATGTTGTGCGACGGTCTTTTCAGCCTGCCCGCGTTTTGCCACGGCCTCCACATGACTCTCCCATGACCACCCAAAGCCGAAAGGGCTGGCCCAGGAGGAACCTGGGGCCAGCCCTTTCGGCGCAATGTGGGGGTCTGGGGGGCTTCAAGCCCCCCAGCCGCCGGAGGCTATTCTCTTCTCTTACGCTTCGCTGCCCAGCAACCTGCGCGCGATCTCCTTGGCTGCGCGGCGGCCAGCGCCCATGGCGCTGATGACCGTGGCCGCGCCGGTGACGATGTCGCCGCCGGCAAACACGCCAAAGATGCTGGTCTCGCCGGTCTCGGGGTCGGCCTCGATGTAGCCGCGCTTGGTCAGCTTCAAGCCTGGCGTGGCTTCGAGCAGGATGGGGTTGGGCCTGGTGCCCACGGCGATGACGGCCAGCCCGACCTCGAGTTCGCTGGTCTCGCCCTCGATGGGCATGGGCCGGCAGCGGCCCGAGGCATCGGGCTCGCCCAGGCACATCTTCTGGAGGCGGATGGACTTGAGGCGCTTGTTCTCGTCGCCCACGAATTCCAGGGGGCCGCACAAGCACTGGAGCTGCACGCCCTCTTCGATGGCGTGTTCCAGCTCCTCATGGCGCGCGGGCATCTCGTCCTTGGTGCGGCGGTAGACGATGTAGACGTTCTTGGCGCCGAGGCGCAGCGCGGTGCGCGCGGCGTCCATGGCCACGTTGCCGCCGCCGATGACGGCCACGTTGTCGGCCTTGAAGATGGGCGTATCGTAATTGGGGAAGTCATAGGCCCGGCCCAGGTTCACGCGGGTCAGGTACTCGTTGGCGCTGAACACGCCGATGTTGTTCTCGCCCGGCACGTTCATGAACTGGGGCAGGCCCGCGCCCACGCCCAGGAACACGGCCTTGTAGCCCTGGTCGAGCAGCTCCTGCACCAGGATGGCCTTGCCGCCGACCCAGTTGGTCTTGAACTCCACGCCGAGCTGCTTCATGGCGTCGATCTCGCGGCGGACGATGCCCTTGGGCAGGCGGAACTCGGGGATGCCGTAGACCAGCACCCCGCCGACCTCGTGCAGGGCCTCGAACACCGTGACCTTGATGCCCAGCGCGGCCAGGTACCCGGCCACGGTCAGGC
>MGTN01000180.1:11263-11546 GCA_001799475.1 Desulfovibrionales bacterium GWA2_65_9 | reverse complement strand
CCGGTCTTGTCCGGGTTCTTGCCCAAAACGCAGGAGCCCTCACACTGGGTCTCCTGGGGGCAGACGCGGCCGCACACGGCGGGCAGGGAGTTGTAGTCGCGCAGGACCTTGTACGCGCCGGGCAAATTGCCCTTCTGGAGCTGGCCGATGAAGCCCTTGATGTCAATCTCCACCGGGCAGCCCTGGCGGCAGGTTGGCTTCTTGCATTGGATGCAGCGGGCGGCCTCGGCGCGCGCGTCGGCGTCGGTGTAGCCCAGCGCAACCTCCAGGTAGTTCTGGATGC
>MGTN01000180.1:8184-11253 GCA_001799475.1 Desulfovibrionales bacterium GWA2_65_9 | reverse complement strand
GGCCGGAACTGGCCCAGGCGCATCCGCAGCTCGCCGAAGTCCACCTGGTGGCCGTCGAACTCGGGTCCATCCACGCAGGCGAATTTCGTCTCGCCGCCGACGGTGCAGCGGCAGGCGCCGCACATGCCGATGCCGTCGACCATGATGGAGTTCAGGCTGACGGTGGTCTTGACGCCAAAGGGCTTGGTGACCTTGGCCACGGCCTCCATCATGGGCACAGGCCCGATGGCCACGACCTCGCTGACGTCCTTGTCATCTTCCAGGCGCTTTTTGAGCACCTCGGTGACAAAGCCCTTGTGCCCGTAGCTGCCGTCGTCGGTGGCCACGAGCACCTCGGGGCAGAAGTTGCCGAGCTCGGAGCAAAAGAGCAGCAGGTCCTTGTTGCGCGCGCCGATGACGGCCACAACGCGGTTGCCCGCGGCCGCGTGGCCCTTGGCGATGTGGTGCATGGCCGCGACGCCGGTGCCGCCGCCCACGCAGATGACCGTGCCTTGGCGCTCGATGTGCGTGGCCTTGCCCAGCGGCCCGCAGAAGTCCGGGATGCTCATGCCCTCTTCAAAGGTGTTCAGCTCCGCGGTGCTCTTGCCTACCACCAGGAAAACGATGGTCACGGTTCCGGCAGCGGCGTCGCAGTCGGCGATGGTCAGCGGGATGCGCTCGCCCTTTTCGCTGGTGCGCAGGATGATGAAATTGCCGGGCTTGGCCTTTTGCGCCACGTGCGGGGCATCAATGACCAGGAGCGTGGTCTGCCCTGGTATGAGAATTTTTTTCTGCAAAATTCTGTAGCTCATAAGGGGCACCTTCTCCGATAGTTAGATTTGCATTGCTGTAGCCTCTCACCCGGTCGAATGCAATACGTACGCTTTTCCCAGCCAGGGTCTTGCCAAACCGACGCGGTGTGGTTACAGCTTGCACATGGCGCGCCTGCCTGGCTTCGTTTTGGAGCGGCCCGCGCCTGCCTTCCACGGACGGAAGACGCCTGAAGCCCGCAGGACCCCTCTGGACAGGGGGGAGCTGACCGAGACAATCGGCGGCGCACCGGCGGGCGGAACACGCGGCTTCCGGTCTTTTTTTGAGGGACCGAAAGCCCGGGCAACCCCGGAGTCGGCCATGTCCGAGCCCATCCGTTCCGCATCCGTTTCGCCCTTCGCCACAGCCCGGCCCCAGGTGCATTCGCGCCGGGTTTCCTTGCGCGTCGGGGCCTTTGGCCTGACCTATTCCACAGACCGCCTGCTCTGGAATGCCGACCCGCCGCCCGTGGACCCGGCCCCGGCAGTGGAATCCGAACGCCAGCCGGACCCGCAGCCAGAAAAGAGCACCTTCCCCCAGGACCTGGAGACCGCGCGCAGACAGGCCCAACAATGGGCCTACGCGCAGGAGCAGGCCGCCCGGCAGCAGACGCTGGAAGGCCAAGCCCACGGGCAGCAGACGGGCGCTCAACAGGCGGACGAGTCACAGGTCGCCGGGCAGCCAGTGGGTGAACAGAACATCGGCGGACAAGACGTTGTCGGGCCAACGGCGCAGGCCGCGCAGCAGCCAGGCGCAGGCCCAGTGGCGGGCAGCCAGGGCAAGCCTGATCCCTCGCAAAAGGATGCGGCCCTGGTGGGGCAAACCCAGACAAGACGCTCCACGGACACGATTTCGCCCGGTGCGGATATGGCGGGGGTGACTCTGCCCGGCGAGATTTCGGGCGGCGCGCGGACAGACGACGCGCGGGCAAACAGCGCAGACGCCCGGCCAGGCCAGTCCAGGGCCGAGCGCGCCCTGGCCCAGGCCATGCGCCAGGCCACCCAGGCCTACCGGGCCTGCCAGGCCAGCTTCGCTTGCCCCCGGCCCATGCTCCAGGCCATCGCCTAGGCCTTCGCCTCGGCCTTCGCCGCCGGCAGAAGCCCTAGCAGGAATGGAAGTCCTTGTTGATGTAGAGCATCAGATCGAAGAGGTTGTGCGCCATCTCATCGGCCAGGCCCGGCGAGTCGACCATGCCCCTGGCCTCGGCCATGGCCGTGCGCGTGACGATCTTGGAGAACAGCAGCCCCACCAGCTGGTCGTCCCCCGGGGTCCAGGGGGTTCTGCCGGAGGGAAATTTCTTGTCAAATCCGTGGTAGTACATGCTCCCTCCAAATCATCTGGCTAAAACTGCGCGGACGAAAAATGCGCTGCCCTGAACGGCGTCAACCAGGGCGGTTGGCCTGGGCCGTGCACGGGCCTTGCCCGGACCGGGCGGCGCTGGTATCCTCCACCCATGCCTGGGTTATCGGCCAGGCCGGACCAGGACTTTACACCTCCCGAAATGTCCAGACAGGGGGCGCAGATGACCCAGAAGAACATCCTCGTGGTGGAGGACAACCTGGAGACCCGGGAGCTTCTGTCCTACAACCTCAAGAACGCGGGCTATGCCGTGCGCACCGCCGGGGATGGGCTGAAGGCCCTTGAGCTGGCCGCTCGCTCCCGGCCGGACCTGGTGCTGCTGGATGTGATGATGCCCGGCGGCATGGACGGGCTGGAGGTCTGCCGCAGGCTCAAGCAGGACGAGCGCACCCGCTCGGTGCCGGTGATCATGCTCACCGCCCTGGGCGACGAGATGGACCGCATCGTGGGTCTGGAGCTGGGGGCCGAGGACTACGTGGCCAAGCCCTTCAGCCCGCGCGAGCTGCTGCTGCGCATCAAGGCCGTGCTGCGCCGCGCCAGCACCAGCGCCGAAGAGGCCACAGACGGCTTTCGCGCGGGCGGGCTCTTGATCGATTTCGAGGCCCACAGCGTGAGCGTGGACGGCGAGGCCGTCGCGCTGACGAGCACCGAGCTGAAGATTTTGCGGGAGCTGGTGCGCTCCAAGGGCCGCGTGCTCCTGCGCGAGCGGCTGCTGGATACCGTCTGGGACACGGACTTCGACGGCACCTCGCGCACCGTGGACACGCACATGCGCCGCCTGCGCGGAAAGCTCGGCCCCTACGCCGACTGGATCGAGACCGTGCGCGGGGCGGGCTACCGCTTCAAGCCCCTGAGCAGCCCGGAGAAGTAGCCGCACATCGATAAGCTATCGACGGCATGAAGTGGAATTATTTCAACGGA
>MGTN01000180.1:7495-8161 GCA_001799475.1 Desulfovibrionales bacterium GWA2_65_9 | reverse complement strand
AGAACCTGCCCCAGCGCGCGCGCCAGAAAGCCCGCCCGGTCCGCTGCCGACGCTCCCGGCCCGGCCAGAGCGGACAGTTCCGCCGGGGCCACCAGCCCGCCCGGTCCGCACATGGCCCGCGCATCGCCCACATCCAGGCAGACGCACGGCACCGCGCAGGCCAAGGCCTCCAGCACCGCGTTGGGGAAGCCCTCGCCCAGGGACGGCAGGGCCAGCACGTCCAGGGCCGCATAGACCTGCGCCACGTCCTCGCGCCGACCCAGGCGCACCACGGAGCCGACCAGCCCATGCCGCGCAATGAGCGCGTCCAGTTCGGCCGAGCCCGGCCCGTCATCCTCTGGTTCGGTGCCTGCGCCGCAGAACAGAAACCGCGCGTCCGGCCGCGTGCGCAGCAGTTCCTGCGCCGCCCGGCAAAACACCGCGTGGCCCTTCATGGGGTCCACCCGCGCCACCAGCCCGATGAGCGGCGCGCCCTCAGGCACGGCCCACTCCAGGCGTAACCGTGCCCGGGCCTCGGCGTCCGGCCGGAACAGCCCGCCGTCCACACCGTTCTCCAGCACCACCAGCCGCCTGGGCCGGTAGCCCAGCGCTAGATGATGCTCGGCCCCGGCCTGGGAATTGGCCGTCACCGCCTCGGGCCAGCCGGACAACGCCACGCAGGCGCGC
>MGTN01000180.1:2350-7483 GCA_001799475.1 Desulfovibrionales bacterium GWA2_65_9 | reverse complement strand
GGGCAGTGCTCCCGCAGCAGCCGCGCCAGCCGCCACAACCCGCGCGGGTCCGGCAGGCCCCGGCCCATGCCCAGGCTCGTGACCTGTACGCCCAGGGAGCGGATCACCCCGGACAGATCGCCGCCGTCCATCAGGCTCACCACCCGGCTGTCGAAACGCTCCGCAGGCAAACGGCCCAACAGCCGCACCAGCCACGTCTCCGCACCACCCGGGTTCAACCCGGTGATCACATGCACTATCTTCAGCGGCTCACCCATGGCCCGACCCCTACCGCATCACGCCGCCCTTGTCATGCCCTGAGCCAAGGGCCGTAGGCAGCCAGGGGCGCTGCCCCTGGGCTCCCCTCGGGCCGGACACGTTTCCCCGGTTATTTTGCCTGTTTCTGCTTTTGCAGTGTGTCCATAAGGCCGAATACCAGTTTCCGGTATTCTACGCGGGTCTTTTGGGCCAAGGCGTCCCATTGTTCACGAGGAACAAGAAGCGGCCCCGCCTGCGTTGAATTGCTCATGCTGCGGGCAATACTCGCCACGCCACTATGGGCAATCCAGCGGCGGTCATATTTGTAGGGTGTTGCCTCGTCCCATTTCACAATCCGCTCCATGATGCTGTTCAGCTTGGCGGCATCATCAAATTGCCGCTTAAGCAGGTCTTGGGGCATCATTAGAATCATCTTGCCGATTGCTGAATGAACACTGGGGTCTGTGCTCACCGCAGCATCCTGACAGATGCGCAGCAAACCTGCGTGCATCCAATAGACGGCATCGTCAAATTGGCCGCGCTTGTACAATACTTTAGCAAGCGCGAAGAGAACGGGCGGCTGGTAGTCTTCGGGCGTCTTCATGATCTGCCCGATCAGGGGGTCGTTTTCCTGTGAATAGGTGCCTAGGAGCTTCTGCGTGAGCAGAAGCATGGGATTGTTGTCTATGGTCGCATATTCGCCTGTGGGTTCCACCACAAAAGACTTGCCGGGATGCTTTCCCACCTCCATCTTCGCTATCTCCGGGGTCATGAGGACCGGTGGGTTGCTCTTGTCCTTAAGAAGTCTAAGTGAAATTGCCCGGTTGCGAATAGCGTCCTCGAAATTTGGCTTACGTTGTAGGACATGGTCATAGTCCCGGATGGCCAGTTCGTATTGGCGCAGAGCCTGGTAGGCGACGCCACGGTTGTAGTAGGCCCCATCGGCATCCGACTTGAGCGTGATGACATGGGTGAACTGCCGGACGGCCCGGTCGTTTTGGCCTAGCTTGCCGTAGGCATTGCCAAGGTTGAAATAGGCATCGGCATGACCAGGCTTGAGGCTGATGACCTTTTCAAAGTCCCGTGCGCCCAGGTCAAACCGGCCCTGTGTCATGAATACAAGCCCACGGTTGAAATAGAGCGCATAGTCCTCTGGCGTGAGCCGGAGGGCTTGGTCGTAGTCCAGGACAGCCTGCTCATACAGACGCATACCCGAGTACGCGTTGCCCCGACTGTTGAGGATCACGGCCTGTGACTGGTAGGTGAGATTCCCTGGAGCCAAGGCTTGGGTATACAGTCGAATGGCCTCGCGATAGTCCCTGCGGTTGAGCGCGGCTTCGCCAGCCTTGGCATCCTCCAGCGCTCCGGCCAGCGCAGCCCGGGGAGCGCAGGCGAGCATAAGAAGCAGGGTGAGAAAGACGCAGGGCAGGACCAGGACGCTGTGTTTTTGAGGCATTGGGAGGCTCCTTGGCGCGTATTTGCACGGAATTCCAAGTTCCTACACGCGGCCTACGGCCCTGGCAATACTTGCAAGATGATTCCGTCCGCCCACACAAGCCGAAAGGGCTGTTTCAGGTTCCTCCTGAAACAGCCCCTTCGGCGCAATGGGGGGGTCTGGGGGCTTCAAGCCCCCCAGCCGCCGGAGGCTATTCTCTTCATTACATTGGATAGTCCAGCGCTTCCGGGATCATGACTCCGGCCAGGGCTTCGCCAGCGCGGTCACGCGCCAGGCGCGCGCCGACAAGGGAGGTGTCCAGCTGCTGGCGCAGCAGTTCGAACATGTCGGCGGCCTGGGAATTGGAGGTGCGCGTGTAGCCGTACACCAGTTCGCCGCAGATGCGCGCCACTTCGCCAGCGGTGCGCGCGGTCTGGATGCGGGTCAGGTCGGCGTAGAAGGACAGGAGGCCGTCCAGGCCCTCGGCCACCACGGGGTTCTCCGGGCCCTTCTTCTTCAGCTCGACCACGTCGGCAATGAAGCAGCGGGCGGCCACGAGCCAGGACAGGGCGTCGGCCATGGGGAAGGTCACGCCGTGGCGGTTGCTGTTGAACAGCTTCTTGCCGTCGTCGTCCTTGTTGGCCTGCAGGTGCTCCAGGGTCCACAGCCACAGGCGCATGGCTTGGGCCAGCGCGCGGGAGCCGGCGGCGGGCCAGGAGGCGGCCAGCTTGTCCAGCTCGTCGATCCAGTGGCCCATGAGCTCCAGGAACAGCGGATTGGTCATGGTGGCCACCAGGTGGCGGCGCTGCACGACCTCCGGTCCCTCGTAGGTGGCCTCGAGCTGGCAGTCGGTCCACTTCTGGAACAGGAAGCCCGGGCAGTCCTCGGTGACGCCGTAGCCGCCCACCAGGGCCACGGCCTCGCGCATCATGGTCGCACCAACGCCGGTGTTCCAGAGCTTGCAGGCCGGGATGATGACGTTGCCCTCGGCGTCCATGACGGCGAACTGCACGAGCGTGTCGGCAAGCAGCTCCTGGTAGCGGTCCTCTTCCAGCATGGCCTCGCGCTCGGCCGGGGTCATGAAGGAGAGGCGCAGGAATTCCTTGGCCTGGGGCTCGATCTTTTTGAGCGCGCTCATCTGGGCGCGCGGGCCGGTGAGGCCCTGCTCGTGGAAGAGCTGCTCCTTGGCACGCTCGATGGGGTCGAACAGGTCGGCTTTGCGCGCGGCGTCAAAGCCAAGGGACGCCCCGGCCTCGCCGGAGGCCCAGATGTCGGCCAGGCGCTGCACGGCGTCTTCCTTCATCTGCAAGCCCTGGTCGAAACGCGGGGTGCCGGGCACGGCCTCGCCGCCGCGGAAGCGGCCACGGTGGTAGCGGATGACGGGCTCGATGGCCGAGAGCAGCTTGGCCGAGCTCATGATGCCCACCGGGATGCGCGTGCGGTGGAACACCGCGCCGATGATCTCGGCGTGGCTGTACTTGGGCACAATGACGCCATCGACGATGCTGTAGCCGCCGATGATACGGCTGGCGGGCACCTTGAGGCTTAAGACCGGGTCGCGCGTGCTGGAGAGCTGGTGCACCATCTTGAGGGTCGGCGAACCACGGTCGAACACGCCGGGGTCGCCCTCCTCCAGAATGATCATGCACGAGCCCTTGATGCGCGGGTCATCAGACACCACGGCGGCGGTGACGAAGTTGGCGAAGTCCATGTTGGTGATGAAACGGCCGCGCTTGTCCACCTGGAGCATGGGCTCGCAGCCGTCCTTCCACTCGGCCACGCGCATCTTGCTGCCCAGCATGCCCGTGTCCACGCCGACAAAGGGCAGCGGCTCGGTCAGCGCGAACGCGCCGCGCCAGGTCGGGTGGTCCGCGCTGGGGCAGGACATGGACATGTAGTGCTGACGCTGCTCGGGCGTGCCCTTCTCGTGGATGGGCGCCAGCGCGAGGTTGTTGGCCAGGCCGCAGGTGGCGGCCCCGGCGTCCACCCAGGACAGCTCGAAGGTCGTCAGCGACAGGCCGAAATTCTTGGGACCGTCGATGTAGCCGCCCTGGCTGGTGTCCATGTACAGGGCGGTCAGGCCGGAGGCGTCGAAGACGTCCAGCAGGGACTGCTTGCGCTCGGTCCATTCGTGGCTGTTGCGCACGCCGTCGGCCACCATGCGGGCAACATGCCCACGGGCCACGCCACGCGCGGACTGGACCACCATCTGCAGGTCGTAGCGGTCGGCGTAACGCCACATGATCTGGCGGACATCATCTCCGGGCAGGGTCGCGAGCTTTGTCATGCGTAAACCTCAACTGGCTGTTTTTGTTGATACCGGGCCAAGGCAGCACGCCGGATTTTGTGGCTCACTTACGGCATTCAGGCGCGGGCGTCAAAGGCTAATGCGCGCCCAGGCCGGGAGGTGGGGAAGGAAAGGGGAAGAGGGGGAAGGGGGTGCCTCCGGCGGCTGAGGGGCCTGAGATCCCCCCCATTGCGCGAATGGGGCTCCCGGCGCGAAGCCGAAGGTGATGAGCGCGCCCCAGGTGCGAAACAGGGCCTCGCCTGCGCCCTCCGCCTGAACAAAACCGGGGCTCCCGGCGCTGGGCCAAGAGCCCCGGCAGGGGTTAGTCGGTGTGTGTGGGCTTTGGCCGCAACACGCTCCACAGCCTTTTGACCGCGAGATATCCCGCAGAGCACATTGCGAGGTACAGCAAACCGAAAATGTAGAAGTATTCATGCATGGAAGCGTAGGCTATGCCGACGTGCCCTACGCCCCGAATGCATGCCTGTATCGTACTGTTGTCCTCAAAGTACGGAAAGACCTTCAGACGAATGTTGGCACGCGCATACCGTCCGCTCAACGCCATGAAGGAGTCCGCAGACATCAACAGCGCGACAGCCCAGCGACAACAATACAAACGTCTTCCAGCATGCCTACTCCTTTGAGTAAACGCCATCTTTGATCTTGTAGAGCCTGTTGCCCAGGTCTCGCCCCCAGCCGGGGGCCTTGTCATACAGCTTAATGCCTTTGTATATCAGCCCACCAGCAGTGCCGAGCGCGTCCGTTGCCTTCGGGTCGCTCCCCTTGTCCTTCAGCCAATAGCCGCCCAGCGCCTTGGCCGCATCGGTCCCGGCCTCTTTGAACACATCCTTGCTGACCTCCTAGGCCGCCTTGCCGCCGAACTCGACACCCTTGTGCAGGTCCTCGTTCGTGGTCAGCGCGTCCCAGGTCTTGCCAAGGGCCTCGCCAGCGCCCTCCGCCTTGAACAATGCCGGGGCTCCCGGCGCTTGGCCGAGAGCCCCGCAGGGGTTATTTTGGTTGTGAGGCCTTGGCGCGGCGGGCCTGCCACCAGTCTAGGCCGAGCTTGATGGCTGCGGCCCAATAGACGACGAAGAGCAAAAGATCGATGTAGATACCGTTTGCAATCCGATGGCTCTCAGCGAAAGCCGCTCCCATGAACACGCCGAGTCCAGCC
>MGTN01000180.1:1748-2316 GCA_001799475.1 Desulfovibrionales bacterium GWA2_65_9 | reverse complement strand
TCCTCCCGTAGACACCTTCGTAGATGCTGTCGATGCGTTTGCCCAAGTCTATCGTGTCTCGCTCTTGCTTGCCGCCCCAGACATCCCTTACCACTCGCCCCATATTTATGGCCTTGTTCAGCGGGACGGTGATGGCTGGGTTTCCTAAGACACTTGCCGTGCTGCTCAAGCCAGCGGCTTTTGCGGCTTCGCTGGCGGCGGTGTCCCATCCGTTATACTTGAGATCATCATACACCGTCTTGCCCACATCCTTGCTGACCTCCCAGGCCGCCTTGCCGCCGAACTCGACACCCTTGTGCAGATCCTCGTTCGTGGTCAGCGCGTCCCAGGTCTTGCCAAGGGCCTCGCCTGCGCCCTCCGCGCCTTTCGAAACGGCCTCGCCGATGCCCGTGCCGATGGTCGTGACGGCCTCGCCAAACCCGTTGGTCTGGTCGATGTGGTCCAGGTGCTCCTGGCCAGCCGAAAGCAGGCTCCAGGGTTCGGGGGGCGGGCCTTTGCGCCCGGCCTCGCTGTCCGCACCGGCCAGCTTGCCAAACGAGCCCCAGTCAGACGAGCCGCCGCCCGAGCC
>MGTN01000180.1:250-1709 GCA_001799475.1 Desulfovibrionales bacterium GWA2_65_9 | reverse complement strand
CCGGTGTCGTCGGCGAGCCACAGCATCTTGCCATCTCTGTCGCACAGCATAGCCTGTCTCCAGTATGGTTTCAACGATCCATGGTTGTGGCCAGGGGCGCTGCCTCTGGACTCCCCATTGCGCGAGGGCTTCCGTTTGGTGAAGACACCAGCCTGAAGCCCTCGCTTTGGGTGAGTCATGGGAGAGCGTGTTTGCTCTCTGCCCTTTCACCAACGCTCCCAAAAGGGCCAACCGCGCGCGGGTTTTTCGCCGTCTTCGGCGGGAAACCCGCGCGCATTGCCAGGGCCAGGCCAAGCCGGGGCAGCAGCCCTCGCCGCCCCGGCCAGCCCCTATGGGGGTTCCAAGGGGCCTCAGACCCCTTGGCCGCCGGAGGCATATTCTCCTCTCTCTCGTCTCCTATCCCCTCCCCTGCCTGGCCTGCCTGATCTGCTGCACGGCCTCGACGGGCCGGAGGTAGTCGGCGGGCAGTCCGAACAGGCTGGCGGCGTGCCGGGCGATGGCGTCGGGCTCGAAGTTGTCCAGCAGGTGGAAGGGATCACCCTGGCTTAGGAGCGGTGCGAGGTAGCGCACGGCCTGGTCCAGGTTCTGGGCCTCGGCCTGGCGCTGGGCGCGGGCGATGGGCGAGGAGTAGTCCACGTTGAGCGAGCCCTGGGGCAGGTTCGCGGGCCAGGGCGGCAGGTCGCCCTCGCGCAGCAGGATGTTGAACACGCGCTCGATGAGCGGGGCCAGGAACTCGGTCTGCATGCGTCCGAGGGTCGGCCCGAGCACGCGCATCTTCTCGTTCTGGCGGATGAGCGCCTCGGTGGCGGTGCTGCGGGCGGGCTCGGGGGTCAGCTGGTCGGCCAGGAAGATGCGCCGGATGCTCTGCCTGCGGCCCTCGGTCATGGCCTCGATGGCGGCGAGGTCCACGCGCACGGGCAGGGACTCGATGCGGTCGCTTGAGCCCGCGCGGTAGTACGACAGGCCGCCGGGGCCAGAGTGTATGGGGCCGAGGAAGCCGTCATCGGGCACCATGAGCGGCGGGTCGGACATCTTCTCGGCGGCCATGAGGGCGGTGCGGCTCATGGCGTTGAGCACGCGCACGTCGGACAGGGCGGTCAGGCCGGGTCCGCGCCCGTAGGCCTCGCCCGAGGCCTTGGCCCAGCGCGGGCACATGTAGGGCATCTCCAGGTAGCCGGATTCCTCCAGCAGGTGGCGGGTCTGGGCCTCCACGTACAGGCTGGTGAGCGGGAAGTGCTTGCTGGCCGGGCTTGTGGGGTCGCGGTCGGCGCGAGGGTACACGGCGTGCAGGATCTCCACCGGGGTTTCCGGGTTCTCCTCGGCCAGGCGCGCCACCTCGGCGGAGCAGTCCTCGCCCCACTGTTGCCAGGCCTGGCGGGCGGTGAGCGAGTAGCGGCGGATGACGGTGTCGACCACGCCGCGCGCGTCCTCGGCCAGATACACCTCGCCCATGGGCCGG
>MGTN01000180.1:0-236 GCA_001799475.1 Desulfovibrionales bacterium GWA2_65_9 | reverse complement strand
CACGCAGTCCGGGTCGGCCTCCACGTGCATGACGGCGGTGCCGAACAGGCACAGGTCGAGGTACAGCTCGTGCACGCAGGTCTGGAAGCCCGTGGCCTCGGCGTTGAAGACCTGGAGCAGGCGGTCGCGCGCCTCGGTCAGGAAGCCGCGCACGGCTTCGTCGTCGGGCGCGCTGCGGCTGAGTTTCAGGTCGAACCAGGGCAGGGCCGGGTTGGTCAACAGGCCGCCCAGGGCCG
>MGTN01000179.1:1574-17740 GCA_001799475.1 Desulfovibrionales bacterium GWA2_65_9 | reverse complement strand
AGCGGGGCCTCTGGGTCCACGGCAAAGGCCTTGGGCAGGTGGGTGGCCGGGTCCACGCCCTGCTGGGCCGGCAGGTCCAGCGGGCTCGGAAGATAATCACACACGGCGTCCATGAGCGGCTGCACTCCGATGTTCTTCAAGGCCGAACCGGCCAGCACCGGCACGACGGCCAGGGCGATGGTGGCCTTGCGGATGGCCGCGCGCAGTGTCTCCGGCGCAATGTCCTCTCCGGCCAGATAGGCCTCCATGATGGCGTCGTCATGCTCGGAGAGCGTCTCCAGCAGGCGCTCGCGCCAGGGGGCCACGCGCCCGGCCTCGGCAAGGGTCAAGGGCGCGCGCGCATAGTCGGCGCCCTTGCTGTCCGCGTCGAACACCAGCCGCTCCAGGCTCACCAGATCGAACACGGCGGTGAAGTCCGCGCCTTCACCATCCGGCACCTGCAGGGGCAGGACATTGGCCCCGAGCTTCTCGCGCATGGAGACGAGCACCGCGGCGAAATCCGCGCCCACCCGGTCGATCTTGTTCACAAAGGCCAGCTTGGGCACATGGTAGGTCTCGCTCTGGCGCCACACGGTCTCGGACTGCGGCTCCACCCCGGAGACGGCGCAGAACACGCCCACGGCACCATCAAGCACACGCAGGGAGCGCTCCACCTCGACCGTGAAATCCACATGGCCGGGCGTATCGATGAGGTTCACGGTGCAGCCCTTCCACAGGCAGGAGGTCACGGCCGAGGTGATGGTGATGCCGCGCTCCTGCTCCTCGGGCATGAAATCCATGGTCGCTGTGCCCTCGTGGACCTCGCCCATGCGATGGATGCGCCCGGCGTAGAAAAGAATCCGCTCGGACAGGGTGGTCTTGCCCGCGTCGATGTGCGCGATGATGCCCAGGTTGCGGATGGCGTGCAGGTACTTGGCGGACAGGGGTTTTCTGCTCACAGCGGTACCCGCCTTACGAAAGCGTTTCCGGTGCGGAGGTATAGGCCTGCGTGGTGACGTGGAACAGCTCCGGGGAGAGCTCGGGCCAGGTCCACAGTCCGATGCGCGACTGGCCGGCCACGAGGCGTGCCCCCCCCTGCCCTGCCGCAAGGCGGGCATCCGTTGCGAGCCGGGCATCATCTGCGAGCCGGGCATCCGGCACAAGCAGCAGGTCGCGCCAGGCGGCGGCAAAGGCGCTGAACGCGGAGGCCTCGGGGGCCTTCCTGGCGCGGCGTCCGGGCTGTGCGCCGCCAGCCTCGAAGGTGTGTGCGCCGAAGAGGAACTCCAGGCGCTCGGGAGCGAACTGCGCGGGGGCATCGCGCCAGAGGCCAAGGGCCGTCGGCAGGCGCAGAGGCGCCAGGCGCAGGGGCGAGGCCTCCAGCTGGGCGCGCAGGCCCGAACGGTTCAAGACGCGGCGCAGGTCCGGGCTGTCCGGGTAGAGCACCAGCCCCGGCAACCCGCAGAGGGCGCATTCGGACAACAGGCGCACGGCCAGGGCCGGACCCAGGGCGGCCACGCGCTCCTGCCCGGCCAGCTCGCAGGCCGTGAGCAGCGCATCCGGCAGGTCTGAGCGTGCGCCAAGACGCAGCACAATGACATCCGCAACGCCGGAGCACAGGGTCGGCATGAGCGCCGCCAGGAGCAAAGCCGGGGCATCCAGGCTGGCATCGGTCAGCAGCAGCACAAAGGGGCGTGGCGCGGTGCAGGTGTGGCGCGTCAGCCCGGAAACGAACTGCTGCGTGCACTGCGCGCGCAGGCTGGGCACAGGCGGTGTGAGTGTGAAATGATCGGCGATGAGGCCTTTCAGCAGGGCTCGGCGCTGATCGCCGATGGCGTCGTAGGCCCGGGCAAAGCGGGCGTCAGCTATGATCCGGGGCGCAAGCCAGGAAGGGCAGGCCCAGGTTGAGCCGGATGGTCGGGTAGCAATCTCCATGCGTTGAGGCCTCGCAAAAATTCATGAGCCTAGAGCCACTTGAGCATGCGCTTCCACGTCCACTGAAGCTTCTCGCGCTCCTCCTCGGAGAGGTTCTTCTGATACTCGAAGTAGGAGTACTCAGCGCGCTTGCGCACGTAGTCTTTGAACTCGACCACATCGGCGAAGTTCTCAAGGATGTAGATGTAGCGGTGCCAGGCGGCTCCGTATTCTCCGGTGCGCCAGTAGAAGTCGGCGACGAAGATCTCATGCTCGGCCAGGATCTTGCGGCACTTGTAGATATGTTCCTTGGAGGCCTTGGAGTACTCTGATCCAGGGAAGGACTCCTCCAGGCGGTAGAAGATCTCAAGGGCTTCCTTCACGTTGTCCTGGCGCAGGTCGATGGTGCGGAACTGGTTGTAATTGCTGAGCGCCATCTGGAAAAGCACGTACGGGATGTTCGAGTTGCTGGGGTGCAGCGTCTCGAATTCCTTGTACGCCTCGGCAGCCTCAGGGTACTTGGCGTCGAAGAAATACGCGTCGCCCAGGGCGACCTCGGCCTTGGGCGTCAGCGGGCTGAAGGGGTAGCGGTCCTTGAGTTTGAGGAAGCTCTCCGCAGCCTGACTGTAGTGCTTCTCCTTCATGTAATCCATGCCGGACTCAAAGAGTTCCTGGGCGGTATCATCCGCCGGGGGCAGGAAATAGTAGTCGATGAGGCCGCAAGAGGAAACCAGCGGCAACAGAAGCAGCAGCAGAAGTGCGAAGGTGCGTCTAGACATGCAGGCGTTCCAGGTAGGCGTGCGCCGCAGTGGCGGCGGTGGCCCCGTCGCCCACGGCTGTGGCCACCTGGCGGCAGTTCTTGCTGCGCACGTCGCCAGCGGCGAAGAAGCCCGGCAGGTTGGTGAGCATCTCGCAGTCGGTGATGACAAAACCGTTCTTGTCGCGCTTAAGCGCCTCCGGCACAAAAGAGGCTGTGGGCTCGAAGCCGACAAAGATAAAAACACCGTCAACAGGCAGGTTGCTTTTCTCGCCGGACTTGACGTTGGCGAGCTTCACGCCGGTGACGCCCTTGAAGGGATCACCCACAATCTCGTCCACGATGGTGCTGCGCAATACGTCAATCTTGGGATGCGTGAAGCATTTGTCCTGGTAGCACTTGGCGCCACGGAAGTCGTCGCGGCGGTGGATAAGATAGAGCTTGTCCACAAGGCGCGAGAGGTACAGGGACTCTTCCAGGGCCGAGTTGCCGCCGCCGATGACGGCCACGGTCTTACCCTTGAAGAAGTTGCCGTCGCACAGGGCGCAGTAGGAGACGCCCTTGCCGGTGTACAGCTCCTCGCCCGGAATGCCCACGCGCTTGTAGCGCGCGCCGCTGCACAGGATCACGGTCTTGGCCACTATGGGCTCGGCGCCCACCAGGATGCGGAAGCCGCCATCCACCGGGGTCATCTCGCGCACCTCATCGTTCATGCGGTCGAACTCATAGGCCGCGAGGTGCTCCACGAACTTGTCCACAAGCTCATAGCCTTTGATGGCCTTGGGGAAGCCGGGATAGTTCTCGATATCCTCGGTCATGAGCACCTGTCCACCGGGGGAAAGCTTCTCCACCAGGACTGTGCGCACCCCGGAGCGGACAAGGTAGAGGGCGGCGGTAATCCCGGCCGGCCCCCCACCGATGACGGCGGCATCGTATGTCTTCATGGGTTTTACAGCGCCTTTTTGGCGATCATGTCCTTGATGCTGCTCTTGGACACGGCGCCCGTGGTCTGGTCAACAACTTCGCCGTTCTTGAACAGAATGAGCGTGGGGATGGCGCGGATGCCAAACTTGCTCGGGCTGGCCGAGTTCTCGTCGACGTTCATTTTGCAGATCTTGATTTGGCCGGTGTATTCGGCGGCCAGCTCGTCGATGATCGGACCCATGGCGCGACACGGTCCGCACCAGGGAGCCCAGAAATCGACCAGAACGGGCAGATCACACTTCAGAACTTCGGAATCAAAATTGCCGTCGGTCACCTGTATGGCCATAACCTCTCCTTTGTGCTCACTCTTTGAATATTTATGGCAAGGCGGCTCGTTCAGAAATTCCTGCCGGAAACACCCTGCCACAGCTTGGCAAATCTAGTTGTCCCGCTCCGTTCTGTCAAGCCGGATGCGTCAGGACAACACGCAGCATCGACGAGGCCCCGGCCTCGTCAGCAGCGGTGTGAACCCAGTCCTGGGGCACGGCCCGGCCGCGCGGCACGGACTCCAGGTCCAGCCCGTGGGCGTAGCCCGCGCGCAGGGCCTGCCATCCGGCATGGGCGATCATGGCCGCGTTGTCCGTGCACAGGGCCAGGCCCGGCAGATGAAGCCGAAGCCCCCGGCCCTGGGCCAGGCGGGTCATGGTCTGGCGAACAAAGCTGTTGGCCGCGACGCCGCCCGCCACCACCAGGCCGCAGAGTCCCGGCTCGCGGTCCAGGGCCCGTTCGACCTTGATGCGCAAGGTTTCGGCCACAGCCCAGTTGAAGGAGGCCGAGACCAGGGCCAGCTCCTCCGGGTGCGCGGTCAGGGCCAGCGCCCCGCGCGTACGCAGTTCGTCGGCACTGGGCATCACCGCCAAGGTCAGGTGTGGACGCTTGCCCAGTTCCTCGGCCACGGCGGTCTTGAGCCCGCTGAAGCTGAAGTCCAGATTGTCGTTGTGGATGTATGCCCGCGGAAAGAGGTGCCGGTCCGGCTCCGCGCCCTGGGCCAGCTCGTCCAGGTAGCGTCCGCCGGGGTATGGCAGGTTAAGCAGCTTGGCCACCTTGTCAAAGGCCTCGCCCGCAGCGTCGTCCAGGGTGCGGCCCAGCAGGACGAACTGCGTGGGGCCGTCCAGGCGGTACAGATGCGTATGCCCGCCGGACACCAGCAGGCCCAGGGCCGGATAGCTCAAGTCCGACTCAAGCCCGGGGGCAAGCAGGTGCGCGTGCAGGTGGTTGACGCCGATGAGCCGCGCGCCCGTGCCCAGGCACAGGCCCTTGGCAAAGCTTAGGCCCACCAGCAATGCGCCGAGCAGTCCAGGCCCGCGCGCCACGGCCACGGCGTCTATGTCTGCGCTGTTGATGCCGGACTTGGCCAGGAGTTGCGGCAAGAGCACCAGCAGCATGCGCAGGTGCTCGCGCGAGGCGATCTCCGGCACCACGCCGCCGAACACGGCGTGCATGTCCGTCTGCGAGGCCAGCGCCTCCGACACAAGCGCTCCGTCACGCACCAGGGCGAGCCCGGTCTCGTCGCAGGAGGTCTCGACACCCAGAACGAGCATGATCCCGGCTACTCCTGCGGAGCCTGGGCGGCCTTGGCGTAAATCTCCAGCACCTGCTCCACATCGTTCTTCGAGCCCACGAACAGGGGCACGCGCTGGTGCAGGTTGTCCGGGGTGATGTCCAGGATGCGGCGATGCCCGTCAATGGCCATGCCGCCAGCCTGCTCCACGATGAAGGCCATGGGCGCGGCCTCGCACATGAGCCGCAGCTTGCCGCCAGGCTTGCTCGGGTCGCGGTTGTCGGCCGGGTACATGAAGATGCCGCCGTAGATCATGTTGCGGTGGAAATCGCTCACCAGCGAGCCGATGTAGCGCAGGCTGTACGGCTTACGGCGCGGGACACCGGCGGCCTTGAAGTGCGCCAGGACGTCCAGGGTGGGCTTGTCCCAGTAGTGGTAGTAGCCCTCGTTCACCGAGTAGATCTTGCCCTGCTCCGGGATGCGGATGTCCGGGTGCGAGAGCAGGAATTCGCCCACGCTGGGGTCGAGCGTGAAGCCGTTGACTCCGTCGCCGGTGGTGTAGACCATCATGGTCGAGGAACCGTAGATGATGTAGCCGGCCGCCACCTGCTCCGAGCCCTTTTGCAGGATGTCCGTGCTCATCAGCTGCGAGTCGCTGGGGCTCTTGCGGCGGTAGATGGAGAAGATGGTGCCGATGCTCACGTTGGCGTCGATGTTCGAGGAGCCGTCCAGCGGGTCGAAGACGACGAAATAATCGCCCGTGGGCAGGCCGCCGGGAATCTCGATGATGTCGGCGTTCTCTTCCGAGGCCATGGCGCACAGCGCGCCGCAGCGCGACAGGCGGTGGATGAGCACGCGGTTGGCGAAGTCGTCGAGCTTCTTGACCTCCTCGCCCTGGACGTTGACCTCCCCGGTGAAGCCGAGGACATCGACGAGCCCGGCCTTGCTGACCTCACGGGCGATGATCTTGGCCGAGAGGATGAGCTCGTTGAACAGCCGGGTGAAGCGGCCTGTGGCCATGGGCACATGCTTCTGGTGCAAGAGCAGGTGTTCAGTAACGGTGATCTGCTGGGACACGGTCCATACCTCCGCGTTGCATGGATTCAGGCGCGGTGGGGTGCGCTATTTATACGAGCCGAAGAAAGGAATCAGCTGCAGGCCCTTGTCCTGGAAGGTGGCGTTGGCGCTCTCGGTGGCATAGATGAAACGGTCGTGGCCGATGTAGCGGGCCAGCCAAGTGAACTGCTTCCCACCAGCCTCGACGGTCCCATGGCTCTGCTCAAGGAGCAGCTTGTCCCAGGCGATGGCGGTGAGCGCCTCGCTTGCCGGAGAAATGTTTGCTGTCCCGGTCCAGAGCTTATGGGCGTACGGATCGACGATGACCAGCTCCTCGGGCTGCGGGCAGAAGGTGAACAGCACGCGCGGGTCAAAGCTCACCACGTGCAGCCCAACGAACTCGGTGGCCTCGAAATTCGGCATGCCGAAATAGACCTCCGGGCCAAGGGCGGTGTAGTCCACCACGGTCTTGACCAGGGTGTCGCGCCAGATGGACTCGAAGATCAGGGGCTCGCTGAAGCGCTTCACGGGCACAGGCGGACGGCGCTCCAGAATGTCTCCATTGGCGTCGGCGATGAGCACACCGTCGATCCAGGGGAAGCGCATAGTCAGGTAGCTCATCCAGGCGTCGTTGGGCCGGAAGTCCTGGCTGGTGACGTAGCGCATGAGTTCCGAAACCTTGGCGTCCACGGGCGAGAACAGCAGGGCCAGCTTTTCCTGATTGGGATTGTCCCAGCTGTAGCGGTTCACATCGATCTTCGGCACGGGATTGATGTAATCACGGGTGCTGCGGACCGTTGTCTTCACGGTGCTCTTGCCCTCGTTCCAGGTTGGGCCAAAGGCTCCGCAGGCTGTGAGCACAAACGATACGGTCAGGACGAGAAGCGCGGCAAAGAGTCTGCCGAACGCCGCTCGGGTGCCGGACGGGTTGCTGAAACGAGTGGTCAATTGGAACCTCTGGTCATTTGGTTCTGGCTGGGACCCGAGACTCGAGCCGTGAGGCCAGGGCTTCCAGGGTGCTCATAAGGCGGTTTTTGGCGTGCTTGCCAAAGGGGTCATCCAAAGACTCGTGCCTGGAGACGCTTGCCTGCTCAGGAGCCCTGGCCAGGCCGTCCTCCAGGGTGCGGATACGCGAGGAAAGATCCGTCCTCTCCCGCTCGTCCAGGGCGCGCCCCCAGAGATCGCGGTAAATGCCGAGGGCCCCGTTGTAATCGCCCTGGGAGGCCAACAACTCGGCCATGGTGCGCGTGCGGAAGCTGCCCGCATCCGGGGCCGGGCCTTCGTAGGCGGATTCACCCACCGGCGGCTCGGGCCGGACCTCGTCCAGGGGCGGCACCGGGAGATGCGGCGCAGCCTGATGCTTGGGCCTGCGCGCCTGGCTTTGCAACGGCCCGATGAGACGGTCGGAGAGGGAATGCAGGCCCTCGATGACCACGTCCGTCCATTTGACCGGCTTGCCGGTGAAATGTGAGGCCACAAGCATGAGGAACACGGCGAAGTCACGGTCCTGCTCAGCCTTTTGCTGCGCCCAGAGGGACCAGAAGGCCGGGTAGCGCTCCAGCGGCTTGACCACGGCGGAAAGCTGATCACGGGCCTCGTCCAGGCGCTCCAGCTTGGTCAGCACCTGAATGAGCAGCAGGCGCGCCTCTACGGCGTCCGGGTGCCGGTCCAGTCCCTGACGCAACGTCTTCGCGGCGTCTTCGAGCTGTCCGAATTCAACAAACAGCTTGGCCAGCGGGAAGAATATCCGCGAGCCTGGCTCAAGAGCCAGAACCTCTTGGTACCATTCAATCTTTCTTCTCATCGCCTTCGGCCCCCTGGGGTACGTCGACCTTTCCGGAGAAGATGTAGAGCACCTCGTTTTCCTTAACGTAGTTCATGCGCTCGCGGATGACCATCTCCTGGTAGCTGCGGTCGCTCTTGAGCCTGCGGATCTCTCTGCTGAGATCCAGGCTCCTGGCGTCCACTTCCTGCAATTGGTTCTGCAGCTTAACCGAGTGCTTGCGCATGTTCATGTAGGCAAAGAGTCCGTGCTCGGTCCAGAAAAGCCGGAACAACAGAACGACGTTCACGAATATCAAAATGCCAAGGAGGATACGCCGAGCCATCAGCGTTCCTCACTGCAGACGCAGAGAACCAAACCGGCCTGGGCGAATCTGGGAGAGTGGCCCGCTCAACTCCTCAAGGAAATTGGAGGTAGCTGTCTCCACGCGTTCCACGTCGTCTTCGTTCAGGGCCACCGTGTCGATCTTCTGCAAAAAATCCTTGAGCACGGAGAACTCCTCCAGGAGGCTTTTGCCGAGCTCGATCTTCTCCAGCTCAGGCTCAAGTTCCAGGATGGTCTGCAGGCAGTTTGATATGCGTGCCAGATGGCTGCTGGACGCCTTTCCCATTTCATTCTCCATGGCTCTCTCTGACCCGCATGAGCGCGTGGTCATTCAAGTTGTAACCAATTTTTATAGAAATTGTACAGATAATTCCCGCCGGAAAAAACAGTAAGGGCAAGAGCCACATACAAGAGGATCATGCCAACCGGATGCGGGTCGAAACCGAAAAGCGGATAGTGGGCCAGCAGCGGCACAAGGGCCACGATCTGGCTGATGGTCTTGAGCTTGCCCAGGGAATCCGCAGCGATGACCACGCCCTTGTCCGCCGCCACGCCGCGCATGCCTGTGACGGCCAGCTCGCGGCAGATGATGACAACAACGATCCAGGACGGCACCCAGGACAGCCCCACCAGCATGATCAAGGCCGAGCCGATGAGCAGCTTGTCCGCCAGGGGGTCCAGGAACTTGCCCAGGTTGGTGATGAGATTCTGGCGCCGGGCAACGTACCCATCGGCCATGTCCGTGAGCGAGGCCAGCACAAAGACGCCAGAAGCGAGATAGGCCGAGAGAACAGTCTGGTGGGAGTGCTCAATGCTCAACAAGACCACGAGAACCGGCACCGCGAACACGCGCGCCATGGTCAGCATGTTGGCCAGATTCAGGTTCACGTCGCCCTACTCCCCATGTTCCTAGCGGTGCACGGTGGATGCGGCTTCAAGGCTGGTCTGCGCGGCGCTCGCCACGCGATCACCCAAGGCCAGCAACGCCTCTTTGGCCGGGCTGTCGGCGTCGAGCAGCACCACGGGCGTGCCCAGGTCGCCGGCAACCACAGTGGCAGGGTCAAGGGGGATCGCCCCCAGGAACTCCAGGCCATATTGCTCGGCCAGGGCCTTGCCGCCGCCCTTTTTGAAGAGGTCGATGGACTTGCCGCAATGCGGACAGGCCAGCCCGCTCATGTTCTCGACCACGCCAAGGATGTTGGCCTGGGCGTATTGCAAAAAATTGATGGCCTTGCGCACATCGGCCAGGGAGAGTTCCTGGGGGGTGGTGACCACCACGGCCAGGGCCTCGGGGATGAGCTTCAGGACGGTCATGGGCTCGTCGCCAGTGCCAGGGGGCGAGTCCACCACCAGGAAGTCCAGCTCGCCCCACTCAACGTCGGAGATGAACTGGCGGATGGCCGAGGTCTTCATGGGGCCGCGCCAGAGCACGGCCTGGTCCGGGTCAAGCAGGAGCGACTCCATGGACACCACGTGCAGGTTTTCATTGTAGCGCTTAGGCTGGATCTGGCTGTGCAGATCGGTCTCCAACTGCCCGGTGAGGCCCAGCAGCCGCGGCACGCTGGGGCCGTGGAT
Organism: Desulfovibrionales bacterium GWA2_65_9; assembly: GCA_001799475.1. Taxonomy (GTDB): domain Bacteria; phylum Desulfobacterota; class Desulfovibrionia; order Desulfovibrionales; family Desulfovibrionaceae; genus Humidesulfovibrio. The sequence goes on along the minus strand of MGTN01000179.1, from coordinate 7,870 downwards.
GTCCACGTCCATGAGCCCGACCTTGAAGCCCCTGGCCGCAAGGGCGGCGGCGATGTTCACGGAAATGGAGCTTTTGCCCACCCCGCCCTTGCCGCTCATGACGAACAGCTTGTAGCGGATGCGCTCCAAGGCTTTGATGATACGCTGGTCCTGCAACGCGATCTTGACGCTGCCGGAGTCAGCTGTAGGGGGAAAGGAACCACCGCTGCACGTACCCACGGACACACTCCACAAGTGAGATTTCGGCTACTTGGACCGATTAAGAAAGTAACTATGGCTGATTTTGCCGCGCGTGTAAATCGTCGACAGGCAGGAGGGGTTCACCAGCCGTGGGCGCCAACCAGATCCACAAACTGCACCCCGCAAATATCCTGGCGCAACACCTGGCCGTCCTTCTTTTCGATCAGCACCAGGCTCTGCAACCTGCGCGCCGGGCCAACGGGCATGACCAGCCGACCGCCCTCGGCCAGCTGATCGACGAGGGGCGGCGGCACCTCCGGCCCGCCAGCGGTGACCAGGATGCGGTCAAAGGGGGCGATGCTGGGCCAGCCCAGGGTGCCGTCGTCGAGCTTCACGTGCACGTTGAACAGCGCCATGGACCGGAGCCTGTCGCGCGCAGTCTCGCAAAGCTTCGGGATGCGCTCCACCGTGTGCACATCGGCCCCGAGCTTGGCCAGGACTGCGGCCTGGTAGCCGGAGCCGGTGCCGATCTCCAGCACCTTCATGCCCGGCTCGACCTGCAGCAGCTCGGTCATGAGCGCCACGATGTACGGCTGGGAGATGGTCTGGCCCTCGCCGATGGGCAGGGGGTTGTCCATGTAGGCCTGCTTGGCCATGGCCTCCTCAACGAAGAGGTGCCGGGGCAGCTCGCGCATGACGCTGAGAAGCCGCGGATCGGTGATGCCGCGCGCGACGATCTGCTCGTCCACCATGCGCTCGCGCATTCTTCGTGGATCAACCCGCATACATCCTTCTCCCTCAAGCACTCTCAGTCGCGTTTATGCTGAGCTGCTGAGCATTTTTCCCCAGCCAAGTCAACCCGCAGTTGCACCAGCGCCCTTGACAGGACAGGGGTTTCCTGAAAAAATTCACTGAAAGCGCTGACCGGTATCGCCCGAGCAGGCCAACCTGGAGGTCCCCCCATGTTCAAAATCAGCGAACTCATGACCAGCCCGGTCTACTCCCTGCGCGAGACGGACACCCTCCAAAGCGCCCGGGTGCTCATGGACCAGAAGCGCATCCGCCACGTGCCCATCACCACGGGCAACAACGTCTTCCGGGGGCTCATCACCAATCGCGACGTGCTGGCCAACACCATCTCGCACCTGGCCGACATCGACCAGGCCACCCAGAATGAGATCGACGCAGGCATCCCCTTGCAGGAGATCATGCGCACAGACGTGCGCACCATCTCTCCCGAGGACTCGGTGAAGGATGCGGCCAACATCCTCTATAGCCACAAGTACGGCTGCCTGCCGGTGGTCGATAACGGCAAGCTGGTGGGCATCGTCACCGAGGCCGACTTCCTGCAGCTCACCATCCAGCTCCTGGAAGCCATGGACCAGGCAAACGCTGCCGCCAAATCCTGACGCCATCTCTTTCCGCACGGACGGGCTGCCCGTCCCCGCCAGCGAGGACTGCTCCACATGGACAAGAAAGGTTCCGGCACCTTTGTGCGCAATGCTTTGCTTTTGCTATTGCTCACCGTCATCGGCCTGGGCGTGTACGCCTTCATCCGCGACGGCAGCCCGCCGACCTTGAGCCTCACCCCGCAAAGCGATGTGGCCTCCTTCAACACGGACTTCACCCTGAAGCTCGCGGCCAGGAATGTCGGCATCAAGAGCCTCTCGGTTTCGCTCTCCCAGGACGGCAAGACCGTGGATTTCCTGCAGCGCGCCTTCACGGACAAGCCCATGGAGCACACCGAGGTCTTCCGCCTCCCGCGCGACGCCGCCTTCAAGGAAGGCCCTGTTGAGCTGACCGTCACCGTGCGCACCCACTCGCTCTTGTCCTTCATCGGGCGCGGGAAGAGCAGCCTGGTGCGCAAGCTGACCCTGGACCTGACCCCGCCGCGCGTGACCGTGAACCAGGGCGTGCACAACGTGAACCAGGGCGGCGCTGGCGCCGTGAGCTTCACCGTGTCCAAGCCCGTGGCCCGCGTGGGCGTGGCCGTGGGCGAATACTTCTTCCCGGCCTACCAGCAAAAGACCGGCGACTACTTCTGCTTCTTCGCCATGCCCTACGACATGCTGCCAACGAACTTCAAGCCGCGCGTCATCGTGCGCGACCTGGCGGGCAACGAGGCCACCCAGACCCTCTACATCTACGCCATCCCCAAGGACTTCAAGTTCGACAAGCTGAACGTGTCCGACGAATTTTTAAACGACAAGATGAGCCAGTACTCGGCCCAGTACCCGCAAGAACAGTCGCCGCTGGACATCTACAAGCGCGTGAACAACGAGCTGCGCAAGATCAATGAGACCGACCTGCGGCGCATCGGCCTGGAGACCGCCAACAGCGCCCTCTGGTCCGGGCCTTTTCTGCGCCTGCCCAATGCCGCCGGGCGGGCGGGGTTCGGCGACCAGCGCGACTACTTCTACAACGGCATGAAGATCGACCACCAGACGCACCTGGGCGTGGACCTGGCCAGCCTGGCCAACGCGCCCGTGCCTGCGGCCAACGACGGCAAGATCGCCTTTGCCGGGTTCCTGGGCATCTACGGCAACTGCGTGATCATCGACCACGGCCTGGGGCTGCAGAGCCTGTACTCGCACCTGGACTCCATTGAGGTGGCCGTGGGCGCAGACGTGAAGCGCGGCCAGTTCATCGGCAAGACCGGCACCACGGGCCTGGCCGGCGGCGACCACCTGCACTTCGGCATCCTGATCAGCGGCGTGCAGGTGAGCCCGGTGGAATGGTGGGACGAGCACTGGATACGCGACAACGTGCTGAAGCACCTGAACAGGCAGCAGTAGGCGCGACACGAGAACATGGAAGGCCGGGGCAACCCGGCCTTCTTTTTGGCGCACGCAAGGCAGCGGCGCGGGACGCCTTTGCTCTGGACTCCTCTTCAATTCCCTGCAATGGTTACGAATCATCAGACGATTTGGCGTGGAGGTGCGCATGGACAATTTAGCGACACAGGAAACCGAAAACCGTAGGCTTCGGCGCATCATCCTCTGCGCTCTCTTCGGAGTTTTCCTGTGCACCGCCGTTGGCTGCGCGTCCAGCGGCCTGACCCCATACGCTGAGAATCCGGCAAGCACTGGCGTAACGCCCGCAGCCAAGGCTGCTCCGCGAAAGATCGTTACGAACAAATCCGTCATCTCGACTAACTTTGGATTTGTGAAAGACGTTGCCTGGAGTCCAGACAACAAATATTTTGCTGTAGCGCAAACGACCAGAATGAATGCATCAATCGTCGTATATGATGCGAAGACACAAAAAATCGTCAGGAGTATGGAGCCCAGAAAGTGTGGACCGTATGCAGGTGACCATGAATTTATCACCGGCGGTAAAGTGGCGTTCAGCCCGGATGGACGATATCTGGCTGGGGGCTTCGGGATCATTACATTGTGGGAAACCAAGACGTGGCAACCCGTGCGGGATGTCTTGGGGCCATTTTCGCGCGGGGCCAATGCAGCAGGACCTGTGCAAAGCATCGCTTTTAGCCCAGACAGTATGGCGATTGCGATATTATACAGCTCCGTGATTTGGCCAGAGTCTGTGTATGTTGGTGGACGTGATGAAACGTTGGCGCGCTTGCGCCAGAGGAAAATTGACAAGTCACCTGATCCATTCACTCATGAAGCAGCACTCATGGTATTTGATGTCGAGACTGCAACGAGGCGTTATTATTTCAAACAAGAACATGCAACTGATAAGATTAACAGATTTGGTCATATGTTCTCAGGTGGTATATCATACTCACCAGATGGTAAGTATATTCTTACGAATCACTGGGGTGGAATGCGGCACGACTTTCTCACAAAGGACGATGATCCGTCAAAATATGACATCCGTCTTGCCTTTCGAGATGCAAAATCTGGTAAGTCGTTGAAGGAAATATCTGATGTTCATGCGATGAGGATTACTGCGTCTACTTTTAGCCACAATGGAAAATTAATTGCAACTGGTACGACTACTGGTTCAAAAGAAAATACTCGCAACCTACTTGCTGGCCCTTGGGTCTGGTTCAAGAATCACAATGAAGACCCCATTCGCATATGGGATGCTGCAACTGGGGCAAAGCTGATGGAGCTTGGCCCACTTAGAGGCAGTCCGAAATCATTGGCGTTCAGCCCTGATGACAGGGTCCTAGTTTCGTGCCAAACGGATATTAAGGAAAATGAGAACATTTGGCTCTGGGATCTTACCAGCGGACAGTTGATTGAACGTGTCGCAATTCCAAAAAGCTGGAATAATACTTATTCATGCGCCATAAGTCCTGATGGGCGCACCATCGCCATGACCGACGACAATAGAATAATTATTGTCAGCATAAAGCAATAATCTACCGTCAAATGAAGAAGGCCGGGTTTCCCCGGCCTTTTTCATTTCAAACGCTTTGCAGCAGCCTAGTGCGTGGGCCGCTGGTACTCTTCCTTGACCAGCAGGTCGGAGAGCGGCGAGATGTTGTCGCGGCCGCAGAAGATGGACCCGGAGCTGTCGCCCACAAGCGCCCGTTCCAGCACCTCGTCCACGTTCTCCACCGGCACGATCTTGAGATCCCTCAAGATCTCGTCCGGCACTTCCTTCAGGTCCTTCTCGTTCTCCGCCGGGATGAGCACCATGCTGATCAGGCCCCGGTGCGCAGCGAGCAGCTTCTCGCGCAGGCCGCCGATGGGCAGCACGCGCCCGCGCAGGGTGATCTCGCCGGTCATGGCCACATCGTTGCGCACGGGGATGTTGAGCAGCGCGGAGACGATGGCCGTGGCCAGCGCCACGCCAGCCGAGGGGCCGTCCTTGGGCGTCCCGCCCTCAGGCACGTGCACATGGATGTCGATCTCCTTGTGGAAGTCGCGCTTGAGGCCAAAGAGGTCCGAGCGCGAACGCAGGTAGCTCAAAGCCGCGCGGGCGGACTCCTGCATGACGTCGCCGAGCTTGCCGGTGATCTCCACCTTGCCCGAGCCGTTCATGATGACCACCTCGACCAGCAATATCTCGCCGCCCATCTGGGTCCAGGCCAGTCCTGTGCACACGCCCACCTGGGCCTTGTCCTCGCGCTCCTCGTGGCGGTGCTTGGGGATGCCCAGGAAGGTCGGCACGGTCTGCTTGCTCACGGCCACAGACTTCTCTTCCGCGCCGGTGTCCCTGGCCTCGACGATCTTCATGGCCGACTTGCGGCAGATGGCGGCGATCTCGCGCTCCAGGTTGCGCACGCCCGCCTCGCGGGTATAATGGCGGATGACCTCGAGCATGGCGTTGTCCGAGATGCTCAAGCTCTCCTCCGTCAGGCCGTGCAGCTCGCGCTGCTTGCCCAGCAGGAACTGCTTGGCGATCTTGAGCTTCTCCGTCTCCAGGTAGCCCGGCAGGCGGATGATCTCCATGCGGTCGCGCAGGGGCAGCGGGATGGAGTCGAGCGTGTTGGCCGTGGTGATGAAAAAGACCTTGGACAGGTCGTAGTCCAGGTCCAGGTAGTGGTCGTTGAAGGCGTAGTTCTGCTCCGGGTCCAGGACTTCGAGCAGGGCCGAGGACGGGTCGCCCCGGAAGTCCATGCTCATCTTGTCCACTTCGTCCAGGCAGATCACGGGGTTGTTGAACTTGCAGCGCCGCAGCGAATGGATGATCTTGCCCGGCAGCGCGCCCACGTAGGTGCGCCGATGGCCGCGGATCTCGGCCTCGTCGCGCACGCCGCCCAGCGACAGGCGCACGAACTCGCGGTCCATGGCCCGGGCAATGGACTTGGCGATGGAGGTCTTGCCCACGCCCGGAGGCCCCACAAAGCACAAAATCGGCCCCTTCATGGACTTCACCAGGCTCATGACGGCGATGTACTCAAGGATGCGCTCCTTGGGCTTCTCCAGGCCGTAGTGGTCCTCGTCGAGGATGGTCCGCGCCTTGGCGATGTTCAGCTCGGTGTCCTTGATGACGCCCCAGGGCAGGTCGAGGATCCAGTCCACGTAGTTGCGCAGCACGGTGTATTCGGCCGAGGTCGGCTGCATCTGTTTGAGCTTGCGGATTTCCTTGACCACGCGCTCGCGCGACTCGTCGGGCATGACCTTTTCGCCCAGGCGCTTCTCGAGTTCAGCGGCCTCGGCCGCCGGGTCATCCTCACGGCCCATCTCCTTGTGGAT
>MGTN01000179.1:0-1512 GCA_001799475.1 Desulfovibrionales bacterium GWA2_65_9 | reverse complement strand
GCTCAAAATCAACCTTGAGGTAGGGCATGATGGCGTCGGCCAGGGCGCCGGGCTCACGCAGGGCGGCCATGGCCAGGATGGACTCCGGGGCGATCTTCTTGTTGCCCCGGGCGTAGGTCTCCAGGGCCTCGGTGACGGAACGCACCAGGGCCTCGCCCTCCTGCACGCTGCCGGGGATGTCGTCCAGCCGGTCCACGCGGGCCTTGGGGAACTCGCTGCCGTCGCCCTCAGTCGGCTCCGCCAGGCTCCAGTTGGCCCGGTACAGGCCTTCGAAGAGCACCTTGATGGTGCCGTCAGGCAGGCGCAGCATCTGCAGGATGCGGCTCACGGTGCCGACGGCGAACAGGTCGCCCGGCTCCGGGCGCTCCTTCTCCGGCAGCTTCTGGGTCACCAGGAAAATGTGCTTGTCGTTGACGGCGATGGCGCTCTCAATGGCCTTGATGGAGGCATCGCGGCCCACGAACAGGGGCACGATGGATTTGGGGAACATGACCACTTCGCGCAGGGACATGAGCGGCAGAAGGGAATCGTCCGGCAGAAGTTCCCGTTCAAGATCGTCGTACTGAGACATGCTCTGCTCCTTCATGACTGCTCCGCCCCGGTTCAGTCCAGGGGGTTGCTGCCCGTACAGGTCAAGATAATCGCCAACTGCTGCAAGTCAACGCCGGGCAGGGGCGCGACTCACGGAACTCAGGCGCTCTTGACCTCCTGGTGATAGATGAGCAGGGGCTCCATGGCCTTCTCGATGACCGCCGTGTTGATCACACATTCCTTGACGCCCGTGAGCGAAGGCAGCTTGTACATGATGTCAAGCATGGTCGATTCAAGCACGTTGCGCAGGCCGCGCGCGCCGGTCTTGCGGGCGATGGCCGCCTCGGCAATGGCCTTGAGCGCGTTCTCGGTGAAGCGCAGGCCCACCTTGTCCAGCTCAAAAAGCTTCTGGTACTGCTTGATAAGCGCGTTCTTGGGCTCGGTCAGGATGCGCACCAGATCCTCGCGGGTCAGCTCTTCCAGGGCGGTGACGATGGGGATGCGGCCCACAAACTCGGGGATGAGGCCGAACTTGATGAGGTCGTTGGGCTGGCTCTGGCTAAGCAGCTCGCCCAGGCCCAGGCTCTTCTTGGACTCCACCTTGCCGCCAAAGCCCATGTTCGAGCCCTGCATGCGCTGCTGGATGATCTTGTCCAGACCGATGAACGCCCCGCCCAGGATGAACAGGATGTTCGAGGTGTTCATGCGGATGAACTCCTGCTGCGGGTGCTTGCGCCCTCCCTTCGGGGGGATATTGGCCTCGGTGCCCTCGATGATCTTGAGCAGGGCCTGCTGCACGCCCTCGCCGGACACGTCGCGGGTGATGGAGGGGCTGTCGCCCTTGCGCGCGATCTTGTCGATCTCGTCGATGTAGATGATGCCCCGGCTGGCGGCCTCGATGGTGATGGAGGGGCTGTCGCCCTTGCGCGCGATCTTGTCGATCTCGTCGATGTAGATGATGCCCCGGCTGGCGGCCTCGAT
>MGTN01000178.1:17417-20272 GCA_001799475.1 Desulfovibrionales bacterium GWA2_65_9 | reverse complement strand
GCCGGAGAGCGCGTAGGCGTCGTCGATGACCAGGGACTCCCCGGTCATGGCCGCGTAGCCCACGATGGACTTCTCGTTGATGGGCACGGCGAAGTTGGTGTACAGGTGCTTGCTGGCGTCCGGGCCGCGGAACAGGGAGTCGTTGTGCACGTAGCTGAAGCGCAGGTGGTCGCCCTCGACCAGGAAGATCGAGCCGGCGTCGGCGTTGGTCATGCCCCGGGCCTCGTCCAGCACGCGGTCCAGGATGGCGTCCACGTCCTTGAGGGTGTTGAGTTCCTCGATGACCGTGAGTATGTCTCGGATGATGTCGTAGGGCTGGCGATCAGTGCATTCCACGGGCGCTCCAAGGGTTGCGGGTACAGTTACCAAGCATTCTTACACCCTGCTTTTGAAAAAATCCAGAGGTCGCTTTGACAAATACGCAACATTTCATCCAGGCGGCCGGGGTGAAAAGCCTGGCCGAGGCGCAGATGCTGGCGCGCTGCGGCGTGACCCACGTGGGCCTGCCCCTGCGCCTGCCCGTGCACACCCCGGACGTCAGCGAAGACGAGGCGCGGGACATCGTGCGCGGCCTGGCCGCCCAACCCGGCCAAGACAGGGCGCAGACGGTGCTCATCACCTATCTGGCGGACGCCAGCGAAACCTTGGCGCTCTGCCGGTTTCTGGGCGTGGATGGGGTGCAGCTGCACGGGCGCATGCCCCTGCCTGAGGTGCGGCGCCTGCGCCAGGCCGCGCCAGGGCTCTTCATCATCAAGAGCCTGGTGGTCGGGCTGGCCCAGGGGGCTAACGACGAGGCCGCAGGCCAAGCCGGGGACGAGGCGAGTCTGCTGGCCCAGGCCCAGGCCCACGCCCCCCATGTCGACGCCTTCCTCACCGACACCTTTGCCCCCTTGAGCGGGGCCAGCGGGGCCACAGGCAAGGCCCACGACTGGGCCGTCAGCCGCAGGCTGGCCCTGGCCCTTTCCCTGGAGTTGGGGCGGCCGCTCATCCTGGCCGGGGGGCTCACCGCCGACAACGTGGCCCAGGCCATCGCCTGTGTGCGCCCGGCAGGCGTGGACGCGCACACGGGCCTGGAAAACGCGCGCGGCGACAAGGACGAGGCCCTGGTGCTGCGTTTCGTGGCCCAGGCCAAAGCGGCGCTGGCGGCGCTGGCGCCAGGACCGGGGCTTGCCAAAGCTCGCGATTCGGCGTAAATAGCGGCACCTTACATGATCCCCGAGCGCAGAAAGGCAACTATGCCAAGGCGTTCTGGGACAATATGCGGAGAATGCATGTCCAAAGAAGAAGCAATTGAAGTCGAGGGCGTCATCCAGGAAGCCCTGCCCAATGCAATGTTCCGCGTGGAACTGCAAAATGGCCACAGCATCCTGGGCCACATTTCCGGCAAGATGCGCAAGCACTACATCCGCATCCTGCCCGGCGACAAGGTCAAGGTCGAGCTTTCGCCCTACGACCTGACTCGCGGACGCATCACCTTCCGCCTGCGCTAGCCCCCCTGCACCTGTTCGCACGAGCCCGCCCTCCCGACATGAAAGGGGCGGGCTTTTTGCGTTCCTTGCGCCCCGATCATTGCGCCCGGGCATTACGTTCGGGCCTTGCGCCCCGATTTTGGCGTCCGGGCCTTGCGCCCCGTTTTTGGCCTCCGGGCATTGCGCCCGGGCCAGGGCCTGGGCTATGCTGCCCCAGGCCTGACAGCCACAGGCCAGGCAACTCGGAACGGGGGGGACTCCATGCAAAGACAAAAGGGCGTGGTCAGCTATTTCAACGAGCGCAAGGGCTTCGGCTTCCTGCGCGACCAGGAGGGCCGCGACGTGTTCGTGCACTTTGCGGAGATCCAGCGCGAGGGTTTCCAGACGCTTGCCCCCGGCGAGGACGTGCTCTTCGACTACGCCGAGGAGGGCCAGGGCCTGCGCGCGGTGAACGTGGAGGTGCCGCAGGCCAGGCCGTCACTCAGGCGGCCGTAGGCCGGGCGTTCAAGGCGGGCCCTGGCGCGCTCGAATTTCAACAAATGCAAGTCTGCGGTGGACATCAATTCATAAAATCCTGTACGTAGGGGGGAAATCAACTTCCAAGGACCGCTTTAGCGGAACACAACATGTCGCAGCCAGCAACCACCTCCTCCTCCAACTGCTGGACACCACCTGACCGTCTCATCGGCCCGGCCTTCGCGCTGGCCTACTTCGCCTGCGCCTGGGCCGGAAAAACCCTGTCCTTCGAGCCCGCCGACTTCGTGACCTTCTGGCCGCCCAGCGGCCTGTTCGCCGCCGCCCTGCTCTGCACCGAAAAACGCCTCTGGCCGACGCTGATTCTGGCCGCCTGCGCCGCCAACCTGGGCTTCGACCTGTCAAGCGGCAAGCCGCTCGCGGTGGCCCTGGGCTTTGCCCTGGCCAACAGCCTGGAGGCCTTCTGCGGCGCGTGGCTGGTGCGCCGCATTGTGCCAAGGCCCAGCCCCGGCCTCTTCGACATGCCCGAACTCCTGGCCATCCTGATCTGCTGCGCAGGCCTCGGCCCGGCCCTGGGCGCCCTCGTGGGGACCACGGTGGTGGCCCAGACCTTTGGCGCAGCCAACCCGCCCACGGTCTGGCTGCTCTGGTGGAGCGCCGACAGCTTGAGCGTCACCACCCTGGGCCTGGGGCTGGTCACCCTGCACCGCTTCGGGCGCGACGTTCTGCGTACGCGCACGGCCGCCCGCTGGGCCGAGTTCCTGACCGTCCTGGCCATGCTGCTCGCCCTTGTGGTATGGATATTTCATGACCACGCGCACCTGGAGTACAAATACCTGCTGCTCCCGCCGCTGACCTGGCTGGCCTTCCGCTTCCGCATTCTGGGGGTCTGCCTGGCCGGCATGCTGGTAA
>MGTN01000178.1:15653-17387 GCA_001799475.1 Desulfovibrionales bacterium GWA2_65_9 | reverse complement strand
CGCTGGCCGACCTGACGGCAAGCCAAGCCAAGTACCGCGGCCTGTTCGAGGCCATCCAGGACCCGGTGCTTGTGGCGGACAGGGCCACGGGCATCCTCCTGGAGTGCAACCAGGCGGCCGAGCGCTACTTCGGCCGGGCCAAGGCCGAGCTGCTGGGGCTGCACCAGAGAGTCCTCCACCCGCCGGGGCATGTCCGGCCGGACGAGATGACCGAAGCCCTCCGGCGGCACGGGGCCACACATGGACTGGCCCTGGACATCCCGGTTCTGGCCGCAGGGGACGAGGTGCGCCTCGTGTCCATCCAGGGCACACTGATGGAGATGGATGCCCGGACGGTCCTGCTGAGCATCTTCCACGACGTCACCGAACGCAAACAGGCCGAAGCGCGGCTGAAGGACAGCGAGGAGAAATTCCGCACGGTAGCCAACTTCGCCTATGACTGGGAATACTGGGTGGACCCGGATGGCGTCCTGGTCTGGACGGCCCCCTCCTGTGAGCGCATCACCGGCTATGCGGTTGAAGAGTTCATGGCTGACAGCGGCCTCTGGCTGCGCATCGTGCACCCGGACGACGCCCAGCTCTTTGCGGAACACATCAAGGAGCTCAGGACGCAGAGCATCTCGCCATTGCACGAATTCAGCTACAGGATCATCAAGAAGTCCGGGGAAACCGTCTGGCTGAACCACTATTGCCGGGGAATCCAGGACGAAACGGGCAAATCACTCGGCCGAAGGGTCAGCAATCATGACATCACCGAGCGCAAACAGGCCCAGGATGAACTGGTGCGCATCAAGGAGGCCGCCGAGGCCGCCAACAAGGCCAAAAGCGAATTTCTGGCCAACATGAGCCACGAGATCCGCACCCCGCTCAATGGAATGCTGGGCATGCTCCAGCTCCTGCAAGGCCAGGTGAACGCGCAGGAACATGCGCTGTACACGGGGATGGCCTACGAGGCCGGGGACAGGCTGCTCACCCTGCTCAACAACATCCTGGACTTCTCCCGGCTCGAGCCGGGCCGGGAGTCGCTCACGCCCAAGCCCTTCGCCATGCGCGGCCTGTTCAAGTACGTGCTCAGCACCTACCTGGTCGCCAGCCGGGAGAAAGGCCTGAACATCACCGCTTCGGTCCACGAAAGCGTGCCCTTAAAGCTTCTCGGGGATGAGGCGCGCCTCCAGCAGGTCCTGCTCAACCTCGTCGGCAATGCCGTCAAGTTCACGCCAAAGGGCTCCGTCCACCTCGAGGCCTGGTCGCAGCCCGCACCAAACCAGACGGGCAAGGCCTGGCTGTACCTCACCGTCAGCGACACGGGCATCGGCATTCAGGACAACACCATCGACCACATCTTCCAGCGCTTCACCCAGGCCGACGCCTCCTACACCCGCCCGTATGAGGGCGCGGGCCTGGGCCTGGCCCTGGTCAAGCGCATTGTGGACCTCATGGACGGCAACATCATGGTGGACAGCGAGGTCGGGGGCGGCACGACCATCTGCCTGGCCCTGCTCCTGGATGTGCCGGAGACGGGCCAAAACGGCGCGACCGGCAGGAAGCCTGCGCATGCGCCCAATGGACCGCTCAGGATTCTGCTGGCCGAAGACGAGCCCATCAGCCAAATGGCGACGGCCCTGATGCTGCGTCGGCTTGGGCACTCGGTCCAGGCCGTGGGCAACGGTCTTGAAGCGCTGGAGCTCTTGAGCATGAACGAGTTCGACTGCATCCTCATGGATGTGCAGATGC
>MGTN01000178.1:12669-15619 GCA_001799475.1 Desulfovibrionales bacterium GWA2_65_9 | reverse complement strand
TCCAAGCCCATCATGCCAGCCGAGCTTGAGAGCGCCCTGCGCCTGGCCACCTCCACGCTGCGCAGCAATACCCACTGAATCCGCCCAGCCCCGGCGCAGGGCCCCGGCAGTCCGGGCAGGCCCTGGCCCTGTGATTCCGCTCCAGGCTTTTGCCACAGGAAACGCAGCGGGCGCGCCTGATGTCCGGACAGGGCCGGGCCCGTCACCGGGGCAGCATATGCATTTGCATTGTCAATGCCATGCGCACGTTTTTCGATCGAGCGGGCAGCACTCCGGCCGTTGTTGAACAATAACAGGGGACAGCAACGTCCCAAGGCTGCCTTGGCCACTGCCGTGCGCAACAATGCACTCCGAACGTGCCAATCCAGCATTTACAGGGGGTTGCCAGAAGGTTGCGGGGACCGCCTGCAAATGGCGCTTGCGCTGGGCATACCCATCGGATATACATGCGTCAGCATAGAGAAACACGCAGCCGAAGATGTTGTTTTGGGCAACGAGCCGACTCTGAGCCCTCGCGTCAATTCTTGCCACTGGTGGTTCATCGATCCTCTGTTGCGCCACAGGTTTCGTGGAGTGCCAGAGGACCAACATGCCGCTCTGATTCTCAGCTCGGCCACGGACGCGGCCGGATGCACAGAAGACATGCCGACACCCGAACGCACCAAAGGGGGAATGGCCGTTGAAGCTCACCAAGGACGTCACCATCTGCTTCCGCACCAATGCAAAGGTGCAGGCGGCACTGAAGGCTGTAGCCGAGCGTGACCAAGTCAACGTTTCCGCGCTGATCAACGCCCTTCTGGACGAGTACCTGAAGACCACGACAGGCAATGACAAACGCCGCCACAACCGCAAGAAGGCGAGCATCCCGGTCATCATCAACAGCGAAACGGTGACCGGCACGGCGTTGCTTACCGGCACCATCCAGGACGTCTCCCTCGGCGGCGTCAGCATCGCCATCGCCGACCCGGAGCAGACCACCCTCGCCATCAGCGTCGAGATCAAGCACTTCGAGATCGTGTTCCGTCTGCCGGACGGCAGCACACGGCCCGTGAGCATGACCTGCAAGCCTTGCCGCGTGAACAAGGTCGGTGAAGAACTGCGCATTGGCGCAGCCTTTCAGGACGGCGACCTGCAAAGCTACTTCGAGATCCAGAGCTTCCTGATGTAGGCGCAGGGGCCGCCCAAGGCCTCGGAGCGGACAGCCTGCCCACTGGCTGGCGCAGGCGAACGGCGGAATGTTTGGCCCTGCTCATGCGCCGGTTTCTGCACGACGTGGAACCGGCCCTGCGGCGAATTCGTGCCCCCCGGATCAGCATCGCGCGACGCCCAGAAGGCAACACGCTCCCCCGAAGGCCGACGGGCGCATTTTGCCCCCTGACCGTGGTTGCTCCGGGTGGGGCAAGACAGGCCTGGAGGAGTCGCCGGAGCACACCGGGCGGGAGGAGCGACAAGCCGTGGGGTCAAGACCACGGGCAACGGCCCAGCAGACATCGCCCGTGACGCTCCTGCTCTCCAGAGCCTGCGCAGAACCGCCCCCTCCCCCCTCACCGCCTATGCCCCCTCCGAACGGCGCGCCAAGTGCCGGGAGCAAGCGAAGGCGCCTGCGCGCACGCTTGATGCCCGCTCTTGACTGGCGCAGGATGCGCGCTACACCAGGGGAACCGGGGGGAGATGTCCGCTTTTGCGACAAGGAGGCTTGGAAGGCGGCTGGAAAAATATCCGGCCAAACAAAAAAGCGGCCAGGATTTCATCCTAACCGCTTGATTTTGTTCTGGCGTCCCCAAGGGGATTTGAACCCCTGTTAACGGCGTGAAAGCCGCCTAACACCCACACGTCCGCCAACGATTTTAGATGGTTAACGCAGCACAGAGGGGCCTCAAATGCACCCACTGGCATGCAGAAAGATATCCATGAAGATATCCAACGGGACCATGTCATTTGCGCAGCGAAGTCCAGTCTGCCGCACAGCATCTTCATCATGGTGGCGCTGCGGGAGACAAAAAGAGGAGGGTTCTTGTGAAGCAATCCGCATGAAATCATTCGAGCATTTCAGCGGACTACCGATGGCCGCGCGTTGTGTTTCGTTGCCTTTAGGCGTGCGTCATCTCGCGCCGAGCCGCGCGCACGATAAAGGCGGAGCGGCTCAAGCCGCGCCCCTTGGCGGTGCGATCGATCTCCTCCAGCGTTCCGGCGGGCAGGGTGATGTTCACGCGCACGGTGCGCTGGTCCAGAAAGCCCAAGTCCACATTGACCATGGCCCAAACCGCGCCAGCATACACAGGATCGTCCCTATGCCGCTCCAGGGCGCTCGGGGCGGGCTTGGCCTCAACTGCCTCCAGGGCAAATTCCACGGCGTCCTGGACATTCGCCAGGGCCTCTTCCAGCGTGTCGCCAGCGGTGTTGCAGCCGGGGATGTCCGGCAACGTCACCCCATAGGCCTTGCCTTCCTCAATGAAGATTGCGGCGGGAAAGTACATAGCTGCCTCCTAGTCGATAAGCTTGGCGTCTTTGCGCAGAATCTTCTGCACCAGGCCCTTGCCCAGGTCTTTCTTGGGATGGGGGACAATGGTCATGCGGCCGTCCGGGTGCCTGTACTTCTGGTGGCTGCCGCGCGTGCCCACCAGAAGAAACCCGGCATCTTCAAGCCTCTTTATCAATTCCGCGCTGTTCACAAAAACAAAATACACACGCAGGTGTGTATTGTCAATGGTGCCCGTGCAATCAATAGACCTGCGCGTTTGCAATGCTTCGCTCTGATGGAATGGGAATTCGGGGGTTCGTTGTCGCCGGAGAATGGCCATGGCTCCCCCAAGGTGCCGGACCACCACGCCGCCCGCGAAATGTTTGTGACGGCGCTGGGTTGGGTGTGCCGGATGCATCGGCAATGCGGGCGCAATGCGGATGCATTGCCAACAAAGCAAGGCCGCACAGAGGCGCATGCGCCGCCGCT
>MGTN01000178.1:1398-12604 GCA_001799475.1 Desulfovibrionales bacterium GWA2_65_9 | reverse complement strand
GAATTGGGTGGCGGAGAACCACCCCAGCACGGGCCGCCTGGAAAAGGTGAAGGGCGAGCACATCCATGCACTGTGTTGCATAAGCGAGGCGCAAAACCAAGAGTTCATTGATGATTTGATCGAGTTTGAATTCCTTGCAAAGGATGAGAGCGGGGTATTCTACATACCCGAATGGCGTGAGGAGCAGCCTTACGTCGCCCAGGCCGATGAGCGCAGCAGCGCGGCCCGTGCGGCTGCAAAAATCCGTTGGGAGGCAAAGGGTTCCGGGCAAAAAGCGGAGCAAGGGAAAAAGCGCAATGCGCGGGGCAATGCGCCTGCATTGCAGATGCAATGCTCCAATACCAATTCCAATACTCTTAAATCCCCCCCTGCCCCCCCAAGGGGAGGGCAAACACAACCTGTACCCGTGAGTGAGATCGTCGCCCTGTACCGTGAGGCGTTGCCCGAGCTGCCCGAGCCCCGCGAAGAGACCGAGAAGCTGGCCAAAGACATTGCCGCGAGGTGGAAGAAGCCGGAGAGGCAGAGCCTGGAGTGGTGGGCGTGGTTCTTCGCCCTGGTGCGGGAGTGCCCGTACCTGATGGGCGAGGGCAAGGACGGATGGCGCGCAAGCCTGGGGTGGCTGGTGAACAAGGGCAGCATGGACAAAGTGCTGGGCGGGGAATACCCGACGAAAGGGCAGGCGACGGGTGGGGCCAGGCCGGTCAGGAGCTACAGCCTGGAGGAATCGGAGCAGATGCGCATTGCCGCCGAGGCCGCCGAGGCTGCGGACAATGCTGGAGCGCCGCCCGGTTAAGGCCTTGCCCACAAAAGCCGGGGAGAAAGTTAAGAGCTGGTTAAGAATGGCGAAAGAGGACAAGGGCGAGGTCAAACGAGAGTTAAGCCGGGCGGTTAAGCCGGGCAAGCGGGGATCAAGATGGGCGAGCAGGACGGGTTAAGCGCGTACGTGGAGTTGGGTGATCTGGCGTCGCATCCTTCACGGGGCTCCAAGTCCATTGACCGCGCAGTGTTGGGAGCTGGTGACCAGGCGGGGCTGGACCAAGGCCGCCGCCGCAGAATTTTTCGGAGTCAGCGGCGCGGCGGTGACGAGGGCCTTCCAGCGCATGGAGGTCGCCGTCGCCCGGAATATTCCCGCGCAGCAGGCCGGAGCCGAGCTTTTGAAGGCCCAGGTGGGTGGAGGAATGGTGGGCAGCCCCACTGGAAAAATAAAGCGCCGCGCGTCTCGGCCCATGTCCCGGCTGCAATTGCCGGGGGGTGCCGAGACGCGGAGAGCGCCCTAGCTAAAGATATTCGTTGCAGTGCGACCCGTCAAGCGAGCCCTGAAACGAATAAAAAGGCTCCCCGAGGCTTGGAGACTCGTCCCGGCTACAATTGCCGGGTGTTGCCAAGGCGGAGAGCACTGAGGTGAGAAATATATAATCGCAGGCTTGGACGCTGTCAAACGGGACCCAGGCGTAGGGGGATCGGCGTCTATGGGCAAAAGAAAGGGCCCCCGAGGCTCGACCACTTGTCCCGGCTCCAATTGCCGGGTGTTGCCAAGGCGGGGACCACTGAGGTGCAAGGCTTCTATCCCAGAACGAATTACGAGTCGAGCCCCCCAACCCCTCCTACGACCAAATCAGGCTTGCGCATGCCCATTGGGCATATTCGAGGGAACAGGCGCACGATCCTAAATACATGAATCAATCTTTTCTTCCGATTACGCCAAGAGGCGAACGTCTACCTTCGAAAAGACGGAGCGGCTCAGTTTAACGTTTAGATACGAAACTGTTTAACGGACGTTTATGGGTTTAGTATTGACATATAAAAACACTTGCTTTCACGTTTTGAATTTGGCACATAAAAGCCGTAAAGTTGGTTTTAACGTAACGAACTCGAAATACGGGGGTGAGCATGCCCATAATTGCGTATCTGCGGGTGTCCACCGAGGGGCAGGACACTAAGAACCAAAAGCTGGAGATCCTCTCCTGGGCGAACAAGGAAGGGCACCAGATCACCGACTGGGTGGAGCGCGAAATGTCCTCGCGACGCTCGGCCAAGGAGCGCGGCCTGGATGAGCTGGAAGCGCGCCTGACCACCGGGGATATCCTCGTGGTGGCAGAGCTTTCGCGTCTGGGCCGGAGCGTGGGCGAAGTGGTGCAGACCGTGGACCGGCTGGCTGCCGCCGGGGTCGGCTTGGTGTGCATCAAGGAGGGCATCCGCGTGGAGCCCAACGACAAGGGCGGGCGCGACATGCAAAGCAAGATGCTGGTGACGCTCTTCGGGCTCTTGGCCGAGGTGGAACGCGATCTCATCAGCGAGCGAACCAAGGCCGGGCTGGCCAGGGCCAGGGCGGAAGGCAAGAAGCTCGGGCGACCCAAGGGGTCGATCGGCAAGTCTCGGCTGGACGGCCGGGAGGATCAAATCCGGGAGCTGCTGGCCAAGCGCGTAAGCAAGGCGTCCCTGGCGCGCATCCTGGACGTGACGCCGCCCACGCTGGGCCGCTTCATCGCCTCGCGAGGGATTGTGGTTTAGATCGCCCCCCCTACGGCTGCTGCGCCTACAGGCCTCACATTGCGCTCAACCGGTCAGCATCAAGATAGTCGGGATTCAACTCCACGAGGCTCATCGAGATATTCGAGAGCACGGCTGCGGCAAAGTCTTCCGGACTCATGCCGGGGCTATAGTCCACCGGGATTTCGGAGTCCTCGTCAACCACCTGAACGAGAACGACCTTCATGCCCCATTCAGGTTTTCTCCGAAACAAAAGGGTCTCGACATACTCCTCCAGGAGATAGTCCTGGACCGTCACCCTCCCCGTCTCCAGGGTCCACCAAGCAAGTTGCAAGACATAGAGCGCCTCAGGCCATGGCTCCTGCCTGATCGACCCCAACGCTCTCTTGGCGGCTCGGTTGATAGGATGGTTGTTTTCCGGAAGTAACTCCACACATCCCGTTTAGTAAACGAGCGCCCGATTCGGCACGGATCAGTGCGCGTCTGCTTACATAGAGATGCTGCCGCCTTGTGTCGCGCCGGAGCAAGAGCAAGCAGACAGAAGCCATGGACCGCGCGCTAATAATTCCGGGGCTGCTGCCGGTGGCGTTGCGGGCCTCGACGAAATAGGCAGCCCCTGGGGACCTGGCTGATTCTGGCTCGTCTTGCAGATAGTTGGCAACTACACTACAGTATTACATCACTCAAGCATGAGGGGGTATGGTGATCGACTCTTGTATGCACAACGGTGATGCCGTCCCCATTGAGGAACTCTTCGACCTGGGGGCGCTCCAGCGCATGCAGGACGCCTTTGCCCAGGCCACCGGCGTCGCGTCCATCATCACCTGGCCCGATGGCAGGCCCATCACCCGGCCCAGTCGTTTCTGCCGCCTGTGCAACGACATCATCCGCAACACCGAAGCCGGACGCCACAACTGCTTCATCTCCGACGCCGAACTGGGCCGCCACAACCTGGGCGGCCCGACCATCCGCCCCTGCCTGTCCGGCGGGCTCTGGGACGCCGGCGCCAGCATTACGGTCGATGGGCGGCACGTGGCCAACTGGCTCATCGGCCAGGTGCGCAACGAGCACCAGGACACGGAGAGGATGCTTGCCTACGCCGACGCAATCGGCGCGGACCGGCAGGAGTTTCTGGAGGCCCTGTCCGAGGTCCCGTACATGTCTGCGGAGCAGTTCCGCAACGTGGCGGAGGCTTTGTTCCTGCTGGCCAACGAAATCTCCCAGAAGGCGTACCAGAGCGTGCAGCGGACCCGACTGCTGCGTGAGCGCGAGAATGCCCTGGCCGCCCAGTCCCAGGCTGAGGAGCGCTACCGCACCATCTTCATGAACGCCACGGATGGCATCTTTCAGACGGCCCTCGACGGCGCATTTTTGACCATAAATCCCGCCCTGGCCAGAATTTTCAAGTACGATTCGCCGGAGGATTTCCTCAGCCACGTTGAGTGCGCCGACTCTTTGTATGCCGACCCCGCCGACCGCGCACGGTTTGTTGACCTGCTGCTGACCGAGGGCCGCGTGGACAATTTCGTGGCCCAGTTCAGGCTCAGGGACGGCGGCCTCGCCTGGCATTCCCTCAATGCCCACCTCGTCAAGGACGAAACCGGCAAGACGCTCTACAGCGAAGGCACGCTCCGTGACGTGACCGAGCACAAGCGGGCCGAGGAAGCCCTGCGGACAAGCGAGGAGCGCTTCAGGACCCTGGTGGAGCAAACCCAGGACGCCATCATCGTACACGACCTCACGGGCCGACTGCTTCTCGTCAATCAACGGGCTTGCGATGTTCTAGGCTACAGCCGCGAGGAATTGCTGTCCATGTCCGTGCCCGACTTTGACCCGGACTTCCTGCCACGGGACGACCCCGAGACCATCTGGAATTCCCTGCCGCAGACCTTCGAGTCCCGCCACAGGAGAAAGGACGGCGGCACGTTCCCCGTGGAGGTCCGGCTGTCCAGAATCGTTTACGTGGACCAGGAGGTGCTCTTCGCGACCGTGCAGGACATCACCGAGCGCAAGCGGGCGGAGGAGGGCCTGAGGGCAAGCGAGGAGCGCTACCGGGGCCTGTACCAGAATACCCCGGCAATGCTGCATTCCATGGACCGCAATGGACGCCTAGCCTATGTCAGCGACACTTGGTGCGAAAAGCTGGGCTATTTCAGAGAGGAGGTGCTCGGGCGCAGCGTTCTGGATTTCCTCACTGAGGAATCGAAGACTGTTGCGTTGGAAATATCCTGGCCGCAGTTTTACTCCACCGGCCAGGTCAAGGAGATACCATACCGGTTCGTCACCAAGGATGGCAGGATTTTGGAGATTTTGCTTTCCGCGACGGCCGAGCGCGATACTGACGGGACGATCGCGCGGTCCCTGGCGGTTCTCTCCGACGTGACCGAGCGCAAGCGGGCCGAGGAGGCCCTGCGCAGCAGCCGCGACGAGCTGGCGGCCAACCAGAGGAAACTGTCCCTGGCTATGGAGCTCGCCGAGATGGGAACCTGGGAGTGCGACCGGAACGCCAACGAGTTCATCTTCAACGACCAGTTCTATGCCCTCTATGGCACGTCCTGCGAGCGCGAGGGCGGGGCGCGCATGTCAACCGAAGCATACGCCCATAATTTCCTGCCGGCAGAAGAGGTTCCGCTTGTCGCGGCCGCGCTGGCCGAGCAGAGCGCCGCTGCGCCGCAGACCCTCTTTTCCCCCCTTGAACACCGCATCATCCGGCGCGACGGGGCCATGCGCACCATCCGCGTCCATTATGCCGGTATCTGGGACGAATCCGGTCGGCTTTTGGGGACATACGGGGCGAATCAGGACATCACCGAGCGCAAGCAGGCCGAGGAGGCCCTGCGCGAGAACCGGCGCGTGCTGCAGACCATCCTGAACACCGTGCCGCAATCCATCGTCTGGAAGGACAGGCAGAGCGTGATCATGGGCTGCAACATGGCCTTTGCGCACGATGCGGGGCTGAGCAACCCGCAAGACATCGTGGGCAAGACGGACTTTGACCTGCCCTGGCTTCCCGAGGAGTCCGAGGCCTACCGCGCCGACGACAGCCAAGTCATGGCGACACAGATGGGCAAACTGCACTATGTGGAATCCCAGGTGCAGCACGATGGCCGCAAAATCTGGCTGGAGACCAGCAAGCTGCCGCTTCTGGACGAATCTGGCGAGGCCGTGGGCGTCATGGCCATCTACGAGGACATCACCGAACGCAAGCGGGCCGAGGAGGCCCTGCGCGATAAAGAAGAACAGCTGCGTACGCTCATAAACGCTATGCCGGAAATCGTATGCTTCAAGGATGCTCAGGGACATTGGCTGGAAGCCAATTCCTTCGACTTGGACTTGTTTCAACTCACTGGGGTAGACTACCGAGGCAAGAAAGATTCAGATTTAGCCGCCTTCAGCCCATTCTACAGGGATGTTTTCCTGGCCTGTGAGGCCAGTGACGAAATGACCTGGTCGGGTGGGAGGCCGTGTCGGGCTGAAGAAACCATCCCTCGCCCCGATGGATTTCCTTTGGTCTTCGACATCATCAAAATACCCGTATTCTACCAGGACGGTCAGCGTAAGGGGTTGGTGGTGATTGGCCAAGACATCACCGAGCGCAAGCGGGCCGAGGCGGAACTCTATGCGCGCGAACAGGAATTCCGCACCCTGGCAGAGAACTCCCCGGATATGATCGTGCGCTTTGACCGCAGACTGCGCCGCATATTCGTCAACCCCGCCTGGGAACGCGGCACTGGACTCTCCGGCCAGGAGGCGCACGGCAAGACACTTGCCCAAGTCTCGCCACTGGAGCAGGAAGCGACGGATCGCTACGTCGGGAACATCAGGCAGGTGCTGGAAACGGGTGCCCCCTGCGAGCATGATCTGGACATCACGCGCGGCCAGGAGACCAGGAGCGTTTCCGTGCGCATGGTCCCGGAATTCGACAAGGAGGGCATGGTCGGCAGCGTGTTGGTGATCGGCCGCGACATCACAGAGCGCAAGCGGGCCGAGAACACTCTGCGGGCCAGTGAAGAGCGTCTGCGCGAACAGCTGGAGTATCTCCTCGCCATGGAGACGAATACTAAATCCGAAGGGTTGAGCAGCATCCTGGAGATCCCGGCGGTGCAGTCCCTGTTCGACGAGTTCGTCAATCTGACCGGCGCGGCCATCGGGCTCATCGGCTTGCAGGGAGAAATCCTCGTCGCCGCAGGCTGGCAGGACATCTGCTCCAAGTTCCACCGCGTACATCCCGAGGCAAACGCCAACTGCGTGGAGAGCAACACCAAACTGGTTGAAAACGTCAAGCCAGGAGAATTCTTCGCCTTCAAGTGCAAGAACAACATGTGGGATGTGGCCACGCCGCTGTACATCGGAGACAGGCACGTGGCCAACCTCTTCATCGGGCAGTACTTCTACGAAGATGAGCCGGTTGATTTCGAGATTTTCAAGGCCCAGGCCGACAACTTCGGATTTGCCCAGGACGCCTATCTGGAGGCCGCGCGGCGTGTACCGCGCTTCAGCCGGGCCAAGGTCGAAGCCGCCATGGCGTTCCTGGTCAAACTAGCCACCCTGCTTTCCACCCTTGGCAGCGGCAACGTCAAGCTGACCCGGGCGTTGTGGGACCAGAAGCAGATCGAACAGAACCTGCGCGAAAGCCAGATACGCCACAAGGAGGTGTTTGATCATTCCGAGGACGGCATTCTCCTCACGGACATCACCCCCGAGGGCCAGTTCAGAATCGCCGAGATCAATCCCGCTGGCGAGGAGATGCTTGGCATATCCAGGCAGGACGCGGTCGGCAGGCTGCTTCAGGATGCGCTCCCGCCCGATGTCGCCGGGCGTATCAACAAAAATTACCGCCGCTGCGTCGACCATGGTGCGACTCTTCATTTCGAGGAGGAAGTCCATACCGCCGCAGGGGTCAAGTTCCTGCAGCGGACACAGACCCCCCTGCGCGATCATTCCGGGCGCATCTGCCGGGTCTTCAGCGTGGCCCGTGACGTCACAGCACGCAGGCAGGCCGAGGCATCCCTGCGCGCCTCGGAAAAGATGAACGCCCTTGGCACCCTGGCAGGCGGCATCGCACACGACTTCAACAATATCCTGGGCTCTGTGGCCAACCTGGCGGCTTTGGCCAGGGGCGAGATTCCGCCGGACAGCGCCGCCCGCAAGGACCTGGACCGTATCCTCGAATCCACCAATGTCGGGAAGGAGCTGGTGAACCAGATTTTGGCCTTCTGCCGGTTGGGCAAGGGCTCCGCGCGGGTTTTCGACCCGGCGAAGGTCACGCGGAGCGTTCTGGATATCTTGAAGCTCTCCATTCCTGCCAACCTCAGCATTCAGGATGACATCTCCGGGCCTTCCGGCCAAGTCCTGGGCGATCCGAGCCAGTTCCACCAGATCGTGCTCAACCTGTGCTCCAACGCCGTGGACGCCATGCGCGGGGGCTCTGGAATCCTTCACGTCAGCCTCGGGGCCGAGACCTTGGATGATGCGGCCGCCACAGCATATTCCCTGCCCAAAGCAGGCAGATATGTGGCGCTTAAGGTGGCCGACACAGGGCCAGGCATCCCCCAGGATGTTCTGTCCCGCATCTTCGAGCCCTTCTTCACCACCAAGCCCAAGGGCCGTGGCACCGGCCTGGGGCTGGCCGTGGTCCACGGCGTGGTCAGTCGGCACCAGGGGGCGGTTGTTGTGGAGACCAGCCCTGGCCAAGGCACCACCTTTGTGGTCTACGTCCCTGTGCATGAGGCCGAGGAGTTGCTTCCGCAGCTGGCGGTGGCGGAGCCCCTCAGGGGGACGGGAAGTATCTTGCTCGTGGACGACGACGAGGTTCTGCTGTCCAGCGGCAAACGGCTCCTTGAGGGGCTGGGGTACACCGTGTCCGCCTGCACAGGCGGCGACGAGGCCCTGGCCTTGTTCCGTGCGGCCCCGGCCTCCATCGACCTGTTGATCACCGATCTGAGCATGCCGTGCCTGAACGGCAAGGAATTGGCCCTGGGGGCGCTCGCCATTCGGCCCAGCCTACCCATCATCCTGTGCACAGGATTCGGCGAGGCATTGTCTCCAGAAGAGGCGAAGCGGATCGGCATCCGGGAATATGTGCACAAGCCGGTCAACTGGAATAGCCTCTCCGTCGCCATCAAGGGCCTTCTATCCAACGTTGTGGAGTAGTGCACCATGTTCAAGATATTGATCATCGATGACGACCAGTCAATCTGCCACATGTTCGAACGCATCGCCCGGAAGCTGGGGCACGAGACCGTGACGGCCCAGAGCCTGGCCGAGGGCTTGGCCTGCCTGAACGGGGACAGCTTCGACTGCGTCTTTCTCGACGTGAGCCTGCCAGACGGCAACGGGATTGACGCCATTCCGGCAATCAAATCCGCCCCCTCGGAACCGGAGGTGGTCATCATCACCGGGTATGGCGATCCTGACGGCGCGGAGCTGGCCATCACCAACGGCGCCTGGAGCTACATCGAGAAGACGAGCAACCTCGAACAGGTCACCCTGGCCCTGAACCAGGCCCTCAAATTCCGGGAGCGCAGCAAGGCCTGCCACGCGATTGTCCTGAAGCGCGATGCGGTTGTCGGCGTCTCTGCGGCCATGCACAAGGTCCTGGACGGCCTGGCCCAGGCCGCCACGAGCAAGGCCAACGTCCTTCTGCACGGGGAAACGGGCACCGGCAAGGAGCTCATGGCCAGGACCATCCACGACAACAGCGGACGGGCTGCGCAGCCGTTTGTGGTGGTCGATTGCGCCACGCTCCCCGACAACCTCGTGGAAAGCATTCTTTTCGGCCACGCCAAGGGGGCCTTCACCGGGGCGGATGGCCCCCACGAGGGGCTGGTCAAGCAGGCGGACGGCGGAACGCTCTTCCTCGACGAGGTGGGCGAGCTGCCGCTCTCGACCCAGAAGTCCTTCCTGCGCGTCATTCAGGAGCGGAGCTTCCGTCCGGTTGGCGGCAAGAAAGAGATTGCGAGCGACTTCCGGCTCATCGCCGCAACCAACAAGGATCTGGAGCAGATGTGCGCCCTTGGCCTGTTTCGGCAGGATCTGCTGTTCCGGCTCAAGACCTTTGTCATAGAGCTGCCGAGTCTTCGAGAACGCAAGGAGGACATCAAAGCCCTGGCCACCCATTATGTCGCCAAACTGTGCGAAAGCTATGGCATCCCGTGCAAGGGGATTTCCCCTGAGGTCCTGGCCGGACTGCAGCAGCACGACTGGCCTGGGAATGTACGCGAACTCACCCACGTCCTGGAGCGGATGATCATCGCCGCAGGCGACACCCCCATGCTCCACCTGGAGCACCTGCCGCAGGCAATGCGCGCACGGGCGGCCCGGCAGTCGGTTCAGCCCAGAATGCCAAAGGAAACGCCGCACGGACCCGAATCCGGCGTTCTTGAGGCGGCATCGATTGACATGGGCAGCGCCACTTCGCTCCCGACCTTCAAGGAGTTTCGCAAGGCCCTGGTGGACAACGCTGACAAGGCGTACCTGAAGCGGCTGCTGGAGCTTTCCGGCGGCAGCCTCAAACAGGCCTGCGTCATCGCCGGCCTGGGTCGAACCCGCCTGTACAACCTGCTGAAAGACCACGGCATCACCAAGTAGTCTTACGGCAAGAGTCGTCCCGTAATACGGCCCGTCGCGCATCCTGTGCCGGACGTTTTTCGTTCAGCCATGCCTCCATGAACCCCCTCCAGCTGCACGCGCATCCGCGCGGAAGCATCTCTTTGCCCTATGGCATGTTCACCATTTCCATACATTGCCTGGCAAATGTTCACAAAGAGTGAGAATGATTACTGCCAAAAGGACTCCCCCCTAATGTGCTCGCCAAGCGTTATGCCCAATAACTAGCGGGAATGGCGAGCAGAAAGCATAGTGGCACGCCTTGTGGATAGGGGCGCATTACAGACTGTGCAAGAGTATTACGGCCAAGGGAGAGCACTTGGCTTTGTGCACTCGCCTATGCGCTTCCAAGGAGGCGACATGTCTTCATCGGGAGAAGCAGAGGGCATCGTGGGCGCAAAGCTGGGCAGACAACACATCCATCCTCCCGACGGCTGACTTCGGCGAAAGTCCAATGTTTTATGGCATGCATATGAAGAGTTGCAGTGATGCCTGGAGCTGTTCAGCAGCTTCGAATCATATCCTTGGGGTCACTCTTGGATCTCTAGCAGAGTGCAAGGATTCCGGGCCAGAAGGAAGAGAATAGATGCAGTCCCCTTCGAAACACGACCAAGATCTGCGCGATTTTCTGGAGAACAAGAACGGTCGCCTGGTCATGCTTTCCGATGACGCACTCTTCGTGCGCATCCTGCGCACCGCAGTGCTCAAGACCCTGAGCATCAAGGCCGACTGCCTGGAATTCCACCAGGACTCCGGCCTAGCCCTTCGAAGCGTGCGCGACCATCTGGGGCATAACTCCCCGGTGCTCGTCCTGGTTGACCGCCTGCTGCGCGGCGTACCCACCCTGGAGTTCATTCGCTCGCTCAAAGGCGCTTTTGCCGAGGCCAAGATTCTGGTCATGACCCAGGAGACAAGCCAGGACGCCCTGTCACAGCTCCATGAGATCGGCGTGGACAGCGTCCTCACCAAGCCCGTGAGCGTGGGGACGCTCCTCGAGAAGATGGCCGGGGCCATCAAGCCCCAGGGCAAGATCAACCAGCTGGTGCAGGGCGCCCGCCGCCTGCTGGAACTTGGCGAGATCGAAAAGGCTAAGAAGATCAGCGAGATG
>MGTN01000178.1:0-1372 GCA_001799475.1 Desulfovibrionales bacterium GWA2_65_9 | reverse complement strand
GCACAAGGAGGCCGACGAGGACTCCTATCTGCACTATCTCCAGAAGCTCGACAAGATCAGCCCGCTGAACACCGAGCGCAAGTGCGAGATCGGCAAGGTCTACGTGCGCAAGAACGACATGGATCGCGCGGAGGCCTATTTCGGCGAGGCCATCAGCACTGCCGAGCGCGAGGCCTCAAGCTACGTAGACCGCATCGTCACCGACATCGCCGAGAGCGTGGCCGAGGCCTCCCCGGCCATGGCCGAGAAGTACTATTTCAAGATCCTGGAGATAAAGGGCGACAACCTGACCCCG
Source organism: Desulfovibrionales bacterium GWA2_65_9 (assembly GCA_001799475.1). GTDB lineage: Bacteria > Desulfobacterota > Desulfovibrionia > Desulfovibrionales > Desulfovibrionaceae > Humidesulfovibrio. Next base: position 1,077 of record MGTN01000178.1, on the reverse strand, counting down.
GAGGACGTGGTCATCTTCAACCGGCTGGGCATCGCCCTCAGGCGTCAGGGCAAGTGGCGCGAGGCCATCGAGAACTACCGGAAGGCCCTCACCGTGGTCGGCGGCGACAAGCGCGTGCTCTACAACATGGGCCTGGCCCATGCCGACGGCAAGCAGTACGCCTTAGCCGTGGACTGCTACGAGCGGATCTTGTGCAACGACCCGCACTTCCACCGCACCGCCGCCGTGGTAGCCTTCAACATCGCCAGCGCCTACCACCAGGTCAAGCAGGCCAGCACGGCCAGGGAGTTCATCCTGGCCGCCCTGGAGCTCGACCCGCACCACCAGGCTTCGAAGCGGCTCCTGTCCATGGTGGAAACTGCGGCTTAACTTAAGCCCCTGCGTCCCGCACGGTCACTCCCCACCCCGAGACCCCGCTATCGCGCGCTTGCCGCCTGTGACACGCGCACGAGCGGCAGGCGTACAGCTCTATCGGTGGATTGCCTTGCCGCAAAACTTCCCAGGCCATGCCCCCCCTCTTCTTCCAGTGAGTTCCCTTCCGCTGCGGTGCGCATGTTGCGCCGAGGGCATTTGGGGGGCCGCGCGGTGTGTTTACTCTTTGTGAACGCACAATGCCGCATGTTCACAAATCAGGATGACCCGTCCCCACCAGCACCACGCCAATTTCCGGCCCAGACAGCACTTAACGGTCAGAAACAATGGGATATCTGTAAAGTGGCATGTCTTATGGATTGCCGACAAAAATGAATGGCGCAGGAAGGCTCCGGGTGTGGCTGCGTTTCGCTTCAATAGGCTGTGCGTTTCCGGTGGCTGCGCAGGCACATTTCGCATCGAACAGGTTCGTTCATTTTGGCCTGCCTTGTTTGCGGCTGGTGGAGCAGAGGCGGAGGCCACGCACATCCGCCAATCCGCCAAGCAAGGGCAGAGATATGGGCGGCCTCAAGGGCGTCACCCAAGGTGCATAGTAGGGGGGATCAAATGGAGATGATGAAGATGCAACCAACCATCAGGTTTCGGGCCTACGCAAACGGGCATCGCTGCTGCCTTCTCAATGGAGCGGAGCATCGGGTGCAGCTG
>MGTN01000177.1:19231-23724 GCA_001799475.1 Desulfovibrionales bacterium GWA2_65_9 | reverse complement strand
CATCTCCGTCCGCTGATTGTTCACCTTGGGCATCTCAAAGTGGAGTCGTGACGGGTTTTGCCAGGGGCAAAACCCTTTCTTCACCCCAAAGCTGATGATGCGTCGGAACAGCTCAAGAACGTTCTTGGCTGTTTGTTGGGATTTGCCCGAACTCGTGACCTTGAGGCGGAGGCGATCAACGTCCGCAGTCGAAATCTCATCCGGGGTGCGGGAGGCGAAAGGGGAGAGGTAGTTCTTGAATCGGTTTTCGTCGGTGACGATTCCTTTCAGCCCAGGCTTGTTGCGCTTGTACTCATCCCAGAGGCGCTGAATCGTCCAGCGGTTCTGTGCCGCGTCCTTGGCGGAGCGCTGAAGCACACGTTTTTCGACGTTGCAGGTCTCTTTGCCGGTGATCCTCAAGGCGCGGATGTTGGCTGCCTTGGCTGGCGACATCCCCTGTGTTGACTTTCCTACGGGTTCCTCAATGAGCTGGCCCCCACGCCCCCCGCGCCGATAGCGGATGTAATAGGCCCGAGCAGGCTTGCTGGGCTTGTCGCCCTCAATCTCGCGGTAGAAGACGCCTTCTTTGTCCGTCGCAATACGCTTGGCCATTGAAAAAGTCCGTCCTTTTGGTATGTTGTCCCGTGTGTGGAAGGCTATTCTTCCCCACACCATTCCCCACACACAGGACCGAAATAGGCCGATTTTGAGCGAAAGTCAACGAAGAGCAAATTTGAATTTACTCAATAAAATAGAGGTATATAGTAGCCAGCAGCACAGTAGTGTATATGTCGACCTTAGGTCTCATAACCCGAAGGTCGTAGGTTCAAATCCTGCCCCCGCTACCAAAAGAATCAAGGGCTTGCAGCAGAAATGCCGCAAGCCCTTTTCCTGTTTGCTACCCTATTGCTACCCTTGTCGCGTTTGCTACTCCTGAAGCCACCCTATAGTGAAAGATCTCTCCTCCATGCCTTAGGGTTTAGCCACAGGAGCAGAGCCGAGGCAGCTTGCATGCCCCGTTTCCATTTTCTTGCGCTCTCCGGAGCGCCTGACCTTCTCCGGCCAGGACGATCCCTTCCAGCGGCTCCAGCTCCAGATCATTGGGGCCGTGGCCGAGTTCGAGCGGGCTTTGATCAAGGAACGCCAGCGTGAGGGCATCGCCAAGGCCAAGTCCATGGGCAAGCACCTGGGCAGGGAGCGCAAGCTGACCCCGGAGCTGGAACGCGCCATCAAGGCGCGGGCAGACGCTGGCGAGGAGAAGAAGGCTCTGGCCTCAGAGTTTGGCGTCAGTCGGCAGACCCTGTACCGGATCTTGGGACGTTGTCCGTGCCCCGTTTGACATGCTGGTTGTCCGGGGATATTCTTCAAACCACCTCAGCGCTCCCCGCCTTGGCCACCCCCGGCAATTGCAGCCGGGACATCTTGCCAAGCTTCGGGGAGCCTTTCTTTTGCCTGTTGAGGCCAATCCCCCTAAGCCGGGATCGCGTTTGACAGCGTCCAAGCCTGAGAATATATATTCCTCGCCTCAGCGCTCCCCGCCTTGGACACACCCGGAAATTGTAGCCGGGACAAGTCGCCAAGCCTCGGGGAGCCTTTCTTTTTGGCACTATACCGGGCCATTTATTGTCCTTTGTTGGGCTCCCAGGGAACGCATCGACAAGTCGGGCGCCTTCAGCTGTCACTGATGTCTGCCGAGACCACGCCGTCACCTCGCGCATGCTGCGCTTGCCCGTGGTTGAACTTCCGAGAATTCCTCGGCAGTTGCCCCTCGGCCAATCCGCCGGTGGTAGATGGCGATACTCACGCCGTCACCTCGTCCAGCCAGGCCACCCCGGAGCCCATGTACCTCTCGCAGCGCGGGAAGCTATGCCGCGCCCCCTTTGCCACCCGTGGGCGTCTTTCCACCCCGGCCTTTTGGGGCAACCGCTTCAACGGCCTTGGCTGCCTGATCCAGCGCTGCGTCTTGGCGCGCGTCCTCTTCGACCTCCACCTGCCGGATGCGTTCCAGCCGGGCCGCGTGGTAGGCTTCATATTCCGCCAGCGCATGGGTCTGGGCCACGTCCATGCGCATGTGCCCGGCGTGGGTCAGCACGGGCAGTTCATTGAAGGCCAGGAAGCCATCCAGGCGCTCCTCCCACTCGGCCATGTAGATGACCTGGCGGCGCTTGGCCTGCATCTCCGCGTATTCCAGGAACATGGAAACGATACGGTTGAGGGTGTCCAGCTCTTCGGCACCAAGGTAGTTCTTGGCCGTGGTCACGTCCTTGCGCTGCACCTTGTCACCAGCAAACGCGGTCAGGCCCATGTTTGGCTTTTCGGCCCTGGCTCGGCTGCGAATGAGTTCGGCGGCGGTTTGGCCTGTGGCCGCCCAGTGCATCTTGTTCTGCACCTTCTGGAAGAAGTGGGTCAACGCCTCCTGTGCGTGGTCGCCATAATCGGCCGAGAGCGCGAAGATGTCGCGAACCTTGCGGTAGAAGACCTTCTCTGAGCTGCGTATGTCGCGGATGCGTTCGAGCAGCTCGTCGAAGTAGTCGATGCCGCGCGGCGTGCCTTCTTTCAGGCGGGCATCATCCATGACAAAGCCCTTGATGAGGTATTCCCGCAGGTGCTCTGTGGCCCACTGCCGGAACTGCGTGCCGCGTTGCGTCCGCACCCGGTAGCCCACAGCCAGGACGACATCCAGGCTGTAGAACTTCGTTTTGTAGTTTTTCCCGTCGGTTGCAGTTATTAGATGTTTCCTAACAACTGAAGCTTCTGGCAGCTCGCCTTCCGCAAAGATGCCCTTCAAATGGGCGTTGACCGTGGGCACGCGGATTTGGAACAGCTCGGCAATCTGCTTTTGTGAGAGCCAGAGGGTGCCACCCTCCAGCCGGACCTGGATGACGCTACGGCCATCCTCTGCCGTGTAGAGCAGGAACTCCGACACGCTGGCGGGAGCTGCGTCACCTTGCTCCAGCGGTGCGGGCAGAGAGGGCTTTCGTTGCCGACTCATGCCGTCAGCCCCTTGATCATGACCGGGATGCGGTCCGTTCGCGTGACCATGGTGGGGACGAGGATGCAGTCAAAGCGGCGCAGAACCGCCAGAGGCAGGATGACCTTGCGGTACTCATTGCGCTTGTGTGGGCCGCTCAGCAGGTTGCAGATGCCCCAGATGAAGTTGGCGAGCTGGGCGTGGGTCTCGGAGATCATGTGGAGTCCTTGTCTTGTGCGTGATCCGGGGAGGGCATCCCCATGCCTTCACCCGTGGATATAGGCTTTCGGCAAAAGGTTCAATGCGTTCAGGAAGCGAGTCGGGCAAGAACTCCTTGGATACTTCCCATCCCTGATCCCAGAAGCCCTTCCAGGTGCCTGGTGTCCCTACCACTGCGACAAATTTGGTCGTTCGCTCTGCCACGCCTTTCCCCAGCTAACCAGTTAACCTCCTGTCTTAACTCTCGTTTGCCTTAACATGCACCATGTAGCCGTATTCTTAACCTCGGCTTAACCCATGGAGTCAACATGTTAATTAGGCCGTTGCACGAACGCGTTGTTCCTGCTCCGTGCTCTTGTGCCATTCGCCTTGCGGCAGGAACCTGCACCCATCGACGATCTTGAACATAAGCTGCATTCCGTTCGGGTTGTCCTTGGTCCGCCAGTTCTTGGCTTTGACGATCTTGATCAAGCCCGGCTCAAGGGCCAGGTAGAGGCGCGGCTTTTCCAAACTCCTGCCTCCGCCCAGACCGAGGTCGGTTCCCTTGTTCTTCTGCAAGGCAACAATGGCCACAGCCCCGTGCAGCTTGTCGTGGATGGCCTTGAGCTGGCCACCAACGCGATAGAAGTCTTCAGAAATCTCCAAAAAATCGATGATGTTAATAACTCCATGGCCTGGTCGTATCGCGTCTTGGAAGTTGCCAGTGCGTTCCCATGAGCGGAAGGTCCAGGCGTTCAGTGGCAGCCCGAACTTGATCAAGCGCTTCTTCATCTCTTGAGCCCCCATTTCCGAGCTGAAGTAGTGCACCTGTGCCTTATGCATGTTCATCTGGACCACGTTGAGTAGTAAGGCCGTCTTGCCCGCGTTGGGCTCTCCGGCAACCACGCAGATGTTGCCAGGCATGAGTTCCACCATTTCGTCCAGACCAAAGGGCAGGGTGATGTCCACCGCCGGTTCGTCGGTGGCCAGAAAGTCGATGGCGGCGCAGTCGCTTTCAATTTTTCGGAAATGCCCGTTGCGGAGGCCTGCCTTTTCTATCTTGGATTTATGTATTCTTCTTGAGAGGGCCTGGGAAACGGCCTGGTGCTGCTCGCGAGTCGTCAGACCCGCCCACTGGCAGAGCTCGGTTGACGTAAATATTCCGGTGGCTTGCTCGATGAATTCGTCAACGAGGTGGCTTACTGCATTCTTTGACGCTGTTGACGATTCCTGGGCAACTGTTGACGTGTTGATGACGGAAGTTGATGTTGTTGACGGTGTTGACGTTTTGGCCCTGCTGTTGATGACGTTGACGTTTTCAGGTCTCCTTGGGTGCTGTTCTCCG
>MGTN01000177.1:8111-19200 GCA_001799475.1 Desulfovibrionales bacterium GWA2_65_9 | reverse complement strand
TGCCTATCGGGGCCAGTGCAATGCGCGCGGCCTCAGCCTCAAGAGCTTTTCGCCCATATGGGGTTGTGCCTGCGCTTGGCTCGGCCGGGCAGCTTGCTGTTGGTGGGAAGGGGGCGATGAGATCCAGGAGCCATCCGGGGGCCTGAGCAAGGCCGACGCTGTCTGAGGTCCAGACATATCCTGGCGAGGGTGGCGTGATGACGTAGCCGCCCTCACCTCGAACATCCAGACCTGGTGCAAGCTTGCTGGCGCTGTTTCTAATTTTTCGGTCCGCTGGCAGGGCGTAGAAGCGATGTTCGCCACCTGAAGCTGTGCGAGTCTGCCAAGAGGGCGGCAGAGTGCCGTGCTTGGCCTCCAGCGCTACCAGAGAGGCCGGGCCATCCGGCAGGTCGATATCCAGCACGAAGGCGTTGATGTTTTGCCCGGTCGGAAGGCCAACTTGAGCGTCTGGGTACTGGGTCCACCAGGTTGTGATCTGCTCAGGGTCGGCGCTCGCATCTTTGAATCCGTTCTTGGTGATTGGCCGTTTCTCTCTACAGGGGAAGATGCGAAACCCTGTTGAGGCCAGCTCCAGAATATCTTCCAGGGAGCTAGTCATGGCGCCCTTCCTGTTGGGCATCAAGCTTGACCTGCAACTGGTCAGTCCACCGTGACGTGGACATGCTGATCTCAGAAGCCCAGGTCTGGAGCCAGCGCAAGGTCCACCAGCGGAGACGAGCAATAATTCCATTTGATTCAATTTGGTGTATAATTGGATGCATCTGCGGCCTCCCGTTTCATGGCGAGGGTTGCGAATAAACGGCAGTGCTGCTGGACGTGATCGCCCTATGCCGGTTTTGGCAGATCGTCAGCATACGCCGGACCACAACATTCAGGGATACGCGTTGGTCTTCATTGCCGTTCGCGCATGGTGTCGGTGGTGATCACCTTTCTGTCTGAGACGTAGGATTCCAGATCGGCCACGTCATACACGACGCGTTTCCCTAGTTTGGCGTATTTTGGGCCACGGCCTGTACAACGCCAGACTTCAAGGGTGCCTGCGGAAAGGTTGAGGAAGGCCGCTGCTTCGTGGGTGTTGAGCTTCTTGGTCATGGCGAAAACTCCTTTGTGCCAGGTATGGCTGGTGAAGTCTTCGCGGAATACACCCGGCGAAAAATTTGTCCATGTGGGCCGAATCGTAAAGTTGGGCCGAATCGTGAAGAAAAATAGGCCGAATCGTGCAGAGAGGTGGGCCGAATCGTGACGATGCGGGGCACGGAAAGAATAGGCAGTGATTTGCTCTTCGCTGTTGTGAGCAAACGCAAATGTTAGGTGAGAGCTACTTCCGAAGATTCATTCTAAATCAGCTTTGGAAAGTTACTCTTTTTTCCTATGTTTTAGTTCGGAGGGGAGCCCTTTCCGGAAAGCTCGAAAAGCTGCTTTGCGTGGCTCATTGCTTTCTGTGTCTCCCCAAAGTTGTGCCCACATTGTTTGGTGCTGTTTTATGGATTTCGGAACGTCGTTTCTGGCGCATTCCACCGCAAGGGCAACGGCTTTCTCGAGACTATTGGCCCAATTCTTTGCTGTTTTGTCCTGTATTGCTTCAGAAGCATTTGTGGTTTTCAAAACCGGGCTTGCCTCTGGTTCCTTGAGGTCGTCTAGCTCATGAAATTCCTCTGCGTTTGCAGTGTTGAAGGATGTATTCGCTACCGCCAAAGATTTTTGCTTGGACGCTGAGGCTTCGTTTGATGTCGGGCCAGTATCATGTCTGAACTTGCTGACTTCGCTTTCAGTTTCCCAAAGGCTGAGATACTTATGTGTCACGTAGAAATATGCGAGTTGAGTTACATCCTGTATCGGCATATCTGGGAAATATTTTATTGCACCAGAGCGGCGGTTATCAAGCACGTGTAGAACATCCTGTTGATCACAATTCCAACGCTTTGCAAGCCTGTCGCACGTGTATTTTTCAGAATCATTTGATATGCCTGAATTCTCATGTGAAAATAATGCAACTGTATTATTAAAATGACAGTTTCCTTTCTCAAATGATAATATTCCGGCATGTCAAATATTGTATTGTGCGACATGAACGCGATGCTCACGGAGTCGTAATTACTCAAACTTTGAGTATAGATGGAAGCGCCTGGATCAATAGGCTTTGATTCGTGAACTCTTTCACCGTCTGCGTTCACTTCATCTTTGATTGATACATATGCCGTGAGTTTTTTTTCTGAGACGAGATCAATTATCCTTTCTCTCGAGAATTTTGGCCAACGCTTAAGTAAGTCTTCAAAACAGATTGGATCAGCCAGCTCAACACTTGGAGATTTCAGGAATACACTTTCATCCAATTTATATGTCATAACCACTCCAGTCTCAATCTCGGTGATACCTGTTTGGCAGGGTAGCCACCGCATGGGCGCAAGACTGGCCATAGACATAGTCCTGCGATGCGGTGGCGAAGAGTTCTACCCTGTTGAGTCTGTAACGAGTGACCACTTGTTGTGTCAAACATGCTAGTGGGTTCGGATTAAACCTATTTGATGCGCTCCAGCTTGTGCTGGGTTAAGCCGTTGCCCCCGAATATGCCCCACGGGGTGAGCCGCGACACATTCACGTCAACTTTGAGATTGCGGCCTGAACTAGGCCGTAACTGCCCCGCCTCAAGTGAAACCAGCCCCGGCGGTGCAGGAGAAGCAGTAGTCGCTCGTGGCGATGAAGGCCCCCTCCTTGGGAAGCGCCAAATCGCGCACATGCACGGGGCGACGGGCGGGCAGCCTGGCGGCCAGATTGAAGTCGCAGTCGTAGAGGCGACCGTCCCAGGCCACGGAGAGAATGCTGCGGCACATGAGTCCGCAAACCACGTCAGGATTGAACCGCTCACGCAACAGGGCCATATAGGGGGCGAGATTGCCGGTGTGTGCAAGCCACTGGCGGAAGCGCCCCAAGGGCGCATTGGCGAAACTCAGCAGCGAGTCGAAGCGGATGTCCTGACCGCCCAAAGCCAGTTGAAACGCCCGGCCGATAGCCTCCTGGGAAGGAGGTAGGAAGGCTCCGGCCGGGTTGGACACAAGATGCAGCGAGAGCCCTTCACCCCGACCGAACCCCCGGGCATTGAGCTTGTGCAACATGTCCAAACTTTTCTGAAACACCCCCACCCCCCGGATGGCCTCCACCTGCCCGGCGTTTACGGCAGGCAGGGAGGCGCCGATGCTCCAGCCGCCCTCGGCCAGCAAGTCGAGCAGGTCGTCGCGTCCTTCCATTGCCAGCAGGTTGGTGCGGAAGATGCGCTGTGGCGCCAAGGGGCCCAGTTCAGAAACGAGGTATGCGATGTCCGGGTTCAACTCCGGCGCGCCGCCGGTGATGTCCACCGAAGCGAAGGGAAAACGCCGCGCCAGGGTGATGACCTCGTCCATGGTCCTGCGGCGCATCACCTCTGTGCGCCCTGGCCCTGCCTCCATGTGGCAATGACGGCAGGACAGGTTGCACAGCCGCCCCACGTTCACCTGGAGGCTGTCGGTCTTGGCCCTGCGCAGTTTGAGCCCATGGGAGGCCAGGGTCTCCGAGAAGCTGGAGGGGCGCATCCTGAGCTTCAAAAGGTTTTCTTTCCGAGGATGTTGCGCATCTGCACCCCATGCACCAGGGTGGCCCCGCCCCGGATGGCTGCGGCCACATGCACGGCCTCCGTCATCTCATCGGGGTTGGACCCCTTTTCCAGGCAGCCGTTGGTGTAGGCGTCGATGCAGTAGGGGCACTGCACGGCATGGGCCACGGCCAGGCCGATGAGCGACTTCTCGCGCTCGGTGAGCGCCCCTGCCTCGAACACCTCTGCGTAGTAGGCGAAGAACTTGTCGGCGGCCTTGGGCACATTCTTGCCGATCTGGCCGAACTTGGCCAAATCGGCCGGATTGTAGTAGTTCATATGTTGTTCCTCGGAATGCTTCTGCGCGCCACACCCGCTGCGCGGGGACGGTCGTTGCGCATGAGCAAGAATAGGACCAGCATCCGCCGGTATTTCAAAAGGCAGTGCAGGGCCTGGGGCGTGTCAGGGTATTGCTCGGTATTTCCCATGATTGTAAGCTACTACGGACTGGCGCAGCGATGTCCCCATTTCTGGCGGACGCCGAGCCCGGTTGGCGCGTCGGGTCATGGCGACTCAAACGGCCGCGCTGCGTGGGTCGTAATGACATCCATTGCGTCGCCGAAGAAGTTGGTGCTCGGCATGGGAATACGGGAGCCTACACACGAGCGGCTACCCGCCGATGGCGGACATGGCCGTTGATGAAACGCCTTGCCCGGCTTGACGCGTGGCCAGCAGATCCGCGCCCACGGGCTTGCGGCGCAGAGCCGCCCTCAGGATGCGTGCGGCCACGCGCAGGCCGAGCGCAGGGTGACGCAGGGCCGGGCGCAGCCGGTATGTCCGGTCGCTGAACAGGCAGGTGCGCAGTTCCCCGCTGCTGGTGATGCGCAGGCGATTGCAGCTTGCGCAGAAATGACTGCTCAAGGGGGTGATGAGCCCGAAGCGGCCCTGGCCCCCATCGATCGCGTACATTTGGGCTGGACCGGCATCCGAGCGGTCGCGCGGTAGCGGGGTGAGCCCCGCCAGGTTCTGCGCCTCGGCCAGGATGTCCGCCGCGCTCCAGACATGCTCCGGATTCCATTCCCCTCCGCCCATGGGCATGAACTCGATAAAGCGCACGTCCACCGGCAGCGTGCGCGCCAGGTCCAAAAAGCCCCCGAGTTCGTGGTTGTTGACGCCGCGTAAGGCCACAGCATTGAGCTTAACCTGGATGCCTGCGTTCAGGCACGCGGAGATTCCCCGCCACACGTCGCCATACAGGTCCTGTCCTGTGATGCGGCTGAAGGTGGCCGGATCAAGGGTATCCAATGAGATGTTCACGCGGTCGACCCCGGCGGCGGCCAGACGCCGGGCATGGGGTGCCACCAGAGTGCCGTTGGTGGTGATGCGCAGGGACAGGTCCGGAAAGCGCCAACGCGCGGTTTCCACAAAGTCCATGAAGCCCTTGCGGGCGAACGGCTCTCCGCCGGTGAGACGCACCTTGTGGATGCCCAGTCCCCTGGCCAGGACCATGAGGTCCAGCAGTTCCTCGAAACGCAGCACGTCGAAGTGGCTGATGCGCTGGAGTGTCTGACCGCAGCAGTAACTGCAGCGCAGGTTGCAGTGGTCGGTGACGGACAGGCGCAGGTAGCTGACCTGGCGGCCCAGGTCGTCGGTGGGGGGAGAAATGGGCATGGCATCTCCGTTGCGTGGCGTCCCGCCCATGGTCCGGGCCTTGCGGGCAACAGGGCTAAAAGCAAGAAAAGGGCCAGCCTGCACCCTTCAAACCACAAGGGCGGCTCGGCGCAGGCCGACGGTGGCCCATAGAGAGAATAGTTGTGTGATGTCAGTTGAATAGGTTGATGTCTGGCGGGCGTGTGGCCCGTTGCGCGGTGCGGGGCTGGGGAAAGGCGTGGGCATTGGTGGACCTTCGGCGATCTACGCCCGGGTCGCAATGACACGGCTCCCCGTCAGCCTGTAATGCCATATTCGAGGATTTTCCGGTACAGGGTCTTGCGGCCTATGCCCAGCATCTGCGCCGCCAGCGTGCGGTTGCCGTCCACATGGGCAAGCACTTTGAGGATGAGTTTCCGCTCGTTCTGTTCCAGCGTGGGGAAGGGGTTGCCGTTCTCTGTGCCTTCGCTGTTCTTGGCGATGTCCTGAGGCAGGCCCTGCACGGTGATGAGGCCGTTTTCCGACAGAATGATGGCCCGTTCGATGACGTTGCGCAGCTCGCGCACGTTGCCCGGCCAGTGGTAGGCCAGCATGCACTCCGCCGCGCGGGGAGACATCCTGTACGCCGGTTTGTCGGGGTAGAGGTGTCCCAGGAAGTGCTCCACCAGGCCGGGGATGTCCTCCTTACGCTCGCGTAGGGGGGGCAGGTCGATGCGGAACACGTTGAGGCGGTGGAACAATGCCTCGGAGAACCGTCCTTCCTCCACCTCGCGGGCCAGGCCGCGGTTGGTGGCGAAGAGAAAACGGATGTCCACGGTGCGCTCTTCGTTGTCGCCCACGCGGCGATAGGCCTGGGTCTCCAGCACCCGCAGAAGCATTGATTGGACTTCAAGGGGCAACTCGCCGATCTCGTCCAGGAACAAGGTGCCGTGGTTGGCCAGGGCGAGCAGGCCGTCCTGGGACTCCGTGGCCCCGGTGAAGGCTCCCTTGCGATAGCCGAACAGCTCACTGCGCAGAAGCTCCTTATTGAAGGTGCCACAGTTCTTGACTACCAGCGGCTTGTCCGCGCGGCCGCTTTGCCGGTGGACGCTGTTTGCAACCACGTCCTTGCCCGCGCCGGACTCCCCGGTGATGAGCACCGGGGTGCGGGTGGCGGCCACCTTGTCCACCAGGAATTCGATTTGCCGGATGGCCTGGGAGTGGCCGATGAGCTTGCGCTCCGACCGGGCGGATTTGGAGCGGCGTAGGATGCGGTTTTCCCGCTGTAGACGCGAGCGCTGGAAGGCCTTCTCAATGACGAGGTTGAGCTTGTCCAGGGAGAATGGTTTGGTGATGTAGTCGTAGGCTCCGGTTTTCATGGCCTCCACGGCGGTCTGCACCTCGAAGTAGCCGGTGATCATGATCACCTCCACGTCTGGCAGGGCGTCGCGAAACTGCTCCAAAAGCTCCAGGCCGCTGCCGTCGGGCAGCCGCACGTCCAGCACGATGACATCGAAGTCCTGCTGGCGGATTCGCTGCCTGGCCTGGGCGGCGGTGCCTGCCGTCGTGACCACCCGGTTGGGCAGGGCCAGTTCCTTCTCTGCCAGGCGGCAGATTGAGGGCTCGTCGTCGACCACGAGGATGTTGATGGCGCCGGTGCAGTACATGGTCTTTTATCCTACTCCGCCAAGTTGGGCAGAACAACCTCAAAGAAGGAGCCTTTGCCGTACTCGCTCTGCACGGTGATGTCGCCGCCGTGCTTCTTGATGATGTTGTAGCAGGTGGACAGGCCAACGCCGATGCCTTTCCCCGGAGGCTTGGTGGTGAAGAACGGCTCAAAGAGTTTGTGCAGGTGCTCCTCCTGGATCCCTACGCCGGTGTCGAGCACCTGGAGGAGCGCCATGTTCCCGTCCACCAGGGTCGTGATGGTGATGTTGCCAGCCTCCTGGACAGCATAGAGGGCGTTCAGCACCAGGTTCAGCACGACCTGCATCAACTCGCCTGGATGCCCCAACACCAGGGGCGCCTGCTCACCGAACTCAAGGCTGATGATGTCTGCTTGGAGAGTGCTCAGGCGCGGGTGCAGCAGCCTGATTGAGTTGGCCACAACATCGTTCAGGTTCACGGGGGCGAGATGTTTCGTGTCCCGGTGCCCGAATGTCAAAAGGTTCTGGACGATGTCGGAGCAGCGGCTGCATTCCTTGAGGATGATCTCCAGATACTCGTGGAAATCCGCTTGAAGCGCCGCCCCTTGCTCGCCTTTGGGGGTGATCTCTTCCAGGGCCGTGAGCCTGCGGTTGAGAGCCTCGGCAAAGCCACGGATGCTGGTCAGGGGGTTGTTGATTTCGTGCGCCACGCCCTCGGCCAGGATGCCGATGGTGGCCATCCGTTCCGCCTGAAAATATCTCGCCTGGTACTGCTTCTCCAGGGTTACATCGCGTTGCAGCAGCAGTATCCTGTCTGGATTGCCGCCGGTGCCTTTCATGAGGGACGCTGTGCATTCCACCTGCCGGTTCTCCCCATTCCAGTGCATGATCTGCAGGGTCCGGGAGACCGTTTTTGCGTTGGCCATGGCCTGGGCGATGGGGCAGGGCGAACACGGCTCGTTGCGGCCCTTGAACACCTGGTGGCACGGCAGCCCGACAGGCTCCACATCTCCATAGACGACGTGGAAGGTCCGGTTGACGGACAGGAGCCGGAAGTCCATGGACATGACGACCATGACATCGGGGATGCCGTCCAGGATGGCCTGGATGTCCTGGCGCTTGTGCTCCAGTTCAGTGTTGGAGGCCTTGAGCTCGGAAATCTTCCGCTGGACCTCCTTGAAGAATCCGAGCTTGATGGACTCGATGCCGATGATGTCATCCAGGTTCATGACGTGTGGCATCACCAGGCCCCGTAGTAGATGTTCAGGATGTCCTTCCAGGTGGCCGTGCGGGGGTTGGTGAGGAGGCAAATGTCCTTCTCGGCGTTCTGGCTCACCTTGGGCAGCAGCGTCTTGTCCGGCAATATCTCGCGCAGGCGCGTGGGGATGCCGATGTCGTCGCGGAGCCGTTCCAGGGCCTCAATTCCGGCCAGAGCCGTGGCCTCCTCTGTGGTGTGCTCCTGCCCGGTGATGATCCGGCCAATGGTGGCCATCTTCTTCGTGCAGGCGGGCAGGTTGTAGCGCATGACGCTTGGCAGAAGCAGCGCATGGGAAATGCCATGCACCACGTCGAACATGCCGCCCAGAGCATGGGCCAGGGCGTGGCCCAGCCCGACGCTGGCGTTGGTGAAGGCCATGCCAGAGGACGTGCCGGCAATGGCCAACTGCTCCAGGTCGTCCATGTCGAGGGTTTCGAGGGCCGGGCGGATATGCCGGATCAGGAGGTCCAGCCCCTTCAGGCTCTGGACCTCGGTGAAGGGATTGGCGATGGGCGAGACGTAGGACTCCACCGCGTGTGCCAGGGAGTCGAACAGAGGCGCAATGATCAGTTCGCGGGTCAGGGTGCCGAGGAGCAGCGGGTCGGTGATGGAGATGTTGGGCACCAGGGTGCGGCTGATGATGGTCATCTTGATGTGCCGCTCCATGTCGGTGATGACCGTGAATTGCGAGATATTGGATTCGCTGCCCATGGTGGAAGGGATGAAGACCATGGGCGGCAGGGGATTCTTGACCTGGTTGGCGCCCGCATAGTCCTGGATCCTGCCGCCGTTGCTCACCACCAGGGCGATGCCCTTGGCTGCGTCCATGGGGCTGCCGCCGCCCAGAGCCAGCACCACATCGGCCCCGGTCTCCCGGTACAGGGCCGCCCCGCGCTCCACCTGATAGTCGCGGGGGTTGGCCACCACATCGTTGAAGTAGACGAAGTCCAGCCCCTCCTGGCGCAGGATGGCGAAGACCTTGTCCACCCAGCCTGCCTCCTCCACTCCGGGGTCGGAGACCACGAAGATCTTCGAGGCCCCGAGCCTGCGCGAACACACGCCGACGAAGTCCAGGCTGCCCCGGCCGAAGATGATTTCCGGAATGGCGAACTTGTATGTGCTCATGGGCAGGCCTCTGGGGGGTTGACGCGCTGGCGGCGGCTACAGGTCTGGTGGGGGGGGGCGGGAGGCCGCCCGGCCACCGCAGCCACGGGCATGCGCCTTTATGCTATTTCTAGCATGTTTCATGGCGCCGCGTCCAGGTATTGCTGAAAAATCACACCGCTACGTTTCCTCGACCGTCAGGACGCCAGGCCATGCAGGGACCTCCCCCGCTTGCCGCCCAGCCGCCGCAGCCGGAAGTATCCCTCATCAAAGCCCATGGCGCACAGGTGCTCGTACATCTCCGGGTTAACTCCCTGGACGAGCAGCATTTGCAGGTAGATCAGATCATCCATGTCGTGCTCGCCGGTGTACAGCGGCGGGTTGCCGTCGGTGAGCCAGTAGTCGTCGGTGATGAGCCCCTGGCGCTTGGAGAGTTCGTAGAGTTCGGTGCCCGGCAGAATGGTGGTGATGCCGATGATGGGCGTGGTGGCCGGGCGGATGGCCTTTATCAGCTCCACGGTCTCGCCGATGGTCTCCGGAGTCTCGCCGGGGTTGCCCACCATGAGGAAGCAGCAGGGCTCCAGCCCGGCCTTGTGCGTCAGTTCGAAGGCGCGGGCCACCTGGGCCACGCTGAAGCGCTTGTTGACGGTCGTCAGGATGCTTGGGCTGCCAGACTCCACCCCATAATACACGCGGTGGCAGCCGGCCCTGCGCATCCAGCCGAGCAGGCCCGCATCCACGCAGTCCACCCGCGTCTCGGCCATCCAGGCCAGGTTGATCTTGCGGTCGATGATCTCGCGGCAGATGCCGATGGCCCGCTCACGGTCGAGGGTGAACAGATCGTCGGAGAAATAGACATGGCGCACGCCTTGGTCGGCCACGAGCTGCTCCAGCTCATCGGCCACGTTGCCGGGCGAGCGGAAGGCCCAGCGGCCTCCGAAGAAGCTGTTCACCGAGCAGAACCGGCAGGTGTAGGGGCAGCCCCGGGAAGTGAGGACATGGGTGCCGGGCAGGTCACGGTATTGCTCCGGCACTTCGGGGGACTTGTATTCCGATAGGTCGTAGGCCCGGTAGTCCGGAAAGGGAAAGTCGTCCAGGCAGTTGGTTCTGGGGCCGGGGGGATTCATGCGCAATCCGTCGGTGTCGCGCAGGGCGATGCCCGGCAGGTAGCGCAGGTCACGGCCGGCCTCCATGCGGCGCACGAGCTCGAGCAGGGCGTTCTCGCCCTCACCCAGCACCACCACGTCCACCAGGCCGCTTTGCAGCATCTGCTCCGGGAAGAAGGTGGCGTGAGGCCCGCCCATGACCACCAGGGCCTCCGGCAGGAGCTTGCGCACGAGGGCCGCAGTGCGCAGGGCGTTGGCGCGCTCGAAGGTGAAGCAGCTGATGCCCACGAGGTCCGGCTGCTTCTCGCGCAGGAGGTTTTCCACCCCGTTCCAATCCTCATCGTGCAGGTCGCGCAGGCTGGGCGCAAAGCCCGCACGCCGCAGCACGGCGGCAAGACTGGCGATGCCGAGCGGGGCCCAGGTCTTGGGCGGCAGCAGGTCGGGCTCCATGGTGTTCGGGTTCATCATCCTAAGGCCTGGCGGAGTCAGCAGGAGAATGTTCATGGCCCTCCCTCCCGAAGCGAACAGGGGCGGGAACGGCTGCGCCGACCCGCCTGGTGTCCGGTGGTTGTGCAACGCCCTTTGTGTATTGGGGGCCCCGGGGAGGCGTTACGTCCCGGGGACCCCCTGGTCATGCAGTCCTTGCGGAGGTGTTAGGTGCAAGGAACGCTAGCCGTCTCGTCTATGCGGGCAGCTTGAAGCCCTTGGCCTCGAAGGCGTCGGCCACGTCGGCCATGCCCAGGGCCTTCAGGGTTGCGCGGCGGGGCAGACCGGTCTCCAC
>MGTN01000177.1:7619-8079 GCA_001799475.1 Desulfovibrionales bacterium GWA2_65_9 | reverse complement strand
TGGTGGCCTCGAAGTATTCGTGGCTGAGCGGCGGGTGGATATGCCCCGGATCGGGATAGATCGGCAGCAGGCGCTTGTCGGCCGGAGTGAAGAAGCGCTCCGGCAGTTGGTCGTGCTCCTTGCGCAGGTTCACGGGCTTGCCGCCGCCCCATTCCAGGGCGGTCACCAGCCGGTGCATGTTCCAAATGCGTGAGGCGCTGTCGTTGAGCTTCTCCTGGGTCATCTTCTCGCCGGTGACCAGTTCGAAGAGCTTGAACTCCACGGAGATGTCGCCAGTGTATTGGCGGTCCTCACGACCGCTGGTCATGATGGGGAAGACCCAGTCGCAGACAGTGATGCTGTCCTTGATGCAGCCCCGCAGGTGAATGAACCGGGCCAGGGCGGCGTTGGCCTTGGCCGACTTTTCCCCGTTCCACGTCAGGGGAGCCTTGCCGTCGCGCCAGATGTCGCTCAGGCCATT
>MGTN01000177.1:7429-7601 GCA_001799475.1 Desulfovibrionales bacterium GWA2_65_9 | reverse complement strand
GACCTGTGGTCATAGTGGGCGCTCATGCCCCAGCCGCCGATGCCGCCGACAACGCCGCCCATGAATCCTTCCATGTCCTCGAATCGCATTACTTTTTTGGCAACGTCCTTCATGCCCAGGGATTCGAATTTGGCGGCAATGATGTCCATGGCCCTGCGGAAGCCCTCGGCCA
>MGTN01000177.1:6853-7423 GCA_001799475.1 Desulfovibrionales bacterium GWA2_65_9 | reverse complement strand
CGCCCAGGAACGTCTGGCGATACGCGATCATGGTGAGCACGGTCACAAGGCCCTCTTCTCCCAGGTCGCCCTTGGGCGGGTAGTGGCCTTTCACTAGGTTCTTCTGGATTTCCGGGGTGGTGAGACCGTTGTCGACCAGGTGCTGGAGAATGCTCTTGCCGCCCACAATCTCGTCCTGCAGGTGCCAGACAAACTGGAACATGGGAAACATCTCAAAGGTGTCCACGCCGAGCTTGTTGCACAACTGGTTGGCCAGGAAGGTGGCCTTGTCCTTGTTGCCCAGCCAGGAATAGAACCACTGGGTGCAGCTCACGGCACCACCACCCATGCCTGGCACGTTCATGTAGGCATAGCAGCCCTGAGGGCAGGAATAGCAGGACTGCGACTTGACGTGGTACTCGTTAAGGAATGGTGCGCAGCTCTTGGTCTGATCGAAGCGCACAGCCTGCTTCTTGATGTCCTTGGGATCGATGTGCTTTTCCGTCCAGCTCAAGGGGCCTGTGGACAAGGGGGTGGCGCCCAGGGGGGCGGGCTGGAACTCGCGCACGCTTTTGACGAACTTGATGAGCC
>MGTN01000177.1:0-6845 GCA_001799475.1 Desulfovibrionales bacterium GWA2_65_9 | reverse complement strand
GCACCAGCTTCTCGCCCGAGGGTCCGATGGTGGCGATCTGGACCTTCTCGTCCTTCAGCTTGGCCTTGATGGCGTCCTGGGTTTCGAAGGTGTCCTTGCCCCAGATGAAGCCGGCGTCCTCGATGATGATCTTGTCATTGTTGATGCTGATAAACACAGGCCTGGGGGCCTTGCCCTGGATGATCAGGGCGTCGTAGCCCGCGAACTTGAGCTCCGCGCCGAAGTAGCCGCCGAACCCGCTGCGGGTCATGAGCGAGTGCTTGGAGCCTGGGGCGTACACGTGCGGAGACACGCCGATGACCTCCGAGCGGCCAGAGGAAGGTGCCAGCGTTCCGGTCATGGGCCCCACGGCGAAGATCAGCCGGTTGTCGGGGCTGAAGGGATCGGCAGTGGGAGCCTCGTCGAAAACGATCTTGTGACCGAAGCCTATCCCACCAGTATACTTTATGTATTTGGACGTTGGTTCCTTGGAGACCTTCCCGTCGCTCAGGTTGACACGCAGGATCGTGCCGGTCCAGCCATTCATGTCTGCGGCTCCTCGTTGATATGGTTATGTCAGCTGTATGAAGGTGAGGGCGTCCGCCGGACAGTACTTCACGCACTGGGGGTCGCCGCCGCACAAGTCGCACTTGGAGTACTTCTCAGCCTCCTCGTTTTTCACGATCATGTCCCAGGGGCAGGCCTCGAAACATGCGCCGCAGCCCACGCACTTCTTGGGGTCGATGACGCGCGCCCCGGTCTTCTTGTCGATGGTCAGGGCGTCGTGCTCACAGGCCAGGAAGCAGTCCGCCGTGTTGCACTGGCGGCAGACGTTGGCCATGACCGCGATGGACACGAGGGTTTTCGTGGGGTCGTAGGTGGTGTTGATGCGGCTCAAGGACGGCTGGCAGGCCCCGTCGTGGGACAGGGAGCAGACGATCTCGCAGGTGCGGCAGCCCACGCACTGCGTTGGGTTGGTGGTGATCCAGGCCCTGCTGTTGGGCAGCTGGTCAGGCGTTACCTGCCGGTTGTAGTGCTTGGGGTTGAAGTTCTTGGGGGCGGCGAAGGCAGTGGCGGCAACCACGCCGGCCACAGCCTGAAACCCCAAAACCCGAAGCATGGTTCTGCGGCTCAGGCCCCCCTGTTTCTCCGGACCGGAATCCTGGATTTGGGCTTCGGGTTCCTTCTCCGTGCATGCTCCCTGAAATCGCTCAAGCAGATTTTTGCTCACAATGGCCTCCTCTCTGATGTAGGTCTCTGCGCGTGGCAGTCTCCCTCTATGAGCAAGAAGAAGACCAGCATGTCGCGCAGTGCCTGTTTCAAGTGGGCTGCTGACGCAATATACTTCCAACATATTGTAATAAAACAGCTATTACATGGCAACGTTTGCGCGTGTCCGCGAGTCCGGCAGGGGATTTCCACCGTACGCGTTCATGTTGTGGGTCATGCTGACCCAGACGGCACAAGGCACGGGGTCAGAATGATATGGGATGAACTGCGGGGAAGGGGCCTCAAAGCCATGGTTCTTGGAGCGCGCCGGACGTCATGGCAGGGGGAGCGCGTCCCCATCGAGAAGGCCGCCGGAAAGCCTCATCCAGACCGCCGGTTTCATGCGTGGGGATGGGCTCCTCGCGCCGTTGCCGGAGCATGGATGCAAAAGCGGGGGTAGGCGGGGCGTCGTGGCGTATTGAAGTGGAGGGACAGAGCCGTTCACAGGATGGTTTCAAGTCTGCCGCAGGGCAACAAGGAAATCAGGGCGAAGGTACAGGCAGAGGCCGAGGGCACGGGCCCACACTTCTGTTTTGGTGGGGGCATGCTGTTGTCTGAGGTTTCGCCGCGTCGAAGGCGGCTTCAGGCACCTGCGGCGCGGCTTGCCTGTGCCTCAAAAATGGGGCGGTGAGCTGTACGCTCACCGCCCCGGCTCGGCATGAAGTCATCTCTGGTTTGAACGGCCATTCTTCTTGCACCGCTATGCCAGGCGTACGGTCCCTAAAACGCCTTGGTGACCGTCAGCACGCCCAGGACGCCTTGAGGAGCGTTCTGGGCCTCGAATTCCTTGAGCACCCGCACGGCGATGCTCGTGTTGTAGCTGGGGATGGCGAAGTTGAACTCCGGCCCAAGGGCGTACACCTGCTTGCGGGCGTCGGTAGCGCCTGTTCCGCTGTCGTCCGTGACCTGCCAATGGCAGTAGCCCACAAGGCCGAGGTTGTAGATGTCGGCGAACTTCTTTCCCGCGCCCCACTCGAAGTGGAAGTCGTTCCCGGGGGTGATATGCGTCTGGTCCTGCTCGGTGTGCATCTCATATCGCGCAAGGATGGAGGCGTGCCACGTCTTTTCCGCATCCAAGTAGACCGTGCCTCCGACGGACGGCATGAAGGTTGTGTAGCCTTTGCCGATG
This sequence comes from Desulfovibrionales bacterium GWA2_65_9, assembly GCA_001799475.1. GTDB lineage: Bacteria > Desulfobacterota > Desulfovibrionia > Desulfovibrionales > Desulfovibrionaceae > Humidesulfovibrio. Next base: position 4,468 of record MGTN01000177.1, on the reverse strand, counting down.
CTGGCAGGGTTGTTCATGTTGTAGTCGCCGGTCGGCAGGAATACGGCGGCGGCAATGAGGGCGTCGTACCATGCCCCGTGCCAGGCCAGGATGAACGGCTCCAGGATGACGTCCCCGACCCCGGACTTGTTCTTGCTGTAGGAAGCGGCGCCGATGTTCTTCGTGGAGATGTCCGTATAGCTGATCGGGACGACGGCATCCATGACGAGATTGCCCCCCAGCAACTCAATGTCTGAAGAGTAGATGATACGGTTTGAGAGGGAGGCCGCGTTCAGGCTGAAGTCCCCGTTCGCCTTGTGGCCGTCCCTGTCGCGATTGTCTGAGGAGTTGTAATAGGTAACGTATGTTTTCCAGTAGAGCCCCGGAGGCGGCATGGTTGCGGCCTGCAGCCCTTCGCCGCCGCTTCCGTAGTGGCCGGAACCTGCAAATGCCGTGGCGGTTGTCATGGCAAAGAATGCAAGCAAGAAAAGTAGAGCCCGTTTCATCCCCCTGTCTCCTTTTGTGTCCTGGGTTATTATTGTTCCGACGTGCATGGCAGGCATGCTCCCCCTCCAAAAGAAACCTTCCTGTTGCGGAATCAGCGGCCCGCCGCAGCCCCGCACGTAGTGATTCCCAAGTCCGCACTGTTCACTGCGCGCCCGGCTGGCCCAGCCTCGTTGCACATGTCATGGCATTGGCGAAAGCCTCCAGCAGGGCATCGCCCCGGGCATACATTCAAATCTGCTTTGCACAGTGATGCAGGCTGGCAACGCCCGCTGTGCCCAGACTTCGATTATATGGCCCTGTCCATGCTGCAACTCTTCAACAATAGAACGTGTGTACTTACTCCCAGGCGACAATGCTGCAAGCGGAAGCGTGCTTCCATTGGCCTGCTCTCTGGGAGAGGTCTCAGCGCGTGGCGTTTAACCCTATGAGCAAGAAGGGGACCAGCATGCCGCGTCGCGCCTGCACCAAGTGAATGCTGGCGGATTCAATCATCATCTTATTGAAATAATGAGGTTATTGTGGGGCAGGCTTCACGCGTGTCCGCGAGTTACGCAAGCGGTTCCAACGTGCGCGCAAAGGTTGCGGGTCATGCCGACCCAGGCAGTCGTCTGTGGTGGGTCAGAATGATATGGTTTTTGAGGCATCCAAACGGCGCAGAAGGAGGTGTATCTGATTGGGGTAGATCTGAGCGGATGGTTGTCAGGCCCGATTCCCTTCTTGTTGGCGAGAGAAGGCAGATATGCTGTGGTCCGGTGAGCTCGAGAGAAAAGGTGACAAGTGGTCACGTCCGTCATGATGGGGTAAATTCGTCTGGCTTGGCAACAGGCTGCGCCGCTGCCTGAATGAGCTCCGCCGCGAGATTCCCTGCTTCCTTGATCGTGTCCGGCAGGAACTGCCCGTAGCGCTTGGTCATGGCCGCGCTCTTGTGGGTTAGGAGCTCACCGATCATGTCCAGCGTCACCTTGCCGGAGTTGGCCAGGGTGACGGCGTAGTGGTGCCGCAGACCGTGGAAGATACGGAATTCCTTGGGCAGGTCAGCCGCCAGCTTGATGCGGTCCACGGCGTTGGAGTCTGTGCGCAGCCCGCCGCCCTTGCCGGGGAAGACATAGGAACTGCCGGGAAAGCGCTCGTCGCGCCATGCTGTCTGGGCCTTCAGTATGTCACAGGCAACAGGATTCATGGGCACGGAGACGGTTTTGCCGCCCTTGGGGGAGCGGAGGGTGATGAACCCGGCGTGGAAATCCAGGTCGCGGTCCTGGAGCTTGAATATCTCGCCCCGGCGCATTCCGGTAAACATGGCCAGCTTGAGCATGCGCGGCACCTCTTGTGTGGGCCATTGCTCAAGCACCTGGAGGAGACGCGCGGCTTCCTCACGGGACAGGTACTCCACCACCTCGTTGTCCTTGCGGGGCATGCTGATGACGAAGGTAAGGGGAGGGCAGTAACCCGTGCGGGCACCAAAATTTACGATACGGCGCAGGAGTTCCAGGGCGTTCCAGACCGTGGCAGCAGCGTGGCCTTGCATGGCGCGCTTGACCCTGGTGATGTCGAGCTCTGACAGCCTGCCTGCCGGGAGCTCGCCCACCAGGGGCAGGAGGTGTTTCTCCCAACGGTTGCGGTCCGTGGTCAGACCCTTGAGACTGTCCCCTTTCGAATGAAAGTACGCCTCGGCGATTTCAGCGACAGCCCGGTTCTTCGCCCGGTTTTCGCACTGAATTTCCTTGGATGTTTTAACCTCTTCGCCGTGGCGAATCTGTTTCATGCGCTCAGCGCGTACCTGAGCCGCCATCGGCGGAGAATAGCCCTCGGATTTCCAGCCGACTTTCTCCCACCGGAGCTTGCCGTCCAGCTTGTAGGCGGTGACATAACAAACGTCAGGCCTACCCTCGTGCTTGCGCTCCAAGCTGGTATAGCAATAGACGCCTGGCCATCGTTTGGGGTCCACGCGTTTGTATCTGGCGCTCATTTCGCCCCCTACTATTTGGCTGCTAATAGCTACAACAGACTGTAAATAAGAATAAAAATATGTTTCAAATTCCTAACCTATTCCTAATCTGAAGCGTAAAAAATGCGAAAGAATGTTAATCAGGATACGGGTTAAATACCCGAACGTTTTGCAAGGAGTCAACTGAAATAAATGAAGTTAAATCTGAAAGAATCAATTTAGGAAAGGTTAGGAATCTCTTTGAGTCGGGCTCATAACCCGAAGGTCGTAGGTTCAAATCCTGCCCCCGCTACCAGAAAGAATTAAGGGACTTAGATGAAAATCTAGGTCCCTTTTCCTTTGCCCTTAAAGCATCTTTCTAACCGTATTCCGAAGCTTCCGGATTCAAAAGCCGGTTCCCCGGTTCTTCGGGAGGCTCCTCGCCCAGCCAGTCGGATCCCTCCACCGCCCTGGCCACCACACCCCCTCGTCCAGTCCTCGAATATGGACTCTTCGGGCCTCTTGGGCGTCAATGCGTCCGTCGTGGCGAACTTGGGGGGGACGGTGGTGCCAGTGATGTGGTCAATTCCGGCTTGGCCAGCCTCGGCGACGTCGTGGACGAGGCGCTGATGGGCTTTTCCCGTTAGCGGTGCTCAGGGGGCATAGGGGTTGGTTGGCTTGGGGTCCAGGCGCGAGAGCGCCCACAGGGCGGCAATGTACGGCGGCAAAAAGACGCTGACTGTACCGGCGCTGTCCCAGAGGTAGGGCATGGACACGCCTTCGAAGCGCCAGGACAGCCAGGCCAGGACGATCATGCCCGGCCAGAGCAGGGCGGCCCCGCGTCCGGCGGACAGGGCCAGGGCGTTGCCATAGTGCTCCTGGGCCAGGTGGTTCTGGGCCAGGTAGGCGTCCTTGTTGTTCATCTTCAGGGCCTGGAAGGACAACTCGCTACGGCGCTTGGCCTCGCCGTCCTCACGCGTGCGGCGCACCCGGTGTGCGTGGGCCACCAGCGCCTTGCTGGCCCAGCCGAGAGCCGCGCTGCCCAGGGCCAGCACGCAGACGCCGAAATAGAATCCGGCCTCGGGGTTCGGAAGAACCCTAAAGGGTGCGATCAGGAGGGCGTCGACGGCTTGGAAGGGGGTCATAATTATTCTAGGGGGCGGGCACCCGGTTGAGGGAAGGCCGGGCTCCCGTGCGGGAGCCCGGCCAGGATGTCGGGTGTGGCGTCTAGACCCCGGGGATCTTGATGCCGACGAAGCCGGCCAGCAGGTAGCCCACGCCGATGTAGAACGAAAGCACGATGAAGATGCGCTTCATCAGCTTGTCGGAGAGGTACTTGGAGGTCATGGGGCCGACGACGGAGCCCAAGGTGATGCCCGCCAGCTCAGTGCCGATGAGGGTCCACTCGATGGGGGTGCCCTTGGTCATGAGGGTGATGATGCTGGTGACCATGCCCACGAGCACGGCCAGCGCCGAGGTGCCAGCGGCCAGGTACATGGGCAGCTGGGTCACGCTGGTCAGGAAGGGCACCAGCAGGAAGCCGCCGCCCACGCCCAGGAAGGCGGCCGCAGCGGAGATGACGACGCCGCCCAGGAAGGGCAGGAGCGGGTTGAACTTGAAGGGCACGCCGTAGAAGTTGAACTCGCAGGTGGAAAAGGTGAACTTCTGGATGGACAGGCCGATGTGGCAGCCTTCCGTGCTTTCGCCGCACTTCTGCTTGCGCACGATTTCCTCAAAGGCCCTGGCGGCCTCCTTGGCGGTCTTCTTTTTGCTCTGGGCGCCCGGAGTGGTCTCGTACAGGAGCCAGCAGCCCAGGACCAGGACGAAGAGGCCGAAGTAGCCCTGGTAGGACTTGAAGTCGAGTTTGCCGGCGGAGAGTTCCTGAGCGCCCCAGGCGCCGATCAGTGAGCCCAGGCCCAGGCTGATGGCCAGGGGCAGCACCAGGCGGCCCATCTTGAGGTAGTTGAAGGAGCTGATGGCGGCCCAGGTGACCACCAGGAACTGGTTGGAGGCCTTGATGGAGTCGGTGATGACCTTGCCCAGGTCCGGGGCGGACTT
>MGTN01000176.1:28369-29481 GCA_001799475.1 Desulfovibrionales bacterium GWA2_65_9 | reverse complement strand
GCGACCAGTTCGGCGCTGATGCTCACGGCGATCTCCTCGGGCGTTTCCGCGCCGATGGCCAGCCCGATGGGGCAGCGCACCCGGCCCAGGTCCGCCTCGCTGAAGCCCTGGCCGCGCAACCGCGCGTACACGGCGTCGCGCTTGCAACGGCTGCCGATCATGCCGATGTATCCGGCGCTGGTGCGCAGGGCCTGGGCCAGCACCTCGGCGTCGTGCAGATGCCCGCGCGTGACGATGACCACAAAGGTCTCCGGCCCGGTGGGCAGGCCCGCAAAGCAGTCCGCGTAGGAGTCCAGGACCCTGGGCTGGGCCTGGGGAAAGCGCTCGGCGCTGGCGAAGTCGGCGCGGTCGTCCAGCACCGTGACGCGGAAGCCGAGCATGGCCGCCAGTTGCGCCGTGGGCCGGGAGACATGCCCCGCGCCGAAGATGCAGAGCGGGCTGGCTGCGGCCCACGGCTCCAGGGCGTAGTCCTGGCCGCGGGCAGTGAGGACCATGGAGGCGGCGCTGCCCTGGCCCGCGCGCCAAGCTTCCAGCGCCAGCTCCCCGTCGATTTCTGCGCCGAAGCATTCGCCCCCGAAACATTCGCCGCTAAAACATCCGCCCTTGGGCAGGAGCAGGCTCGCCGGGCCGTGCGCCAGGGGCGTCAGCCGCAGGCAGCGCTGGCCCTGGCGCAGGGCCAGCGCCAGGCGGCGAAACAGGGGCAGGTCGCCGGGTCCGAGGCGTTCCAGGAAGACGCAGAGCCGCCCGCCGCAGATCATGTCCGCACCGGCGGCCAGCTCGCCCGTGAGGTCGAACTGCTCGACGCACCGCCCGGCACATCGCTCCGCGCACCGCCCGCCGCTGTCCATAATGTGGGTCGCGCGGGCCATGACCTGGGCCTCCACCAGCCCGCCGCCCACGGTGCCCGCGAGGATTCGAACGCCGTCCGCTTCCGGCGCGAGCAGCATGCGGCTGCCCGCCGAGCGCGGGGTGCTGCCCAGAGCGGCCAGGATGGTGGCCTGCACCAGGGGCTCGCCGCGCCCAAGATGGGCCAGCAGGGTGTTGAGATACTCGCTCATGCTCCGCCTTGTCCGTTCGTGCGTTCCCCATTTGCTGCCTGGCCGGGGATTGTC
>MGTN01000176.1:26967-28334 GCA_001799475.1 Desulfovibrionales bacterium GWA2_65_9 | reverse complement strand
CAGCACCCGGCGGATGGTCGGCATGTTCTTGTAGGCTTTCAATATCACTGCGGAATCCGCTGCAGACAGGATGCGCTCCAGCTCGGCTTCTTGGGCCACGCCGGAAACCACGGCCAGGCTTTCGCCGCTCTCGGCCAGCACCCGGTTCGTATGCGCCGCCGCCGCCTGGTAGCTGGTGATGCCGGGGATGACCACGACCGGGATCTCGGACAACAGGCCGTTCAGGGTGCGCAGCAGATAGCCGAAGGTGCTGTAGGTCAGCGGGTCGCCGAGTGTCAGGAAGGCCGCGTCCTTGCCCTGGGCCAGCAGTCCGGCCACGGTGTCGGCGTTGGCGCGCCAGGCTTGTGCCAGCACGTCCTCGTCGCGGGTCATGGGGAAGTCCAGGCGGATGATCGCAACACCCTGGCGCAGGTGCGGCGCGGCGATGCTCTGGGCTAGCGAGAAGTCGTTCTTGGTGGATGCGGCGACGCAGACCACATCAACCTTCTTGAGCCGGTTCACGGCCTTCAGGGTGATGAGCTCCGGGTCGCCGGGGCCGACGCCAATGCCGTAGAGGGTGCCATACTGTGTGCCGGGGCGGGTCATTTGGTGTCCTTGTGCTTGGAGGTCGGCACCTTGGGGGCCGGGCTCTTGATTTCGGGGTGCAGCAGGCCTGCCAGCTCTTCCGCCGCATCGACATTGCGCGGGCCGGGCCGCGAGTACTTCTGTTCGTCCACAAACCAGGCCTTGCCGCTTAAGGCTGCGGGGATGGCGCGCAGGCGTGGGCGCTTGTCCAGCGGCAGCGGCGCCGGGTTCATGGGGCCGCGCTGGATGAGGTAGGCCTCAGGCATCAGGCGGATGACCTCCTCCTCGCTCAAGCGCGCGAACTTGGCCTTGTCCGCAACGCAATTGACGCCCCCGGCGTGGCGGATGATCTCGCCCACCAGCCCGGCCTGCCCGGCGGCCAGCATGTTCGGCGAACGCACCTCGAAGAACACGCGCGGCCTGGACGTACGATTGTCCGCGCTGGCTGAAAGTTTGTTGTCGAGGGCTGTAAGCCGCATTTCCAGCCCGCGCACCATGACCTCGGCCTGTTCCTCGGAGCCGGTGAGCAGGCCCACGCGGCGGATGACGCTGAACAGCTCGGCAAAGGTTGAGGCGTGGAACACGGCCACCTTGAGCCCGTGCTTGCGCAGCGCCTCCACAGGCAGCGAGGCCTCCTTGCGGCCCGCCAACTGGAGCACTAGGTCGGGCCTTTGTGCCAGCACAGCCTCGATGTTCGGGCGCATGTGCGTGCCGATGACCGGCAGCCGCATGATGCTGGCGGGCAGCCGGTCGGCGTTGGTGCGCGCCACGATGGCCCCGGCGCGGCCCAGGCCGTCCAGGAT
>MGTN01000176.1:18106-26860 GCA_001799475.1 Desulfovibrionales bacterium GWA2_65_9 | reverse complement strand
GGGCCGGTTCAGCCCAGAGCAGCAGCAGAAGCGCCAGGCACCAGATGCGCCTGGGGCGCGCCGGTGACTGGGTGCGCCGCAACGCGGATGTCCGTTTCATAGAGGTCCTTCAGGTTCGTTTCCGTAAATATTTCGGCGGTTGGGCCGTCCAGGGCGATCCGCCCGGCTTTCAAAAACACCAGGCGCGGGCAGTACAGCGCGGCCAGGTTCAGGTCGTGCAGGGCCGAGAGGACGGTGCTGCCGCCTTTGTTTAGCGTTGCGAGGAGGTCGTATGCCTCGACCCGCCGGGCCATGTCCAGCGCGGACACGGCCTCATCCAGGAGCAGCAGCTCCCGGCCCTGGGCCAGGGCGCGCGCCAGCAGCACGCGCTGGATCTCGCCGCCGGAAAGCTCTGCGGCCTGGCGCTCGGCCAGGTCCAACGCACGGGCGTCCTTGAGCGCGGCCTCGGCGGCGGCATGGTCCGCCGGGCCGTAGCCTGCGAGCATCCCGGTGTGCGCGAAGCGGCCCATGAGCACCAGCTCGCGCACGCTGAAGCCGGCCGGGGCCTCCACGTGCTGCATCACGCAGGACAGGCGCAGCGCCCGCTCCCGGTGCGAGAGCTTGGCGATGTCCGCGCCCGCGATCTCGATGCGCCCGGAGGCCGCTGGCAAAAGCCCGGCCAGGGCCTTGATGAGCGTGGTCTTGCCCGAGCCGTTGGGGCCGAGCAGGCCCACCAGTTGGCCGCGCGGAACATGTAGGTCGATGCCGTGCAGCACCTCCCGGCCGCCTCTCGAGGTGCCGTAGCTGACGCGCAGATTCGTGACGCGGATCATGCGCCCCCCTGGGAATTCCGGCCCAAAAGAAGGCAGAAGAACGGCCCGCCGATGAGCGCCGTGACCACGCCCACGGGCAGCTCCGCGCCGCCGGGCAGGATGCTGCGCGCCAGCACGTCGCTCCAGAGCAGCAAGAGCCCGCCGAGCCCGGCCGAGGCCGGGAGCAGGGTCCGGTGCCCCGCGCCGATGACCATGCGCAGCAGGTGCGGCACCACCAGCCCCACAAAGCCGATGACGCCGGAGACGGCCACGGCCGCGCCGGAAAGCAGGCTCGCGCCGATGAGCAGCCACAGCCGCGAGCGCCCGGCGTCCAGGCCGAGCAGCCGCGCCTGGCCCTCGCCCAGGGCCAGCAGGTCCAGCTCCCGCGCGCGCCAGAGCACCAGGCCCAGGCCCACGGCCATGTACGGCAGGGCTAGGCGCACATGCTCGAAGCCGCGTCCCTGGAAGCTGCCCATGATCCAGAAGACGATGCTGGCCACGCTCTCCTCGTCCAGGCTCTTCAAGAGCGAAATGAGCGCGGACAGGAAGGTCGAGACCACGATGCCAGCCAGCACGAGCGTTTCCCGGCGCATGTTGCCCATTGAACCGGACCCGGCCCGGCCCAGGGCCAGCACTGCGGCCAGGGCCAACAGCGCCCCGGCCAGGGCGAACAGGGGCAGGATGCCGGTGCTGCCGCCCAAACCGCTTATGGCCGCGCCGCCCGCCAGTCCAAAGATGATGGCCACGGACGCGCCAAAGGCCGCGCCGCCGGACACGCCGAGGGTGAAGGCGTCGGCCAGGGGATTGCGCAGCACGCCCTGGAACACGCAGCCAGCCGTGGCCAGGGAGGCCCCGGTGAGCCAGGCCAGGGCCACGCGCGCCAGGCGGATGTCCACCACGACCACGGACAGCGCCGGGTCCACGGGCTGTCCCATGTGCAGCCCGATGGCCTGGCCCAGCGCGTGGACCAGGGCGCGCAGGGTCTCGGCGGGCGGGCTGGGAAAGCTGCCCAGGCCGCAGGCGATGACGGCGGAGGCCAGGGAGGCCGCGCAGATGATGCCTATCCAGAGGCTTTGGGGCCAGAGGGTGTTGGCCCTCAATATGCGCCCCGGCGCGCGGCTATCCCTGGCCTTGCCCGTCATGCTAGTCGCCGAGTTCCTTCGTGCTCAGGTCCTGCACCGCATCGCGCAGGTGGTCGATCCACAACTGGGCCACAGCCGGGCGGCTGCCCAGGCCCACCAGCACGGGGGTGCTGGCGATGCCCGCAGCCTTGAGCCTGGAGGCCCAGGAGTCCTTGTCCGGGCCAGCCATGTCGTTCAGGGCGTGGTCGCCAGCAACGCTCATGAGCGGCACGAGGTGCGCCAGACGCACGCCCTGGCCCTTGAGCGTGGGGATGATCTCGTCCAGGCCGGGGGTGTCCTCCACGGTGGCGATGAAGACGCTTCTGTCCTGCTTCCACAGGGCCAGCTGCAGCGCGGCGTAGGCGGCGTTGGCCGGGTGGTCCGTGCCGTGGCCCATGAGCAGCACGGCCTCGCCCTTCTTGTGCTTGGGCAGGGAGAGCAGGATGGCCTCGGCAGCCCTGGCGATGTCCGCGTGTCCGTAGAGCAGGGGCCGGCCCACGCTGACTTTTTTGATGCCCTTGGGCATGGCCTGGAAGGCTTCGGCCGTGGCCTTGATGTCGGAGTATTCGCGGCCGGGGATGGCGTGCAGGGACTGCACGGCGACCTCGGTGAAGCCCTCGGCGGCCATGTCGGCCAGGACCTGGGCCGGGGAACGTTTGACGGCGCCTGCGTCTCCAGGATTCTCGCGGGCGATCTTGTCGCGGATGATCCTGGACGAATAGGCCAGGCGCACGGGGATGCCGGGAAAGGCGGCCTCGGCCTGCTGTTTCAGGGCGTCGATGGCGCTCGCGGCCTCGGGCACGCTGGTGCCGAAGGCCACAAGCAGGATGCCGCGCTTGTCCGGGGCCTTGGCCTTGTGTGCGGCCTGGGCCGTATTGGGCAGGGCCAGTGGCAGGGCCAGGGGCAGGGCCAGGGCGAGCGCGACGCAGGCCGAGAGGAGGAGACGCAGGACAAAAGCGGAAGCAGAGAAACGCATGTTGGACCCCCGAATATGGAGGGGCTGGTGCGGGGACGCAAAAAAATCCCTTCCCGCGCTCAAGGCGGAAAGGGATGCCCGTATTCGTCCCCGATATGTCCCGTCGGACAAAAGCCCTCGTTGCCGACGAGAAGCAATGACACAACGTCCGGCAGGTCTTCCGACTCACCCCATCGGCCCCGGCCTTCCCAGGATTTCTCCCAGTGGCACACGCGGGGGCCGACTATTTGCGGGGCTCACGGCGGCGGGTCCGCTCCCGAATTTCACGGGATTCCCTCTTCGCCCTTGCGGGCACCGAACGTGATGTCTGTTAGTCCGGCCCGCCGGGGGTGTCAAGCTGGGGCCTGAAGCGCCGACCCGTGAGCGCTGACCCGAGAGCGGCAATCCGAGAGCGCCGCCCTGGGCGTATCCCCTCAGGGCGCGCATCTCCCGCAGGGGCTTGATGGCGCAGGGGCTTGATGGCGCAGGGGGGCGGGGGGAGCGGAGGGCGGCTGGATTCCTGGCGGCGCAAACCTCGCCGGGGTAAGGACGGACGGGCCCGAGGCCGGGGCGAGGGCCGCAGCCGTCCGGTCAGGCGTCCGGTCAGGCGTCCGGCTGGGCCGAGAGGCTGCCCAGCAGCTTCTCGATGTCCAGCACCATGGCGTCGCTTTCGCCCATCATACCGAAGCCCAGGATGGGCAGGTCGTAGATCTCGTGCACGGGCACGGTGAAGCCCGTGACCACCACCTGCTGCTGGCGCAGCACCTCGTCCACCAAAAGCGCCGCGCTGACCTCGCCCATGCGCACGGTGACGATGAGCCCGTGCGTGACGTCCGTGTCGGTCTCATCCAGGCCCAGGTGGCGGCACAGGCGCAGCAGATGGTAGATCTGGCCGCGCACGCTCACGGTCTCGCCGCCGTCGGGCAGGCTCACGACGTCCGCCTCGTGCGGGGCGAAGATTTCGAGCACGTCGCGCGAGGGCAGGATGATGGTCTCCGGTCCCACGCGGCAGACCAGCGCGTCCACGATGCCCTCGTTCACCGAGCGCGACAGCGGGATGGACAGGGTGAAGGCCGAGCCGCCGCCGGGCAGGTTCTCGATCTTGATGTCGCCGCCGAGGGTGGTGCGCACGGCGTTGGCCACGGCGTCCATGCCCACGCCCCGGCCCGAGACGTCGGTGACCTTCTCGGCGGTGCTGAAGCCGGATTGCAGGATGAGCTGGATGGTCTCGGCCTCGGTCATCTCCGCGCCGGGCTCCAGCATGCCCCGCTCCTCGGCCTTGGCGCGGACGCGTGCGGCGTTGATGCCCCGGCCGTTGTCCGAGACCTCCACAAAGGCGCTCTCGCCCTTGCGCCAGGCCGTGAGGTTCACGCTGCCGGTCTCGTCCTTGCCAGCGGCAGTGCGCTCCTCCGGGGACTCCAGGCCGTGGTCCAGGGCGTTGCGCAAGAGGTGCACCAGGGGCTCGTTCAGGCACTCCACGATGGTCTTGTCCAGCGCCAGTTCGTCGCCGGTGATGGTGAAACGCACCTTCTTCTGCATCTTTTGGGCGAGGCTCTGCACCAAGCGGTTCATGGGCAGGAAGATCTGGCGCAGGGGCACCAGGCGGATGGCGTCCACCTGGGTCTGCAGGCCGGTGATGACCGTGTCCAGCTCGGCCAGGGTGGAGGCCGAGAGGGTGGCCCCGCGCGTGCCGCTTTGCGAGAGCACGGCAAAGGTGACCATGAGCTTGCCCACCAACTCGATCAGGTTGTCCAGGCGCTCGGTGGGCACGCGGATGCTGGTGATGCTCTGCTTGCTGGCCTGGACGGCCTGCTCGGCCTGCTTGTCGGCGTCCTCCGGGGTGGCGGCCCTGGGCTGGTCCGGGTCGGCCTGGCCCGATTCCGTCAGGCCCGATTCCGTCAGGGCGGATTCGGCCAGGGCGAGCTCTGCCGGGGTTGCCGCTGCTGCGGACATCTGCTCGGGCTGGGGGGCGGGCTGGGGTGCCGGGCTGGCGGCGCGGGGCTGGTCCAGGACTCCGGCCAGGGTCAGCAGGAACCTCCGGTGGGCCTCGCAGATGCGCAACAGCGCTGTGACCAGCTCCTCGCTCACCGGGGTGATGCCGTCGGCGAACATGTCCAAAAGGGCGGTGACCTGGGCCGAGCCCAGCTTCAGGTGGGTCAGGCCAAGGATGTCCAGGGCCTCGCGCACGGCCTCGGGGCCGGGCTGGCCCTCCTCGAGCAGGAGGACTTTGTCCTCCATGGGCTCCACGCACTGGGCGACGATCTCTCTCACAAGGCTTCCCCGGCTGCGGCTTGCGCTGGCAGCACGGCCAGAAGCGCGTCCATGCCGCCTGCGTGGAAGGTCTCGCGCGCGGCGCCGGCAAGCCCGCGCACGCTGATGCTCCAATGTCCGGCCAGGGTGGAGATGTCCTCCCAGGCGCTGGAGCCGAAGGTCTTGACCAGGCTGACGTCCAGCACCACGGGGGTCTCCTGGGGCTGGGTGATGATGGCGCCCACGATCTGGTCGCGCTGGTGCTTGCGGTGGATGCGCGGGGCCGTGACGCGCAGCACGGCGCAGTCCTGCTCTTGCTCGACCGTGAGGCAGCGTGCCGCCGGGCAGGAGGCGCCGCTGCCCTCGCCGCTGGCAGCGGCCAGCACCTCGGTTACTGCGTCCATCTCGTCCTGGTCGGGCGCGCCGGCATCGCGGATCTGCTCGATGACCGCAAAGATGGAGTTCACGCCGTGGGCAGCCAGGGAGATGTTGTCTGCGCTGTGGGGCAGGGAGCCTGCCTGGAGCTTCTTGAGGAAGCTCTCCACCTTGTGGGTGAAGCCGCTTGCGGACTCGAACCCGGGCATGAACCCGGTGACGCCCTTGATGGTGTGCAGGGGCCGGGAGAGTATTTCGATGCCGCCGGCCACATCGCCCGCGCCAAGATGCTCCAGGCCCTCCAGAACCTGGGGATAATACTTGTCGCTGACTTCCGCGAAGAATTCCTCGGTCAGGGCGTCGCTCAAAAATGCTCCCGGTGGTTATTCCGTGACAAAGCCCATCTTCTGGAGTTCGGCGAAGAGCTTTTCCTTGCGCACGGGCTTGACGATGTAGCCCGCGGCCTCGCCGTCGTGGAAGGAGCGGATCACGGTCTTGGCGTCGTCGAGCGCCGTGGTCATGAGCACCTTGACCTGGGGCCGGAGCTTCTTCTCGTGCTCCGTGGCGCGGATCTTCGCCAGGGCCTCCAGGCCGTCCATCTCGGGCATCATGATGTCCATGAGGATCAGGTTGTAGGGCTTGCCCTCGGCATGGGCCAGGTTGAAGGCCGCGACAGCCTCCTGGCCGTTGACGGCCACATCGACCTCGAACAGGGTGTTCAGAAAGGCCGAGAGCACCTTGCGGCCAAGGAATTCATCCTCGGCGATGAGTGCGCGCATACATTTCCTCCACGACAGCGGATGTTGCTATTATTACGTAGAATCTCATATTTCAGCCGCAAGTCAACAGGGAAATTCCATGGGTGCGGATACTTGCGCTGGCGGCCTGATCTGGGTAGAAGCCCGCCCATGCGAGGATTCATCACCCCTGAGCGCACCGAGCGCATCAAAAGCGTGCTGGCCAAGCGGCAGCGCGACTTCACCCTGGTCATGGACAACATCTGGGACCCGCACAACGTCTCGGCCATCCTGCGCAGTTGCGACGCTTTTGGTCTTTTTCGCGTGCATCTGTATTACACCACCGAAAAATGGCCGGAACTGGGCAAGAAGTCCTCGGCCTCGGCCAAGAAGTGGGTGGAGCGCGTGGGCCACGACGATGGAGCCGAGATGCTGGCGCAGTTCGCCAAGGCCGGGGTCCAGGTCATCCGCACCGGCTTTTCCGCCACCGCGCGGCCGCTCTACGACTTCGACTTCACCAGGCCCACGGCGGTGATCCTGAGTAATGAGCACCGGGGCGCGTCGCCGGAGCTGGTGCAGGGCGTGGCCAGTGAGCTGTACATCCCCATGCAGGGCATGGTGCAGAGCCTGAACGTCTCCGTGGCCGCCGCGGTGATCCTCTACGAGGCCTTTTCCCAGCGCAGGCGCGCGGGCATGCTCGACGCCCCGGCCTTCTCGCCCGAGGAGCTTGCGGCGCTGGAGCTGGAGTGGGCCGACAAATAGCCGTAGCGTCTCAGCGGGCTGACCCTCCGGCCCGGGCGCAGCGGGTCTTTCAACCCGGCTTGCCACAGGGCGCAGCAGCAGGCCGCCCCAAAGAATGTCGGACGGAGTCTGGCTCGGCGGGTGCTGCCGGGGTGCGGATTTGCGGCCCGGGCGGGCGGACAAAAAAAGGCTGACCGGATCGCACGCGGCGACCCGGACAGCCTTTCGATTTTCAAAAGCCAGGCCGGAAGAGGCTCCCGGCGCCCGACCACGTCGTGGCCTAGTGGTGCCTAGTGGTGGCCTTCGGCCTTGCCCTGCTTGATGCGGATGAGGGCCACGATGATGATCCAGGCCAGGTAGATGAAGATCAGGGAAACACCGACGGTGCCCTGGGTGGTGCTGTGGGCCATGTCTTTCAAGAGTTCGCCGAACATGTGTGAGACCTCCATGGATTCTTTGCCCGGCCTGATGAGCCGAAGCGCCCCTATTTCACCGGATTGCCGCGAAATGTCAAGGGGGTTTGACCCTGGCAGAGAAGGGCGTCCGCCCCTTTGCCCGATCCGTCGTCCGATCCGTTGCCCGGCCACCCCTGCTTGTCCGGGACCTTGTCAGCCCCGGCCCTGGCGGGATAGAAACCCTCTGGCGCAGCGCGCCGCAGGAGGTTCGACATGACCGCAAGACCGCGCCTGGTGGTGCTCGACGGCTACACCATGGGCCAGGACATCTCCTGGCAGGCCCTGGCCAGCCTGGGGACACTGACCGTCCACGACCGCACCCCGCCGGAGCTGGTGCTCACGCGCTCACGCGGCGCGGACGTGCTCGTGACCAACAAGACCGTGCTCGCCGCCGCCAGCATCGCCGCCCTGCCGGACCTGAAATGCATCCTGGTGCTGGCCACGGGCTACAATGTGGTGGACGTGGCCGAGGCCGCGCGGCGCAGTATCCCCGTGTGCAACGTGCCCGGCTATTCGCCACCCTCGGTGGCCCAGCACGTGCTCTCCGTGGTGCTGGAGATGTTCAGCCACACCGCGCGCCACGCCCGGGCCGTGGCCGAGGGCCGCTGGGCCGCGCAGCCGGACTTCTGCTTCTGGGACGCGCCCGTGGTCGAGCTGGCGGGCAAGACCTTCGGCGTGGTGGGCTTCGGGGCCATCGGGAGCCGCGTGGCCGAGCTGGCCCACGCCTTCGGCATGAACGTGCTGGCCCATGTGCCGCGCCCCAAGCCCGCGCCCGCGTACCAGCCCTTCGCCTTTGCCGGGCTGGACGAGCTCTTCGCCAAATCCGACGTGGTCAGCCTGCACTGCCCGCTGACCGCAGACAACGAGAACCTGGTCGATGCGCGGTTGCTCGCGCTCATGAAGCCCTCGGCCTGTTTGGTGAACACCGCGCGCGGGCAGTTGGTCGACGAGGCCGCGCTGGCGCACGCGCTCAGCTCCGGCCGTTTGGGCGGGGCAGCCCTCGACGTTGTGCGCGTTGAGCCCATCCGGCCGGACAACCCGCTTTTGTCTGCGCCGAACTGCCTGATCACCCCGCACGTGGCCTGGGCCTCCCTTGAGGCCCGTACCCGGCTCATGGCGGGGGTTGCGGCAAACCTCGTGGCCTTCCTGTCCGGCCAGCCGCAGCATGTTGTGAACGCGGTGCCGTAGCTTGATCTAGTCGCGCAGGCCTTTACATCCTCCAGCGAGTTGTGTCATTTGTGACATATGCTTTTTTGAGCATATGTCAGATTTGACCAACCCGGAGGATTTTTCATGCGCAAATATGTCTTTCTGTCCGTTCTGCTGGCG
>MGTN01000176.1:15335-18095 GCA_001799475.1 Desulfovibrionales bacterium GWA2_65_9 | reverse complement strand
GCCTTCGGCCAGAAGGAGAAGGCCCGGCTGAACTGGGTCAAGGCCGGTTCTGGCGAGTCGCTGGACCTGCTCAAGGCCAAGTCCGTGGACATGATCATGGTCCACGCCCCGGCGCAGGAAAAGGCCGCCCTGGCCGAGGGCTGGGGCGCCAACCACGCGCTCATCGGCTCCAACGAGTTCTACATCGTCGGCCCGAGAAAGGACCCGGCGCAAGTCACCCAGGCCAAGAGCGCCGCCGACGCCTACGCCCGCATCGCGGGGGCCCAGGCCAGGTTCTTTTCGCGCGGCGACAACTCCGGCACGCACAAGAAGGAGCTGGCCATCTGGAAGGCGGCGGGCATCTTCCCAGACGGGGGGCCGGCGGGCGGCTGGTACATCACCCACAAAGGCTTCATGAAGGCCGTGCTCCAGCGCGCCGATGCCGAACAGGGCTACTTCATGACCGACAGCAGCACCTGGGTGGCCGTGAAGAAGGACATGAAGGACCTCGTCATCCTGTTTCGGGGCGATAAGGTGCTCATCAACACCTACCACACCCTGTGCCAGCCCGAGGGCGCGACGCCGGGCGCGGCCATTGCCGCCAAGTTCATCGGCTTCGTGGGCTCGCCTGCCGGGCAGAAGATCATCGGCGACTTCGGCAAGGCCGAGCACGGCGCGTCGCTCTACAACGACGCGGTCTACGCCAAGCAGTACGAATAGTCCCAACCCTTGTGAAAATCACACCAAAAGCATAAGGAGCAGCCCATGCGCAAACGTATCATCCTCATGACCCTGGCTCTGGCGTTCGTTTTCGCCAGCGCGGCCCTGGCCGCCGAGACCATTCTGGTGGGTACCACCACCAGCACCGCCGACACCGGCCTGCTGGACAACCTGGTGCCCAAGATCCTGAAGGACACGGGCCTCACGATGCGCTGGATCGCCGTGGGCACGGGCAAGGCCCTGGAGCACGGCAAGAACTGCGACGTGGACATCCTCATGGTCCATGCCCCGGCTGCGGAGAAGAAATTCATCGACGAGGGTCATGGCGTCTCGCGCCACGAGTTCATGTTCAACGACTTCGTGCTGGTCGGCCCGGTCAAGGACCCGGCCAGGATCAAGGGCAAGGGCGTGGCCGACGCGCTTAAGGCCATCGCCGCTGCCAAGGCGCCCTTTGCCAGCCGGGGCGACGACTCCGGCACGCACAAGATGGAGCAGGGCCTGTGGAAGAGCTCCGGCCTGGCCCTGCCGGACAAGGAGTCCTGGTACATCGGCGTGGGCCAGGGCATGCTCGTGACCCTGCGCCTGGCCGCCGAGCGCGGGGCCTACACCCTTGCCGACCGCGGCACCTGGATCGCCTTTGAGGCCAAGGACCACGGCAAGTCCGGCCTGGTGATCCTGTCCGAGGGTGACAAAATCCTGCGCAACCAGTACAGCACCATCCTGCTTCCGCCCAAGTGCAGCAAGATCAAGCACGAGGCCGCCAGGAAGCTGGAGGCCTGGTTCCTGTCCAAGGCCGGACAGCAGGCCATCGCCGACTTCAAGCTCGAGGGCAAGTCGCTGTTCACCCCCAACGCCGCAAAGTAGCGGCAGCCCGCCACCTGGCGGAGGAATATGGACTACTTCAGTGAGGGCCTGACCACGGCCGTGGCGCTTTTGCTGGCGCTGGACCCCGAGACCTTTTCGGCGATCTGGACCACTGCAATCGTCACGGCCCTGGCGCTCATGGCCAGCCTTGTCATGGGACTGCCCCTGGGGTTCGCCCTGGGGCATTTCCGCTTTCCCGGCCGCCGGGGCGCGCGCCTGTTCGTGGACTGGATGCTCTCCCTGCCTACCGTGGTCATCGGGCTCATGGTCTACGCGCTTTTGACCTCGCGCGGCCCGCTGGGCGAGTGGGGCCTCTTGTTCAGCGTGCCGGGCATGGCTCTCGGCCTCACGCTGCTCGGCCTGCCCATAATCGTCTCCATGACCGCCACGGCTGTGGAGTCCACGGACACGCGCCTGACCCAGACCCTGCTCTCCCTGGGCGCGGACCGCTGGCAGCTGCTCCTGGCCACGCTCATCGAGGCGCGTTTCGCCATGGCGCTGGCTGCGGCCACGGCCTTTGGCCGCATCGTGTCCGAGATCGGCATCGCCATGATGGTCGGCGGCAACATCAAGTGGCACACGCGCACCATCACCACGGCCATCGCCCTGGAGACCGGCAAGGGCGAGTTCGCCACGGGCATTGCCCTGGGCATCGTGCTCATGCTCGTGGCCCTGGTGGTGAACCTGCTGGTGGGGCTGCTGCGCGGCCGGTCCAATGGCCATCAGGGTGGCCATCAGGGTGGCCACCAGGACGCCGGAGGCCGGGCATGAGCGCGCCGCTGTACCAGTTGCGCGGCGTGGAGGCCGGTTATGGCGGCACGGCATACGACGGGGCCGTGCTTAACGTGCCGGAGCTGAGCATCGCGCGCGGGAGCATCCTGGGGCTGGTCGGCCACAACGGCAGCGGCAAGAGCACCCTGCTCAAGCTGCTCGGCTTCCTGCTCGCGCCGCGTGCGGGCGAACTGTTCTTCGACGGGCGCTTGGTGGACGCTGCGGCCCTGCGCGCCGGGCATGTGCTGCGCCGCCGGGCCGTGCTCCTGGGCCAGGACACCTGCCTGCTCAAACGCTCGGTGGCGTCCAACGTGGCTTACGGCCTGCGCCTGCGCGGCCTGGACGCGCCGGACGCCCTGCTGGCCCAGGCCCTGGCCCTGGTGGGGCTTGATTTCGCGGAGTTCGGCCCGCGCTCCTGGCGCGAAC
>MGTN01000176.1:13213-15309 GCA_001799475.1 Desulfovibrionales bacterium GWA2_65_9 | reverse complement strand
CCCTGGTCATCGCCAGCCACGACGTGGACTGGCTCAAGTCCTGCGCCGACCAGGTCCTCGTGCTCGAGGACGGCCGCATTGTCGAGCGCCTTGGCGACCATTCCGGTGAGCATCTTGGCGAGGGCCCCGGCGTCCACGGCGTGGAACGCACATAAGTCCCGGCTTCCACTCCCACCTCCTGCCCCCACCCTCTGTCTTCAACCTCAATATTGACGCCCGCGCCCGCGCGCTATAGCCTCGCGCCATGCACAACTCCCCACGAGGCGGCATGAGCCAGAATTCCCCGGATGCCCGGATGGGCGCAACACACGGCAACGGGCTTCCCGACTCGGTCAGGAAGCTCGGGTGGATCAGCTTTTTCACGGACTTCGCCTCGGAGATGGTGTACCCCGTGGTGCCGCTGTTCCTCTCCACCGCCCTGGGCGCTCCGGCAGCGGTGCTCGGGCTCATCGAGGGCGTGGCCGAGGCCGTGGTCAGCCTCATGAAGGGGGCCTCGGGCTGGCACAGCGACAGGACCGGCAAGCGGGTCCCGCTCATCCGCCTGGGCTATGGCCTGGGGGCGCTCTCCAAACCGCTCATGGCCCTGGCCTTTGCCTGGCCGGTGGTGTTTCTGGCGCGCAGCCTGGACCGCCTGGGCAAGGGGCTGCGCACCACGGCGCGCGACGCGCTGGTGGCCGAGGCCATCGACGTGCGCATGGCTGGCCGCGCCTACGGCTTCCACCGGGCCATGGACACCTCTGGGGCCATAGTGGGCGCGCTGGCCGCGTTGGGGCTCTTGTGGCTGCTGCCGGGGAATTACCGCACCATCTTTCTGCTGGCGGCCCTGCCTGGCGCCTGGGCCGTCTGGCTCACCTTCCGCCTGCGCGAGCCTTCACCGAAGCCCGGCCCGAAGCCCGTCCCGATGCCCGTCCCGATGCCCGTCCCGATGCCCGGTCCGAAGCCCACAGGCGCTCCCCAGCCAGGGAAGGCTGACCTTGAGCCGAGCGTTGGACACAGCATTGACCACAGCATCGACCCTAGCGTTGAACACAGCGTTGGACACAGCGTTGACCCCAGCGTCGGCCCCAGCGCCCTGGCCCGCCCGGGCCTGCGCCAGACCGTGCGCAGCCTGCCAGCGGCGTACTGGCGCACCATCATCCCCCTGGCGCTCTTTGCCCTGGCCAACAGCAGCGACGCCTTCCTGCTGCTGCGCGCCAAGGGCCTCGGCCTGGACGACATGCAGGTGGTCCTGGCGTACATCCTGTTCAACGTGGTGTACGCGGCCTCAGCCTATCCCCTCGGCATCCTGAGCGACCGGTTGGGGCGTTGGCCGCTCTTGTGCTGCGGCTGGGTGATCTATGCCGGGGTGTATCTGGGCATGGGCAGCCTGACCGCCAGCAGCATCTGGTGGCTGCTGCCGCTCTATGGCCTGTACATGGGGCTCACCGAGGGCGTGGGCAAGGCGGTGGTGGCGGTGCAGACCCAGCCCGGCACCCGTGGGGTGGCCATCGGGCTGTTCCAGATGAGCGTTGGCCTGATGACGCTCACCGGCAGCATTCTGGCCGGGGTGCTCTGGGACGCGTTTGGAGCGGCCAGCGCCTTCCATTTCGGCGCTGGCGCAGCCCTTGCGGCCCTGGTGGCCGTGGCTCTCCTGGCCCCCTGGCGCAGGGCGGCCGCTTAAGGCTACAGCCCTGCTACAATTGCAGGAACATGGTGCTGTTGCAGCTTGGGCAGCAGTCCTTTTCCGTCTTGAACCCGCATTTCTCGCAGGTCTTGAGCTGCGGCAGGGCCGGGTTGTGCTCGCCGCACATGCGGCAGTGCGTGAACTCCGGGCCGTTGTCAGCCTTGCACTTGGGGCAGTTCCACTTGGTTGGCTCGGCCATGGCGTTCTCCTGTGGCAGATGTTCGGAGAGCCCGGCGGGACTCTCCATTTCTGCTGTATAGGACAGGTGGGCGAGGACTGCAAGTCCATCGGGAATCAGGCGCAGCAGCGCCGCCAGATTCGCATCAGCGCCGGAAGCGGTTGCGCAGGGCAAAGGCGAACAGGGCGATCTGCGCGGCAAAGAGGATGTGCAGCAGGCTGGTGACGATGGCCTTTGCCGGAGCAAGCACGCCGC
>MGTN01000176.1:3640-13207 GCA_001799475.1 Desulfovibrionales bacterium GWA2_65_9 | reverse complement strand
TAGCCAAGGCCTTGGCCTCGGTTTTGACAAAGGGGACGAGGCCTAGCAGCTCCGCCGGGATTTCTAGAATCTTGCCCCAGTCCGGTAGGTGGTTTCCAAGCCCTGTCTCCCAGAGCTTGAGGCCGGACAGCGCCAGCAGGGCGAAGCCCAGCAGCCCGGCCAGCACGCGGAAGGCCTGGGCCGGGTCTTCGCCAAAGCCGCTGCACCAGTAGTACAGCCCGGTCAGGCCCAGGCGGGCTTTCCAGCCGCGCTTGGCCTTGATCTGCTCCAGGGCCATGAGCTTTTCCCGGTAGTGCCATTTGGAGACCATGGGCTGGTCGTGCTCGCTGGCGGCCTTCTGCTTCAGGCTGCGGTACAGCTCCTCGCAGGCCTTGTAGTCCGGCTTTTCTTTCGTCTCCGGCCACAGCCCGCCGTCCGGCCAGTCGCAGCCCTTGAAGGAAAAGCACTCCGTCTCCATGCTGGAAAAGTAGAGGTTGGCCAGGCTTTTTTTGCTTAGAGAATGCATCCGCAGGGCGTTCTTTTCGGCCTGCACTGCTTCGAAACCAGCTTGGCCGCTGAAGGTGGCCTGTTCAAAATTCGTCTGGTTGCTGAACTTAGTTTTTTTGAAACTCGCTTCGTTGATGAAAATGGCCATTCGAAATAAACTCACGTTACGGAACTCGGCCACACTGAAATTCGCTTCGCCACGGAATGTAGTTTCGCTGAAATCCACCTCGTCAAGAAATGTGGCCTTGCTGAAATCCACCGTTTTACTGAACCCGGCCACGCTGAAATACGCCTCGTCACGGAACATGGTCTCTCTGAAATTTGTCTGGCCGCTGAACGTGACCACATCGAAATCCGCCTTGCCCTGAAACGTGGCCTTAGCGAAGGAAATCCTCGGCAGGGAAATGCCTGCGCTATACGCCTCGAAGGAAATGTCGCCGGGGAAGATGGTACCGGAGAGGTCGCAGATGTCGTCCGCGTCGGAGGTCTTGGCTTTTGCCTTGAATTCGTCGATGCGCGCAAAGACCTGGGCATTGAAGTCCTCATCGGACATGCCCTTGCGATCTGCCAGGGCGTGGAACAGGCAGTACTTTTGGCCTTTTCGCTCGGGCTGCGGGTCTGGCCATCCGTGTACTATACATTTCCAGCAGGGCATGGGGGCCTCGCGTGTCGCGCTGGTGCGCGGGTTTGTGCCGGGTTGTCTCTGGCTGGGCCGTGGCCGTAAAGAGCGGCCTGTATCAGTGAGAGATTCCAACAGCATCAGCGAGCTGGCGTCAAGACATCAAAACAGCCCGCGTCCTCACAGCAGCCACAACCCCAGGCCCATCCCGCAGAGCACTACCCAGATGGGGTCCACCCTCTTCCACAGGGCGATGGTCGCCGCCAGGCAGAGCGCCGCCTTGAGCCCGGACCAGTCCGTGCTGCGGCCAAGCTGGATGCCCACGGCCAGGATCAGCCCGCCCAGCGTCGAGAGCACGCCCGAGAGCGCGCGCCGGAAGGGCTGCCAGCCCAGCAGCCTGCCCGCGCTGGGCACGGTGAGCATGAGGATGAAGAACGAGGGCGTGAAGATCCAGATCCCGGCAGTGAGCGCGCCAAGCAGGCCCCCAATGTGGTAGCCCACGAAGCAGGCTCCGAGCATGAACGGGCCGGGCGTCACCTGGGCCAGGGCCATGCCGTCCATGAACGTGGCCGCGCTCATCCAGTGGTGCAGGTCCACGGTCTCGTGGTACAGGGCCGGGAACACGCCATAGCCGCCAAAGGCCAGGAGGTCGGCCTTGGCCATGGACAGCGAAAGGTCGAAGAGCAGCGGGGCCAGGGCGTACGTCGCCCCGAGCCAGGCCAGGGCGACGCCCGCCAGCAGCAGCACCCCGCGCACGTGCACCGGGGCCTTGGGCAGGGCCACGGGCGGGGCGGTCTCGCCCCGGAAGACCACCGGCCCGATGAGCGCCGCGCCCAGGATGATCCAGGCCGGACTGACGCCGTACAGGAACAGCACGCAGGCCAGCCCGGTCATGACCACGCGGCGCGGGCCGTGCGCGTACTTCAGCCAGAAATCATACACCGCAAGCGCGATGATGCCCAGGACCACGCTGGACAGGCCCGCCATGGCCGATGTCGTGAGGGCCACGCCCTGCATGGCATGGTACAGGGCCGAGAGGCCGGTGATGAGCAGGCAGGCGGGCACGGCGAAGCCCAGGAAGCCCGCCAGCGCGCCGGGCAGTCCGCGCTGCACCAGGCCGGTGTAGGCGGCCATCTGCATCAGCGTGCCGCCGGGCACGGCCTGGCAGACCGCGATGCCGACCTTGAAGCCCTCGTCCGTGAGCCAGCCGCGTTTCAGGATGTGCTCGCGCATGAGCGGCAGCATGGCCGGGCCGCCGTAGGCCGTGGCCCCGACGCGCAGAAAGCAGCGGAAGATGTCCGGCAGGCTGGGCTGGGCGGCCAGTGCCGGATTGCCCTGTGCCGGATTGCCCTGTGCCGGATTGGCCGGGGCCGGGTTTTCCGGAACAAGGCTCACGGGAGCAGCAGCTCCGCGCGGACCTTGACCACCACCTTGCGCAAGGACTGCGGGGCCGGGGTGGTCTTGCACTGGCTCAAGTGCGCATCTGTGGGCAGGTACAGCGCGAACTGGCCGGGGTGCAGGGTGAACAGGGCGTTGAAGCGCTCCGGGTGGAGGAAGAACGTGGCGTCCTTGGCCGCAGCATAGGGCTCCTTCTCGTCCAGCTCCTCCAGGGCGAAGCGGGCCTGGACCTCCGGGCCTCCCATGGGCGCGGGCAGGGGCACGTGGATGTCCGCATACACGCGGTGTGCCTCCAGCGTGGTGTCCAGCAGGTTCTTGGTCTCAAAGTCGAAGAGGATGGCGTAGATATCACGCTCTCTCAACCCCTCTCCAGCAATGGCGTGCTCGCCCAGGGCCGTCTCCGGGGTGATGGTCTGCAGCCAGGCAAAGGCCTGCTTCCAGGCGGGCCTGGTGGAGTAGAGCTGCCAGTTGGCCAGGGCGTCGAGGATCATAAGCAGGCCTCCGGGGGCTCGGCCTGCGTGATTGCGTGGCCGGTGCAGCAAATGTGTAGGAGCCTCAGGCCTGGGCGTCAAGGAGCGGGGTGGACGCCCGCAATTTGCCGCTGTACCGCGCCGAAGAAAATTGATACTGTAGTGGGGTATAGGGGGCGCAGCATGGAAGATCTCGTCTGCCACTGCTTTGGCTACACTGCCAAGGACATCGAACAGGATCTGGCCGAGCATGGCCGGTCCACCCTCATCGAGCGCATCCACGCCACCCTGAAGGCCGGGGCGAGCCAGTGCGCCACAAGGCATCCCAAGGGTCGGTGATGCCTCGCCGAGGTCCGCCAGGTGGTGGGCAAGGTCTTGAAAGCGCAGCCGGGTGCTCTGATTCTCGAGCCTGACCCCTGTGACCCGTGCTGTTGACCTGAACCGTCGTCCCGAACCGTTGTCCCGGCGTGGTCCGCCCTGCTGGTCTGCCCTTCTGATCCGCCATCCTTCTGGGTCGTCCTTCTGAGTTGTCCTTCTGGCCTGTCCCGATAACCCGGCCTGCCGAGTTCCAGGCGGCCCGGCCAGGGCCGCATCGGCCGAGCCATACCCCCCATAAATAAAAATCGCGCCCGCCCAGCACAATGCCGGACGGGCGCGGTGGTGTTTCATCCGGCCCCGGGTCTATTCGGCGGTCTTCTCGATGCTGTCGGGCCGGTCCTTTTTGGCGGGCCGTTCGGGCAGCTTTCCGCGCAGGGTGATGACCGCGCGCTCCACGGCCACGGGGCGGTGGGTGGTCTTCTGGGACAGGCAGTTGACGGGGCACACGTCCACGCAGACCCCGCAGCCCACGCAGGCGAAGAACTCCAGGGTCCAGATGCCCTCGGTCTTGTCCTTGGTGACGGTCAGACACTGGGACGGGCATTTGCGCGCGCAGGCGCCGCAGAAGATGCAGCGTTCGATGTCGTTGATGAGTTCGCCGCGCGCGTGCTCAAAGGGCTCGCGCACGAAGAAGGGGTAGTTCCGCGTGGCGGGCTTGCTGAACAGGTTGGCGATGACGGTGGGCAGCATTTTCATGGTTCTACCTCTCCGTGCAGCTGATGCAGGGGTCGATGGACAGGACCACCACCGGCACGTCAGCGAAGTCGAGCCCCGGCAAAATGGCGGCCAGGGGCGGGATGTTGGCGAAGGTCGGGGTGCGGATGCGCACCCGCTCCAGGAAGGTGCTGCCGTTGCCCTTGAGGTAGTACAGGCACTCGCCTCTGGGCTGCTCCACGCGGGTGATGACCTCGCCCTCAGGCTTGCCCTTGACCTTCACGGCCAAGTCGCCGGGGGCCAGCTTGTCCAGGGCCTGGCGCACCAGGTCGATGGACTGGAGCGACTCGCGGAAGCGCACGGTGGAGCGCGCCCAGCAGTCGCCGGCGGTCTCGACCACGGGTTCGAAGGCCAGCTCGTCGAAGCCCGCGT
This sequence comes from Desulfovibrionales bacterium GWA2_65_9, assembly GCA_001799475.1. Taxonomy (GTDB): domain Bacteria; phylum Desulfobacterota; class Desulfovibrionia; order Desulfovibrionales; family Desulfovibrionaceae; genus Humidesulfovibrio. Next base: position 8,770 of record MGTN01000176.1, on the reverse strand, counting down.
ATTTCAGCTGGCGCATGTCCTGGGCCACGCCGCTGCCGCGCAGCATGGGGCCGGCCGCGCCCAGGTCATAGGCGGCCTGTTTGGTCAGCACGCCCACGCCCTTGGTGCGTTTGCACACGGTTGTGTCGTTCATGATGGTCGACTGCAGGCTCCTGATGGACGCCTCGACCTCGACCAGCGTGTCCTTGATCCAGCGCACCTGGGCCTCGTCCAGGTCCGTGCGCACGCCGCCGACCACGTTCACCGAGACGATGACGCGGTTGCCGGTGGTGGCCTCGTTCAGGTCCATGACGCGCTCGCGGATCTTCCAGAGCTGCATGAACAGGGACTCGAACCCGAAGCTGTCGGCAAACAGGCCCAGCCACAAGAGGTGGCTGTGCAGGCGGTGCAGCTCGCTCCAGACCACGCGGAGCATGCGGGCGCGGCGCGGCGCTTCGATGCCCAGCATTTCCTCGATGCCCTGGCAGTAGCACAGGGAGTGGATCATGGAGCAGATGCCGCAGACGCGCTCCACGATCTGGATCATCTGGTTGTAGTCGCGCTTGACGGCGAGCATCTCCAGGCCGCGGTGCACGTAGCCGAGCGTGGGCAGGGCCTCGACAACTTTTTCGTCCTCAAGCACAAGGGACAGGTGGATGGGCTCGGGCAGCACCGGGTGCTGCGGCCCGAAGGGGATGACTGTGCGGGCCATTTACTTGCCCTCCTGCTGTATGCCGGGCTCGGAGCCGGTCTTGGAATCGGGCTCGGCCTTGACGTGGTACTTGCAGAAGGGTGAGCTGGCGGCGGTCTGCGCGGTTTCGCTGTAGAGCTTGCCCTGGTAGTCCAGCACCAGGCCGTCAAAGGTCAGGGCGTACTGGTCGCGAATCTCGTTCTCCACCAGGAAGGCCCCGAAGAGCAGGCCGGAGATGGAGGGCAGCGTGCCGCCCTTCTGTACCGGCACGCGCAGGTTCTTGAGGGTGAGATTCTTGTCGAAGTGGTACAAGATCTCCATGTTCGTCTCGTCCAGCTCCACGCTGGTCAGGGTTACGAAACGGTAGCCGTCGTTCTTGAGTTTGCTCGCCTCGGCCAGCAGGTTGGCCGGGGCGATGGTCGTTGCATCAATGCTCATTTGCTGGCCTCCAGAATGCCCTTGAGTTTGCCCAGGCCGACGACCACGGCGTCCATGATGGCTTCGGGCTTGGCCGGGCAGCCCGGCACGTACACGTCGACGGGGATGACCTTGTCGATGCCGCCCAGGACGTTGGGGGCCTCGCGGAACACGCCGCCGGAGCAGCCGCAGGCGCCGATGGCGATGACCAGCTTCGGCGTGGGCATCTGGTCGTAGATGTTCTTCAGGATCACGGCGTTGCGCTGGTTCACCGTGCCGGTGACCACGAGCACGTCGGCGTGGCGCGGGTTGCCCACGTTGATGACGCCGAAGCGCTCCACGTCGTACACCGGGGTCAGGCAGGCCAGGGTCTCGATGTCGCAGCCGTTGCACGAGCCGCAGTCGAAGTGCATGAGCCAGGGGCTCTTGACCTGGGATGTTTTGAGGAATGATCCGAACATGGGCTTACTCCAGATACAGCCAGACGAGGTTCGCCGTGGCCAGGATCAGGGTGATGGGAGCCACGCGGCCCAGCATGGTGCGCCAGGTCAGCCGTGCGGAGATGTTGTCGATGACCACGGCCGCGAACAGGAAGACGAGGCCCGTGACCAGCATCTGCACGGGGCCGGTGGCCCACAGAAACGAGCAGATCCACAGCACCACGGTGACGTCCGCCCAGTGGGCGATCTCAAGCAGGGCAAAGTCGCGTCCGGCGTAGTCGGTATACACGCCGCGCACCACTTCCTGGTGCATGTGGTGGGAGGCTGCGATGTCAAAGGGCGACTTGCGCAGCTTCACCAGCACCACGAAGACGAGGCCGGGCACCAGGAGCGGCAGCTTGAACAGCAGCGGCCCCTGGGCGGCCATGATGCTCAGGGCGTCGAAGCCGCCTGCAGCCTTGGCCAGGCACAGGATGGCGACCATGAACACGGGCTCGTAGGCCAAAAGCTGGAACAGCTCGCGCTGGGCGCCGAGCTTGCTGTACGGCGAGCTGCCGCAGAAGGCGCCCAGCGCCACGAAGCTCGCGCTGGCGGCCTGGACAAAGAAGCACATGAGCACGTCGCCGCCAGCGGCCAGGAGCACGTCCGAGGCCAGGGAGGCCGCCAGGGCCCAGCGCACGAACAGGCCCTGCCAGTGGCTGGCCGGGGCGATGACCTTGGACCAGAGCTTGCCGACATCATAGAAGGGCTGGAGCAGGGGCGGGCCCAGGCGTGATTGCAGCCGTGCCGTGACCACGCGGTCCACACCGGCGACGACGCCTCCGAGCAGCGGAGCCAGGACGAGTCCGGCCAGGGCCAGGGAGAAGGTATTCAGATTCATAGGAGCGCACCTCCCACCAGGGCGAGCAGCAAGGCCAGCGCGACGATTCCGGCGAGCCGGGTCAGTTTCGGTTCGCCGAAGAACTCCGTGGCGTACTCGTTGCCCTCGGACAGGGTCCAGTTGCGCCCCAGCGGGCCGACGTAGCTGCCGGGCTGGGCCTGCGGCAGCCCGCCGAGGTACGGCGTGGCCAGCCTGGCCTGGCTCTGGCGGCCCAGCACCTTCAGGCCGATGATCCAGCCCAGCATGGCGACGATGAACAAGGGCGGCAGGAGCCCCCAGCCCCCAGCCAAGGGGTTGCCCTGCCCGAGCAGCAGGGCGTTGAGCCAGGGAGCGGCCATACCCAGGCCCACGGCCCCGGCCAGCAGGGTCAGGATGGGGCCGGTTGTCAGGCCGGTGGAGAGCGGGGACGTGTGCGCAGGCTGCGGACCAACGGCAACACCGGACATGAGGGTGCCGCTGAAGCGCACCCAGCAGACAACGCCCAGCGCGCTGCCCACGGCCATCATGACCATGGCGATCACAACGACAGGCACGGGGCTGGCGGCGGCGGCCTCCAGCACGGCCCACTTGCCCACCAGCATGCCCAGCGGCGGCAGGATCATGGCCATGGACCCGGCAACAGCGGCCAGGGCCGTCACCGGGGTCTTGGCGATCACGGCGCGCAGGTCTTCCAGGTCGCGGCTGCCGATGGCCTGCTCCATGTCGCCCACGCAGAGGAACAGGAGCCCCTTGGTGGCGGCGTGGATGACCAGCAGCACCGTGCCTGCGGCGATGGCCAAAGGCGTGCCGAGGCCCGCACAGGCGATGATCAGGCCGAGGTTGGCGGCGGTGGAGTAGGCCAGGATTTTTTTGGCGTTGCTCTGGCCCAGGGCCAGGGCCGAGGCCCCGAGGAAGGTCATGGCGCCAGCCAGGGTCAGGATGCGGCCGGTTGTGGTGCCTTCAAACACCGGGGCCAGGCGCAGGCACAAAAACACGCCGACCTTGACCATGGTGCTGGAGTGCAGCAGCGCGGACACCGGCGTGGGCGCGACCATGGCCCCGAGCAGCCAGGCCTGGAAGGGCAGCTGGGCGGCCTTGACGCACCCGGCCACGGCCAAAAGCGCCAGCGGCAGCAAAGACATGCCGCTCCACAGGGCCGGGTTGACCAGCGCCTGGATGTCGGCCAGGCCGTGCTGCTTCTGGATGAGCAGGATGCCTGCGTGCAGGAACACGCCGCCCATGCTGTTCATCCACAGGGCGCGCAGGCCGCTCTGCTTGGCCTCGGCCGTCTGGTCGTGGCCGATGAGCAGGAAGGAGCAGAGCGTTGTGGCCTCGTAGAAGGCCGAAAAGACGTGCAGGTCGTTGCTCAGGGCCAGGCCGTTCATGAAGCCCAGGAAGGCCAGCAGGATCATGAAGAACTGCGGCTGGCGCGAGGTCTGGAGGTGCAGGTGCTCCTCGTGGTGTTTCATGTAGGGCAGGGCGAAGATGCAGATGAGCGAGCCCACCAGGGACACCACCAGCACCAGCGCCAGGGCCAGGCCGTCGACAGCCACGGCGGTCTGGACCGCAGCCGGGGCCGCCAGCCCGAACTCGCCAAAGGCGGCCAGGGCCAGCTGCATCAGCGCGAAGACGATGACCAGCGCGTGTTTCTCCTTCAGGCCCTGGAACAGGAAGAAGGCCGGGAAGAGGAAGGCCGCGGCCTGCGCCACGTGCAGCGCGGTGGCCGAGGCCAGGAAGGCTGGGCTCGCCGTGAGCGGCGCCTGGGTGGCCAGACCCACGGCGGCTGCGGCCAGAACCGCAGCAGTGGCCATGACCAGCGCGGCGCGCGTAGCCGGGCTGCGCTGGCCCAGGCTGGCGAGTCCGGCGGCCACGGGCCAGAGAACCAGAAGCCCGATGTAGACATCGATCATGTGATCAAACCCCCTCAAAAACATGATGAACTTGCAAGAACGCAGCCCTTTATCCGATTTGGTTTTTCAAGGGAAGGGGGTTCAGGGCAGGTTCGTGCGAAATGGCGTAGTTTTGGGGCTGGAGAAGGGCATGGGAACATTCGCGCCGGCGCAGAGACACCAACGACCCATACAAGAGAAAAGAAAAAAGGGAAATGAGGGCCTGTCGCTAAAGGCGTCTTTCGTCGCCTGGGCCTCGCCACGCGCCTATTCGGGGGGAGCGTCGCGAACCGGTTTTGGCCCAGGGCTGTACGGCATGAGTACTACCCCTGGCCCCCAAACAGGCTCACTCCTCGCCAGGGAACCAAATTCATCTTTTGGAAACAGGCCCTAGTGCGTCTGGGGCAACCGGACCAGTGCCCCGGGGCGCACCTTGGCGCCGCCGTGCATGATGGCCTGAACGTCTTTGCGGACAATTTCGAATACTTCTGCTGTGCTGACGACATCCTTGCCGCGCTCGTCCAGCACCTCCACCAGGTCGCCCGGCATCAAGCCGTGGCCCTGGCCGGGGCAGAAAAAGATGCGCTGGCCTGCGGGGGTGCCTTCGGGTGCGTCTTTGGGTGCGGCCATGGCGCGGTAAACATCGGCCATGCGCGCTGCGTGGAGGGTTTCAGATATCCTGCGCGAGAGCAGAAAGCAGACGCCCATGGGCACCAGGACCAGGGGCAGCAGGCAGATGGCCAGGAGATACGGCGCGAGGCCCAGGAAGCGGGTGATGAACGAGCCTGACGCGGCCAGGATGGCCTGGGCGTCCGGGTACACGCGCAGGGTAAAGGCCTGGGGCGGGCTGGCCGC
>MGTN01000176.1:2626-3615 GCA_001799475.1 Desulfovibrionales bacterium GWA2_65_9 | reverse complement strand
GTCCTCCAGGCGCTCCGCGCCGTTCGGCATGGGCTTGCTGAGCTTGACGCTCTGGCCCGGGAGCAGCTCGTGCAGGAAGGGGTCCTTGAGGCCCCCGGAGATCATGCCGTCCACCAGCGAGGTCAGGACCAGGAAGAAGATGACTCCGCCGAGCAGGCCGAAGAGCCTGCGCCAGGCCGCGAGGAACCGAAAGCTCATGAGGAGGCGTTTTCCGTGTTGGCGCGCAGCCTGCGGTGGCCGATGAATCCGGCGAGAAGGGTGGGCAGGAACATGGCGAAGAAAACCTTCATGAAGGTCGGGGTGAAGGTGTCCATATTGGCTGAGGCCATGGAGATGGAGATGCACAGCTCGGCGAGGATGGCGAAATCGATGGCCAGGATGAAGAGCTTCTGGCGCCCGTTCATGTTGATCCTGGGGGCTTCGTTGTCGTCGCGGAAGATGCTCATGCCGGACTCCTTTCTTCTCTATGGTGTGGGGGCGGACCGGGTTGGTGGTCCCCGGCCCGCCCGCCGTTCGCCGTCTACTTCTTGAAGATGTTGGTCTTGCTGATGTTCATGAAGCGCAGGGACTTGCCCTCTTCCTTGTAGTACACACGGGCTTCGTCGCCGGAGTCCCAGGTGCTCTCAGGCAGTTCGAAGTACTCTGCCGGCATGGAGATGACGGACAGGGTCTTCTGGCGGCCGGAGTAGATGGTCACGGTCTTCTTTTCCTTGTCCACCACGGGGAACTTCTTGACCTTCTCAGTTTCCTTGTCGAACACAAGCGGGTGCTTGTTGTCAATGTTCTCCTTGAAATCGACCATGGTGAAGTCAATGGTCTTGAAGTTCTGCGTGGCCGGGTCGAAGATGATGATCTGGTTCTTCTTGTTGTCGATCTTCATGCGGCCGCCAGCCTTGGGGTCCGGTCCGTTCTCTGCGGGATCGGTGGGCAGCACATAGGTGACGGGCGGCAGATAGGTGTAGTCCGGATTCTGGGTGTCGTTGGCCTTG
>MGTN01000176.1:0-2593 GCA_001799475.1 Desulfovibrionales bacterium GWA2_65_9 | reverse complement strand
TCAAACTTGATGACGCGGCCCTGGTCGACTTTGCCGGGCTCGGAGCAGCCCAGAAGCATCAACATGGGCAGGGCCACGAGGAAGGTGCGCCACATGCTTTTACGGGTCATAGCGAGTCTCCTTCAGTTCTTCTCATTGTGTTGCTTCGCTAAGAGCGGGAGAATGATTCTCCGCTAGCCCTTGGCCGCTATCTCAGCCAGTTCCTTCTTGCAGCCCGCGATGAACCTCAGAAGGATGTACAATGAGAGGCTGGAGACGGTGGCCAGCACCACGGCTGTGGAGGCGTCGTCCAGAATGGGTATGTTTTGTGCCTTGGCAACCAGCTTCAGGACGATGGACACGATACAGCCGATGACGGCCAGGCCGAAGGCGTAACGGATGCCGTAGCCCTTGATGTACTTGGTGGCCACAGCGCCCACCTGCGCGCCCATGGAGGCGCCGACGAGCATGATGACCGCAGCCACGAGCTCGGTGCGGCCCTTGTAGGTGTAAGTACCGGCGCCGTACACGCCGGAGATGGCGACTTCGAACAGGTCGGTGCCGACGGCCACGTGGGTCGGGCAGCCGACGATGTAGATGAGCGACGGCATGCGGATGAGACCGCCGCCGATGCCCAGAATGCCGGCCAGCCAGCCGGTGAGGAAGCTCACGAACACGGGCAGCCACATGGAGCAGTAGATGCCGGCCTCGTTGAAGTGCATCATGGGCGGGATCTTGATGGCGTGGAAGGTCTTGTGCCACTCAACGCCCACGGCGTCCTTGGCATCGCCGCCAGCGGCGACCATCTTGGCTTCCTTCTTCTTCTTCACGTTGATGTCGTGGAAGACCATCCAGGCGATGAGGGCCAGAAGAACGACGTACAGGTAGCGCACGACCTTCTCGACGCTGCCTAGCCGTTCCAGCCACATGATCATTTGGGCCCCGATTTCGAAGCCCACAACGGTGCCAATGAGCATGATCATGCCCAGTTTGTAGTCCACGTTGCCGAACTTGCCGTGACGCATGGTGGAGATGAGGGACTTGCCCGCCATGTGGGCGATGTCCGTGCCGATGGCGAAGGCCATGGGGAAGCCCAAAATGTTCAGGCCGGGGGTCACCATCCATGCGCCGCCCATGCCGAAGAACCCGCCGATGATGCCCACGCCCACGCCAAGGATGATCAGGCCGGGCCAGAAGATTTTCACGCCCGCGATGGGCATGAGAACGTACAACCATTCCATATCGCACTCTCCTTTTGGTTGGCCTGGGTTAGTGGCCGACGTCGCCGCGGGACTTCAGGTCAATGCCGATAAAGCCCATGAGAAAGTCGGCGAATGTGCCAAAGATCACTCCGACTGTCGGGATGAGCGCCATGGTCAAAAGCGCGAAGTACAGGTGGCTCTCATTGTACAGGTTGGTCCACCAGGCTTCCCAGCCGGAGAACTTGCGCGTGTCGGCCACGATGACGATGTTCGACACCTTTGCTGCGGCCGCATGAGCGAACTCCGGCAGCGCAAGGCACGCAAACAGGCACCATGAGAACAGCTTGATGAAGCGGGTTTTCATTGGGTTCCTCCTCTCAAAATTATCAATCCACTTGACCCCTGCCACTGTTCCGGTCGCCATGGTGCGGAGTTGAACCCACTTTGACCGGTTTGATCCGTCTTTCGTGATTATCTTTACAGCAAGTCGTGTGCCACGCGAAAAAGCTTGACGGAATCATTGGATTTGTTTTAATCGTGCAAGTGGCTGGCTGCGTAATCGCGCTGATTGCGCAAGGCATTTTGTGGGTATGCGAGCGGAATGTTTGCGCGAATATGCGTCTGTCTGGACTGGAGGAGAGGGCGATGGCCTGGAGTCCGTATCGTGCGAAGGCTGAGCATGAGGCGAAGCAGCACTTCTTCGCCACCTGGAGCGTGCAGAAGAAGCTCCTGGTGTCGCTCATCCCGTCCATCGCCTTTATCCTTGCGTTTACCGGCTATGCCACCAACTGGTACTCCACCAAGTACCTGAACCAGGCGCTGCACCGCACGGCGCAAACCCAGAACCTGGCCCAGGCTCGGGATATTGAGGGGCTGCTGGAGTTCTTCCGCAAGGGGCTCGCCGTGCTGGCCGAGTCGGGTCAGATTACTCGGGAGTCTCTGGTCGCGGCGGGTCAGCAGTGGGCCGTATTCCACCCCGGCGTTGTTGCGGAGCTGGCTTTTGTGGGGCTGAACGAGACCGACACGTTGCTGCTCGTGGCCGTGGGCGACAAGGGCATGACCGAGATCCTTCATGACCAGTACCAATACATCAAGAACAGCCCCACTGCCCTGGCCCAGAAGGTGCGCGAGATGCGGCCGGGCTCCACGCACCTGGCCGAGCTCACGGAGGTCGCCTACCCCCCCTCGGCCTTTCCGGACGCCCCCAGGGCGCGCACCCTGGCCGTCTACCGCATGCTCACGCCGGTGTTCGACGCCCAGGCGCGCCTGCGCGGGCACCTCATCGTCTCCATCAACGCCATTTCGTTGCGCAACATCCTGTCCCTGTACAACTCTCAGAAATCCCCAGTCTATTCCTTTGCGCGAACCAGCGAGAACCGCTTCAGCTTTTTCTTCGACGACCAGGGCTGGAT
>MGTN01000175.1:26502-27426 GCA_001799475.1 Desulfovibrionales bacterium GWA2_65_9 | reverse complement strand
GGGCGAAGATGTTGCGTTGCATGGGCTGCTCCGTGTTTTTGCTGGTGCGAGGTCCAGGCTACTCTATGCCCAACGGCGCCCGCGCCTGTCAATGACGCGCCGATTCCCCGGCACACACGCCTCAGGACCGGGGCCGCAACGCCTGCGCCCAGGCCCGGGCAGCCTGGCCCTAGCGTTCCTCCGGGGCGCGCCCGCTGTCCTCCAAGGGGAACAGGAACGAGGTCACGCCGGTGACGCCCCTGACGGCCATGGCGTGGGCCAGGGCCCGGTCCTCGTCCTGCTGGCTGCGCACTATGCCGATCAGGTACACCCTGCCGCCAAAGACCTCGGCCTCGATCTGCGTGGCGCTGATATCCTGGTCGCCCACCAGCGCGGCGCGCAGCCTGGCCGCGATGTGCAGGTCTGCGGCAGTGGTGCCCGTCCGGCCCGGAGCCACCCAGCCCGTGCCCACGCCCCGCACCCCCTCTGTCTCCCAGGCCGTGGCCACGGCCAAGGCCTTGAAGGCGTCGTCGTCAACCTGGCCCAGCAACGTGACCCGGCGCAGGAAACAGTAGACCTTGACCTTCAGGCCAAGCTCGCCGTTCTCTTGCAGCAACGCGGTCTTGATCTGCGTGCTGATGGCCTTGTCAAGCAGGATGTCCACCACAGAACGCTCATCGCGCGCGGCGTTGTAGATGGTGCTCCAGGGCGGATAGGTGATGAGATCAAAGTCGGGGAGCGCGCAGGTGGTCAAGAGGATCAGGGTCAAGGCCAGGGCCAGGACCAGGGCGACACTCTTTTTTTTGGGCGGCATGGAAGGCCCCCTTGCACGCGATGAAAGCTTCCCTCCACCCTATGCCGGGGGTGAGCCGCGCTGTCAACGCCGGGCGAGTTGACCGGACGCAGGGAAGTCCGTACTGTGCGCGCCCATACCAATACATACTC
>MGTN01000175.1:21216-26414 GCA_001799475.1 Desulfovibrionales bacterium GWA2_65_9 | reverse complement strand
GGCATGGCCTGACCATCCACTCGGTCAAGGACGGCGGTGAGGCCGACCAGACCGGGCAGGTGGACTTCACCGCCTCCTACGACTACCAGGGCGCGCGCCAGGACCACCGCGAGGTGGCCCAGTTCAAGCGCCTGGACGGGGTGTGGCTCTACACCGACGGCAAGATGCGCTCCCACGACCCCATTGTGCGCGGCCCCAAGACCGGCCGCAACGACCCCTGCCCCTGCGGCTCGGGCAAGAAATTCAAGAAGTGCTGCGGCTAGGGCGGTGAGCCAGGGGCAGGCCGCTCGGCCCCGCCGGGGGCAGTGCTTCCCCCCCTCAGGCAACACGAAGGGCTCCTTCCAGCACGCAAATGCTGGGGGGAGCCTTTCTTTTGGGCGCAGGGAAATGGCCCCGAGAGGCCGCGTTGCGGCCTTGCGCGGCCTGGATCAGGTGAGCGCGCCCAAGCCCAGGGGGCAGGCCGAGCGTCGTGTCCTCGAAGAAAGACGACACTCCTGGCTGGGCAGAAACCGCTTAAAGTCTGCGCTCCCAGGTAGCATTCATATCGACGAAAAACGAAGACGCTACACTAGAACCACGGCACCTTGACGCTCGGGTCCAGCGCCTGGGCGCGCTGCGCATCGGACTTGGCCTGGCCGGTGTTGCCCAGCGCCTTGTGGGCAAAGGCGCGGTTGGCGTAGGCCGCGGCAAAGCCCGGGTCCAAGCCGACGGCCCGGTTGCTGTCCTCGATGGCCTTCCGGTGCTGGCCCAGGGCCCGGTAGGCAAAACCCCGGAGGTAGTAGCTGTCGGAATCATCCGACTTGAGCTTGATGGCCTCGTTGAGGTCGTCGAGGGCGAACTGGTGCCGGCCGAGGTGCATGTAGGCCACGGCCCGTTGCTTGAGCGTCGTGGCCTTGTTCTCCCCGCTCAACCGTCTGGAGTCCAGGCAGCGGGTGAACATGTCCACCTGGCCTTGCGGGCTGCGAATCTCCATCGCGTCCTTGCATTCCTGGGGCAGTTCCTGGGCTCTTGCCGGGTGCGCCGTGATGGTCAGGGACAGCAGGCACAAGAGGGTCTTGGCGGCGGTACGGATGCGCATGGGAGCAGACCTCCATGTTTGACACTGGGCCTAGGGTTCTGATCTTTCTGTAGCATCGTCTGGAGGCAACTCGCAAGTGGAAGGGGCGTTTCGGCTGGGCGCAGGGCACCCGGTTGACCGGGTCTGATCATCTCCTCGCAGGGGGCAGTAGCCGTACCAGTCCGTGTCCCCGCCCTTCTTGCCCAGCGGGTCCAGGGCAGTAAAGCGCCCGGTGTCGGCGTTGGAGTCGCGCCAGGGGAAGCGCGTCAGGCCGGTGTCGGGGTCAAGCGTGCGTTGGCGGAGAGGTGAAACGGATTTGCGCTGGTGACCACTGCCCAGGCTGAGGCAACGCTGGCGCTTGGTTTTGCCGATCAGCGGTTATAGCGCTTAAGACTCTCTCCCGGTGATATCAGCTCACCGTATCCAAAGCCAACAGTAACGGCCGGGTTCGGGCGGGAAATATGGACTTCATATTTTTTGGCCCCGATGCCGGTGCCGGGCTTCTCCAGCTTGGCGCGCACATTTTCGAGGTTGTGCTGTGCTCGAACATATCCGGGCATGAGCCGGAGGGCCTGCTCGTAATCTTCACTGGCCCGCTTCAGCTCGTTTTCAGCCTCGTAAACCATGCCCCGGCCATTGAGCGCTTCAGGGAAGTCAGGCCTGAGAGCGATGGCACGGGTCAAATCCTGGATGGCAAGCTTATATTCTCTTTTCCCGGCATAGGCTTGCCCACGGTGCTGATAGGCCGTGGCATGGATGTCCGCGTTCGATTCCTGAGACTTGATTTGATCACTGCAGATCGAAATGGCTTCTTCGAAAGCTCTGCGTTGCACAGCATCCTTGCATGGATCCTCACAAAAGGCCGGGTCAGCCAGGACCCCGCCCAAAACCATGGCAACAGCCAGAAACAGAATACGACTCATCCAAGGCATGCGGCCCTCTTTGGCTGGACTCGTTGGGTTATGACAAAGCCCACCACCTCCGCAACATGAGCTGCGCCCGCAAGCGCCCTGCACGTTTCACTGGGCCGTGGCTTCGGGTTTGGCCTACATCTGGCGACAGCCCACGCTACCGGCTGACCCAGAGCGCCGCGCCCGTGAGCTTGCGGAACAGGGCCATGGTCGTCGAGCCGTAAAACAGCTGCGAGAGCACGCCCTTGTGCCGGTCCGAGCGCCCCACGGCCACGGCCGCGTACCGGCCCCGGTCGGCCTCGTGCAGGATGGCCTGGGCCACGTTGTCGGACTGCGCCAGCCGGGTCTTGATGAGCCTTGACGGGAAGCCGTTCTGTTCCAGCGCGTCGGTGGCCGCGCTGAAGAGCCCCCCGTTGCTCTGCGGGCTATCGGACTTGGGCAGCACGCGCAGGATGGTCACGGGATGCTCGGGCTCGCCCTGGAGGATGAAGCCCACGTGGTCGGCCATGCGGCGCGAGGGCTCGGAATCGTCCACGCAGAGCAAAACGCCCTTGCGGTCGTACTCCACATCGCGGCAGAGCCACAGCGGAAAGGCGAACCGCGCCTGGAGCATCTCCTCGCTGACGCTCTTGTCCAGGAAATTTTCCAGCCGCAGCATGCCGCGCCGGCCAAAGACCACGGCATCGTACAGCCCGGTTTCGCCCTCCTTGACGATGTCCTGGATGCGCGAGAAATTGCGCGACACGATCTTGTCGTCCACCTGCGCCGGGTTGAACCCGCCCTGCAGGAAGATGCCCCGGGCGGACTCCATGGCCCGCTTGCCCGAGGCGATGATGGCCTGGGCGTCCTCCTCATTTTGTCGCAGGGTCTCGTAGTTGGCCTCCTCGGCCCAGACCGCAGGCGGCTGCGGCGCAGTGTTGAACAGGGTCAGGCGCACGTCGTCCTTGTGCTGAAAGAAGGCGCAGACGAAGCGCAGGCCATAGTGGGCCGAGGGGTCCTCGCTGATGGTCACGAGCAGGTGCTTGTTCATTGGGCCTCGCTCTACAGGGCGTCTTCATTCCAGTGCGCCCCGGAAACCGCAGGGCGGGGCCCCCTGCGGTCCATGGGTGCTGGCCTGGGACTACACGGCCTCGACGATGATGAATTCGCCAAAGTCGCTGCTGAGACGAAACTCCTTGCCTCCGGCGGCGACGATGAACTCGTTGCCGGGGAACAACTCGCAGGCGGCGTTGAAGTCATCGTTGAGCATGATGTCCTTGGCTTCGCCGTTGGTGTCGAAGCGGATGGTGGTGCCATCATCCAGGCGCAGCAGGTCGTCGGGATGCATGGTCACGGGAAGATCCTTCTGGGTATACTCGGCCATGGCTTTCATCTCCTTGCGCGTTGGTCCAGGCAGCCAGCAGGGCCGTCCGGGTCGGTTTCGGGTCTGTTTACCCAAGCCATATCCCAAAACGTGCGCTATGGGAACAGGTTAGACCCCCTGCGGCGGACACAAAATGCGTTATTTCCCTCTCGGGTCTTCGTCCACCAGGCCCTCGATGACCAGGCTGGTGACCTTCTGGCCGCGCACGGTCTTGGCGCGGTCGAGCATCTGCCCCAGGCGCGAGCGGTCGCTGGCCGAAAGCAGGGCAGTCTCCTCGCTGATGGTCCCGGCCTCGAACAGGGCCAGGAAGTGCTGGTCGAAGGTCTGCATGCCCACCGTGCCGCTGTTTTCCAGCACGTTGTAGAAGGTCTTGTCCGCGCTCTCGCCCTGGAGGATGAGCTCCTTCACGCGCAGGGTGTTCTTCAGCACCTCAAAGGCCGCCACGCGCCCGCCGCCCTCACGCGGGAGCAGGCGCTGGGACACGATGAAGCGCAGGCTCTCGGCCAGGCGCATGCGGATGAGCCGCTCCTCGGATGGTCCGAACAGGCCCAGGATGCGCCCGATGGTGCTGCCCGCGTCGGTGGTGTGCAGGGTGGACAACACGAGGTGCCCGGTGCCTGCGGCCTGGAGCGCGATCTCCATGGTCTCGGGATCGCGGATCTCGCCCACCAGGATGATCTTCGGCCCCTGGCGGAAGGCGGCCCGCAGCCCAGAGGCGAAGGTGTCGAAGTCGATGCCCAGCTCGCGCTGGTTCACGGTGCCCAGCTTGTGCGGGTGCGTGAACTCGACCGGGTCCTCCAGGGTCACGATGTGCCCGGCAAAGGTGGCGTTGACGCGGTCGATGAGTGCGGCCAGGGTATTGGACTTGCCCGAGCCCGTGCCGCCGGTGACCAGGATCAGCCCGTGCTTCTCGGTGGCCATCTCCAAAAAGGCCTTGGGCAGGCCCAGCTCCTCCATGGTCGGGATCTTCGAGGGCAGGCGCCGCAGGACCATGGCCAGGCTGCCGCGCTGGCTGAAGATGTTGGCCCTAAAGCGGCCCCGGCCGGGGATGGCGTAGGACAGGTCGCAGGAGCCCTTGGCCGCCAGGGTCTTCTGCAGGCGCAGATTCTCGCCCATGAGGGCCACGGCCATGGCCTTGGTCACCAGGGCCGAGAGCTTGCCCAGGTCGGGCGTGGTCACGGCGTCCTTGAGCGTGCCGTGGACCTCGGCCTGGATGGGCTTGCCAGTGGTAATGATGATGTCGGCCACTTCGGGGTGCAGGTCGAGCACCTGGGCCATGAGCGCGTCGAGCTGGGCGCGGGTCATGTTCACCGGGCGTCCTCCTTGGTCAGGCCGCTGATCTTGTCCTTGTTCTGGGCCTGGACCAGCCCGTCCTCGGGGCTGATGATCCCGGCCTTGATGAGCCGCTCGATCTCGTCGTCCAGCGTCTGCATGCCCTGCTCGCGCCCGGTTTGCAGCACGCTCGGCAGCTGGTGGGTCTTGCCCTCGCGGATCAGGTTGCGCACGCTGGGGATGGCCATGAGGATCTCCTGCGCGGCCACCCGGCCCGGCTTGTCGATGCGCTTGAACAGCGTCTGGGAGACGATGGCCCGCAGGGATTCGGCCAGGCTGGTGCGCACCTGGGCCTGGCCGTCCTCGGGGAAGACCTCGATGATGCGGTCCACGGTTTTGACCGCGCTCTGGGTGTGCAGGGTGGAGAACACGAGGTGCCCGGTCTCTGCGGCCTCCAGGGCCAGGGTGATGGTCTCCAGGTCGCGCATCTCGCCCACCAGGATGATGTCCGGATCCTCGCGCAGGGCCCCGCGCAGGGCCGCCTTGAAGCTGTTGGTGTGGCGGCCCACCTCGCGCTGGTTGACCAGGCAGCCCT
>MGTN01000175.1:11514-21184 GCA_001799475.1 Desulfovibrionales bacterium GWA2_65_9 | reverse complement strand
AGGCGGTCGGGCAGGCCCAGCTGCTCCACGGTCATGATCTCCTGGGGGATCTCGCGGAACACGGCGGAGATGCCCCGGTGCTGCATGAAGAAATTGACGCGGTAGCGGGCCAGGCCCGGCACCTCGTGGGCAAAGTCCACGTCGCCGGTCTCCTCGAACTGCTTGACCTTGGCCTCGGGCGTGATCTCGTAGAGCAGGGCTTTCAGCTCGTCGTGCTCGAAGGGCTTGAACTTGACCTTCTGGAGCTGGCCGCGCAGGCGCAACAGCGGCTGGGAGCCGCTGGTCAGGTGCAGGTCGCTGCCGCCGTACTGGTGGAGCATTTCAAAAAAGGCGTTGATCTGGGCCATGGCCTGGGGCCTCCTCAAGGGATGCTATTGGGCGCGCGCACGCGGACCCTTAAGGCCATCTATACCCGGCGGGCAGGGGAAATCAAAGGGGAAATGCGGGGCGGGGGTTGGCGTTGCCGAAGCGCAAGCGGCCCTAATTGGGCCAAGAGAACGAGTTGCTGACCCTCGCGGTTCCCGGCGGAAGGCCTGTTATGGCGTTGGGAATGCTTCCGTCCTTGTTGTCATACGCACCGATGGTCATGGTGCTTCCAGATTGGCTAAGCCCCACGGCCCAGTCGCCCAGATTAATTGTCGCGTTGACGTAGGTGTCGGCCAGGGCGGCGAAGTCGGCGGGCTTTTTTGCGGTGTCCAGGATGTATCTGGCGTAGCCCATGTTGAAGCGGGCCGCGCCCTCACTGAGAGCGCCCTTGGCGACGACGTCTCGGCTTTGCTCGACGAAGCCGATATAGCGGGGCGTGACGACGGCGGCAAGAACGCCCAGAAGCACAAGGACCATGATGAGTTCGATGAGCGTGAAGCCCCGATCAAACGCCCGGCGTTGCGGACCATGTCCAAAAAGTTTGCAGGAACTCATGTCGGTGGCCTAGCACGGCATTATCGCCATGTGCAATGAAAAAGGGGAGGATTGCTCCTCCCCCTGGGATTTGTCGCGTCTGGACCGGGCTTAGTTGGGGAAGGTGAAGGTCTTGGTCACGGTCGGGGTACCCGCCGGAATGCCGGCTGCGGCGTCCACGATGGTGTGGTCCTTGTTGTCATAGGCGCCGACGGTGATGGTCGTGCCGGCCTGGCTCAGGCCAATGGCCCAGTCGCCCGCGTTGATGGTGGCGTTGACGTAGGTGTCGCTCAAAGCGGCGAGGTTGGCGGGCTTGTTCGAGGTGGTCATGATGTAATTGGCATAGCCCATGTTGAAGCGGGCGATGCCCTCGGAAATAGCGGCATTGCCCGCGCCCTGCTTGGCCTTGTCGGTCAGGTCGAAATACTTGGGCGTGATCACAGCAGCCAGGATGCCCAGGATGATGATGACCGCGATAAGTTCGATGAGGGTGAAACCACCCTGGCGGCGCCTGGCCTGAGCCTTCTTGAGCATGAGAGTCGTCTCCATTCCTGCCTCCGTGTTTCCCGGCCAGAAGGCCGGAGGTTGTGTTCCAGTTCGTGCCCACGCTACGCGGGCCTCAGCCCTATTCCTTCCGCTGCTTCGCAGGGCGGTATTGCGGGGAAACCTCCCCCCCTGCTGCACTAAAATTTCCTGCCCGGATGGCGGGTTGCGTAAAGCAACATCCGTGCCGTGGCACTATTTGCCCGCAGGCTGTAACATTTCGTTCATTGATCGTATCATCTGCGCCGTTGATGTCAACTTCCCGCTGCGGGCTCCCGCCGCCCGCGCCCAAGGGTCTTTACAGGCCCTTCATGGCGTTCTGCATGATCCCCACCAGAGGCAGGAAAATGGCCAGGGCGAAGAAACCCACCACTCCGGTGAGACCCGCGACCAGTATCGGGCCAAGCAGCTCGCTCATCTTGCTGACGGCGTACTCCACCTCGTAGTCATAGTGCCTGGCGGCCTCCTTCAGCATCTCCTCCATGTTGCCGGTCTCCTCGCCAATGTTGATCATGGAAACCATCATGGGCGTGAACGAGGGGCAGGACCGGAGCGGGCCGGAGAGCCCCCGGCCCTGCTCCAGCTGCTGGCGCAGGTTGCGGAAGTCCCGCGCGATGTAATGGTTGCCGATGGTGCCTTCCAGGATGTCCATGGATTCGAGCACGGTGATGCCGCTGGCCTGGAGGATGGCGAAGATGCTGGCGAAACGGGCCATGGCCGCCTTCTTGAACACCGATCCGATGATGGGCACGCGCAGGAACAGACCGTCGCGGAAGATCTTGCCGCCCTCGGTGCGGAAATAGGCCGTTATCAGGAACAGCGCGCCCCCCAGCAGGACCAGGCCCAGGTGCCAGTAATGGATGAGGACGTCATAGATGCCCAGGCAGATGCGGGTTGGCAGCGGCAGGGCTGTCCCGGTCTTGGCGAACATGGTCACAAACTGCGGCAGCACGAAGAGGATGAGCACAAAGAAGGCGATGACCAGGGCCGTCAGCACCACCATCGGGTAGGTCATGGCGCTCTTGATGTCCTTTTTGACCTTGAACTCGTGATCCACGATGTAGATGAGGCGCTCCAGCACCTCGGTCAGGGTGCCGCTGATCTCGCCCGCGCGGATCATGTTGCAGTAGAGTTCGGAAAAAATGTTCTGGTGCTTGGAGAAGGCCTTGGACAAGGTGGTGCCGCTCTTGATGTCCGCCGCGATGCTGACGATGGCGGCCCTCAGCTTGGGGTTCTCGGTCTGGGCCTCCAGCACGTCGAGCGACTGCAGCACCGGGATGCCGGCGTTGAGCATGGTCTTGAACTGCTTGGTGAACAGGATCAGGTCCTGGGGCTTGATCTTCTGCATGCCCAGGCTGAACTGGGCCAAAATACCCTCCCCGCCGCCCGAGCCGCCGCTTGAGCCATCTGGTCCGCTGGTCTCGGAGACGCTGGTGGGCATGAGCCCGCGCGAGGCCAGGGAGTCCTGGGCGGCCTCCACGCTCTGGGCCTCGACCACGCCCGAGGTGCTGCCGCCGCTGGCGGTGATGGCCTGGTATTTGTAGTAGGGCACGGCGTTTCTCCTAGACCATCACGGCCCCGGCGGCCTCTTCCAGGGTGGTCAGGCCCTGGGCCACCTTGTTCAGGGCGTCGGTCTTGAGGGTGCGCAGGGTTCTGGCCTGCACGCAGGCCTTGGCGATGTCCTTGGCCGTGGCGTTCTTGATGATCATGTCCTGCACCAGCTCGTCCACCTGCAAGACCTCATAGATGGCCATGCGCCCGGAATAGCCGCTCTGGTGGCAGGTGCGGCAGCCGCTGCCCCGGCGGAAGGAGAACTTGCCCAGCATCTGCTCGCCGATGCCGAAAGCCAGAAGCAGGTCCTTGCGTGGCATGTAGGGCTCAAGGCAGTGGGGGCAGTTCTTGCGCACCAGGCGCTGGCTGATGGAGGCCAAAAGCACCGAGGACACGAGGTAGGGCTGGATGCCCATCTCGATGAGCCGGGTGATGGCCTGGGCGGCGTCGTTGGTGTGCAGGGTGGTCAGCACGCGGTGGCCGGTCAGCGCCGCCTGCACGGCGATGGCCGCGGTCTCGGCGTCGCGCACCTCGCCCACGAGGATGACGTCCGGGTCCTGGCGCAGGATGCTGCGCAGGCCCGAGGCAAAGGTCATGCCCGCCTTGCGGTTCAGCTGCACCTGGCGCACCGTGGGCATGCGGTACTCCACCGGGTCTTCCAGGGTGATGATGTTGATGTCCGGCGTGTTGATGTGCTTCAGGACGGCGTAGAGCGTGGTGCTCTTGCCCGAGCCCGTGGGGCCTGCGGCCACGATGAGCCCGAAGGGCTTGTTCACGGCGGACTCGACCTTGGCGCGGTCGTTCGGGACAAGGCCCACCTCGGACAGGTTCAGGCCAGAGGCCGAGCGCTCCAGCAGGCGCAGGACGAGGTTCTCGCCATGCACGGTGGGCAGGGAGGACACGCGCACGTTGAACTCCCGGCGCTGGGTGATGAAGGTGAAGCGCCCGTCCTGGGGTATCTTGGACACGGCGATGTCCATGTTGCCCA
Organism: Desulfovibrionales bacterium GWA2_65_9; assembly: GCA_001799475.1. Taxonomy (GTDB): domain Bacteria; phylum Desulfobacterota; class Desulfovibrionia; order Desulfovibrionales; family Desulfovibrionaceae; genus Humidesulfovibrio. The sequence goes on along the minus strand of MGTN01000175.1, from coordinate 17,202 downwards.
TGATCTTGAGCCGCGACACCAGGGGCAGAAAGCTGGCCCTGGGCGGGGCCGGGATCATGCGCAGCCTGCCGTCCACGCGGAAGCGCAGCTGGATGCTGTCCTTCTCCGGGCTTAGGTGCACGTCGCTGGCGTGCTCGCGCACGGCCTGGCCCAGGATGGAGTTGACCATGCGGATGACCGGGGCCTGGGAGGCCTGGTCCTGCAGGGCGTCGATGGCGATGTCTTCCTTCTCCTCGCCGCCCACCTGGGTGGTGATGTCCGCGTCCTCCTCGGCCATGCCCTCGAAAAGGCCCTTCGCTGTTTCGCCCCGGCCGTAGATGGCGCCGAAGAGCATCTCGAAGTCCTTCTCCGCGCACATCACCGGCTCCACCTCGAGATTGGTGGCGATCTCCACGGCGTCGAGCGCGTTGATGTCCATGGGGTCGGTCATGGCGATGAGCAGGAGGTGTCCGCGCCGGGACAGCGGGACCAGGCGGTACTGCTGGGCCAGGGCCTCGGTCAAAAGCGAGTCGATGCGGTCGTCGTAGGGGTGCTTGTCCGGGGTGTAGCGCTCGATGCGCAGCTGCCCGCTCACCGCGTCGATGATGACGGATTCCTTCAGGGTGCCGGACTGCACCAGGTACTGGCCGAGCTTGACGCCCGCCTTCTTCTGCCCGGCAAGGGCCGTCTGCACCTGGGCATCGGTCAAGGCCCCGGCTTCGACGAGCAGTTCGCCAAGTCTTTTGCGTTCGCGTTTCACGTCGTGCGTCCTGGCCTGGGCTTCCGGCTGGGGCCGGGCATCACTGGCCGACCATGCTGAAGGCCACAGTGCGGAATTGGCCGTGCGGGCCGCCCGGACCGGGGGCTCCAGGCTCTCCGGACAGGGCAACGGCCCTCTGCCCGCCCTGCTGCGGCGCGGCCACGTGCAGGCGCGCCGGGCTCTCCTGTGCGCCAGGGCTGCGGGCGCCAGGACTGCGGGCGATGGGGCTGCGCAGGCTGGGGCCCTGGTCGCGCTGGGGCAAAAGCGTCAGCCCGGCCGGGGCGCTCTGGGTTCCGTCGCCCTCGGGCAGCAGGGTCAGCCCTTCGGCGGCCAGGGCGGCGGAACGGCTGTCGGACCGCGTCTCGGGCCTGGCCTCGGCCTTGCCTTCGGGCCGGATGTCTGCCGACACCCCGGACTGGATGCCCGCCGGGGCCTCGGGCCGGACGTCCGCCGGGGCGGACCCGGTTGCTGGCAGGGTCGGCTGGGCGCCTGGGCCGTCTGAAATCCGGTCGCCTGGGCCCTGGCCGGAAACACCGGACCCAGGGCCGAGCACCGGACCTGTCGGGGCCGCAGACAGCCACAGGGAGCCCAGGCCCAGGCCGAGCGCGACCATCGCGGCCAGGGCCAGGCTGCGGCGGCTGCGCGGCCGGGGGGCATCGTCCGGGCGGATGGCGGCGCGGGCCTCGGCCAGCCCGACGCGGGTCTTCCCGCGCACGAGCATCTCCAGCATGGCCATGTGGCACAGGCGCACGATCTTGCGTGGCGAGCCCTTGCAGGCCAGGTGGATGGCGCAGATTGCCGCCCCGGAAAAGTCCACCTGGGGCGCGGCGCCAGCGCTTGCGGCCACCTTGAGCCGGTGCCGGATCATCTGCCGGGTCTCGGACAGGGTCAGCGCCCGCAGCCGCCGGCGCACGTTGATGCGGTCCACCAGGTTCGGCATGGCCGCAAGCAAAGGCTCCAGCTCCCGCTGGCCAAAGATCACGATCTGCAGAAGTTTTGAGGAGTTGGTCTCGTAGTTGAGCATCTCGCGCAGGATCTCCAGGTTCTCCAGCGACAACTTCTGGCCCTCGTCGATGATCAGGACCACCAGCCTGCGCTCGACCATGCCCAGGCGGAACAGCTGCTGCTTGAGGGCCTCCTTGAGCTCCCACAGGCCCATGGCCGGGTCCGGGGTGAGCCTGGAGATGCTGCCCAGGATCACGCGCAGGAACTCCTCCGGGGTGCTGAAATGCGGGTCCAGCAGCAGGTGCATGTCGGCCTCGCTGTCCTGGCCAAAGGCGCGCAACAGGCCGCGGCAAAGCGTGGTCTTGCCAGTGCCGATGTCGCCGGTGATGACCGAGAGCCCACGGCGCAGGCGCAAGGAGATCTCCAGTTCCTGCAGGCAGGTGGCGTGCTGCCTGGTCTGGTGCAGGAAGTTCGGGTCCGGCGAGTTGGAGAAGGGCTCGCGCTCCAGGTCAAGGTTGGCGTAGAGGTTCATCGGCGTCCTCCCAGTCCGGGTTTTCTGGGCCGAGCGTTGAGCAGGGCGTTGTCGGGATCGACGGCGGGGTCGATGGTGGCGGCGGCGGCGTCGGGGTCGGCGTTCCGGATGGTCACCGAGTAGGGCCCGGGGTTCCGGGTCTGGGCCACGGCAGGATTGGCCATCGGGTCCGCCTCGACCGGGGCCGGGGCGGGCTGCTCGGGCACGGCCATGGTCGGCATCTGCTTGATGGTCACCGAGGAAGACCCTGCGGCCGGGGCCGGGCCAGGGGTCGTGCGCGCGGGCGGGGCCGGGTCCTGCGTCGGCGCACCCACAAGGTCCATTTCCACGGCCTTGTCCGGCAGGTACATGGCCGTGGTGCCGCCGCCCGGAGCCCTGGATACCGGGGCCGGAGCCGGGGCCGGAGCGCGAGCCGGAGCCGGGGCGGCGTTCCTGCCGCCCATGGTCTCCGCAGGCATCTCCTTCAGGCGCACGGTGCTGTCGCCGGACCTGCTGAACTCGCGCACGGTGTCCTCGCCGGACTCCCGGCGCTCGGCCTCGCGCCGGGCAGCCTTGGTCTCCCTGTCCAGCTCCTCGTAGCTCTTCTGCTGCTCGCCCTTGCGCCAGTCGGCCAGCACCGTCGGGGTGATGAAGATCATGAACTCGTCCTTGAGGTCAATCTTGGACTCGCTTTTGGCCAGCCAGCCCGCGCCGGGGATGTCCTTGACGCCGGGCACACCGGCCTCGCGCAGGGAGTTGCGCAGCTTGGACAGCCCGGAGATGACCACGGTCTCGCCGTTGCGGGCGATGAGGGTGGTCTCGGTCTTCTTCTTCACGATGTACGGGTTGCCGGCCACGGCGCGGGTGGAGTCGACCTCGTCCTTCTGGATGAGCACCTGGAGCTTGATGAACTCCTCGTCGATGATGTGCGGGGTGATCTCCAGGCGCAGCACGGCTTCCTGGAAGGATACGGAATAGGTGGCGCTGGTGCCGGTGCCGGAAACGGTCTGGTAGGGCACCTTCTCGCCGGACTCGGTGTAGGCCTTCTGGTTGTCCATGGTGGCGATGGACGGACTGGAGATGATGTTCAGCTTGTTGTCCGTGGCCAGGGCCTGGAGCTGCGCTTCCAAAACGCTGCCGCCGACCTTGCCGAAAACGAGGTCCAGAGCCGCGCCCGTGTTCGAACTGGCCACGCCGGTGGCTGGCAGCTTGACCCCCAGGGCGCCGAGGGTGCCCGTGCCGAGGGCCGCAGTGCCCGTTGAGACGTCGCCAAGGGTTGTTATGGAATAAGCTCCGCCTGCGGCCAGCTGGTAGTTGTTACCCATCTTCGCGTTGTAGCCGCCGCCCCACATGATGCCGAGGTCGCGGGCGACCTCCTTGGTGGTCTCCACGATGTGCGCCTTGAGCTTGATCTGGGCGCGCGGGGCGTCGAGCCGGGCCAGAAGCTTGCCGATCTTGGCCAGGTCCTGCTCCACGCCCTGGATGATGAGCGCATTGGTCAGCTCGTCCACCTGGACGCTGCCGATGGCCTTGCCGTCCCTGGTCTTGGACAGAGAGCTCTCCACGGTCTTCTGCAACAGCTTGGCGTCGGCGAAGCGCACCTTGGCCACGCTGGTGACCTGCGGCTCCTCGGCCAGGCTGGCCATGTGCTCGGCCTGGGTCTTGCGCTTCATGGCCGCCAGGTCCAGGTTGCCCTGGAGGTCGGCCTGGGCCATGACGCGGATGGTCTCGCCGTCAAAGGCGTAGGTCAGCCTGTTGGAGGCCAGGATGGCCCGGAAGACCTCGTCCCAGGGGCGCTCCACGAAGTTCACGTTGATGACCCCGGCGACGCCGGGGCTGACCACGAAGCTTTTGCCCGCCGCGCGCGACAGGGCCTGGAGCACGGCCACGATGTCGGCGTTGTGCATGCGCAGGGACATGCGCGTGTCCGGCAGCTTCTTCTGGGCATCGCGTTTGTCCGCATCGAGCTGCGCTGGCCGGTCGATGACGGTGGGCGGCTCGGCCAGCAGGAACTGCCCGCGCGGGGAGTGGCCCTGGGCCTGCTTCTCCATGGCCTTCCATGTGTCCACGGACTCCTGAGCCGAAGGGATCTGGGGCTTTTGCTGGGCACAGGAGAAGAGCAGCGCACAGAGCGCCACGACCAGGAGCGCCGGGGAGGTGCAGGGCTTGTGCTTCATCTTTTTTTGACCACCCGTATGCGGATCTTGTCCGTGTCGTCCTCGACGAGGGGAACGCGCCTGGTGAGCTTGCGTCCCGTGGAGCCATCCGTTCGCTCCAGTATCACGAAATTCCTGTCGATGCCCTGCACGCGGTAGCCCCCTTCGGCCAGCTCGTCTCCGATGGCGTACTCCACACCGTTTAAGACCGCGAAGAGCTTCTTTCCGAGCTTCATGTAGCCGGAATAGACGAACTCCGGGCCTTCTGCGCCCGGGCCGCCCAGGCTGCGGTCCTCCTCAAGGGAGATGCCGCCGCTGCCGCCGTAGAAGGGGTTGCCGGTGGCGTTGTCCGCCAGCAGGCCGAGGCGGTAGGCCTGCTGGGGCGTGAGCCGGGCCTGGTCCATCGCCTTGGCCACCTCGTCCACCACGACCTTGCTCGCCCCTGTGGCCACAGGGGCGGGCGCGGGCTTCCCGGGCGCGGAAACGTACATGTAGGCCCCCACCATGAGGGCCACGGCCATGACGCCCAGGAGTTGTTTCTCGCGTTTCTGCATCCGCCCTATCCTGCCCGCGCCCGCGCTAGTTCGCCAGCGCGATGCGCAGTTGGAGAAAAAGTTCCACCCGTCCATCGGCCGCGCGCAGCTCCACACGCTCCAGACGCGCCAAAGACGGCATCCGCGCAACGCTCATGAGCAGCTCGCGCACGCCCTCCAGCGTCCCGGAGAATACGCCCTGAGCCTGGATGGATGTGGGGTCCTGGCCCAGGGAGGCCGGGTTGAGCGTCACCTCCAGGGGCTCCACGCCCACGGCCCGGGCCATGTGCGCCAGCTGCTCGGGCATCAGGTAGACCCTGGTGCGCAACGCGGGCTCCGGTGCGGGCAGGGCCACGGCCTCCAGGCTGGCGTTGTGGCTCATGGCCGCGATGCTGGACCAGGCGGGCAGGAGCACCTGCTGGCGGCGAATCTGCTCGCGCACGTCGGTGATCTGGATGTTTATCCGCGTGTGCTCCCGCACGGACAAGAACACCAGGACATACCCCGCGGCGGCCAGCAGCAGCAGGCCCAGAACCACCCGCAGGGCCAGGGTGCGCTGCTCCGGGGTCAGGGTCACATTCTTCAGCCGCGACAGGTCCATCACTGCACCCCCATGTGCAGGATGAAGTGGAGCACCTGGCCCTCTGCGCCCAGCTCCTTCAAGCTGGTCTGGTGCACCACGGGCATGCTGAACAGCGGCGAGGCCTCAAGTTCGATGACGAAGCGCGAGAGCGTAGGCTCAAGCTCGGCCTTGTCGCCAAGGACGATGCCCTCAAGGGTCACCAGGTCGTTTGGCTGGACCGC
>MGTN01000175.1:0-11468 GCA_001799475.1 Desulfovibrionales bacterium GWA2_65_9 | reverse complement strand
GCCCGGGTCAGGGTGCCCTCGTCGATGACCGGCCCCAGGGATGCAAGCTGCCGCCGGGCGCTGGCCAGCTCCTGGCGATGCCCGTCGATGTTCTGCTCAATGACGAACCCGACCGCGCCGATGGCCAGCATGCCCGCAGCCAGGCCCAGGAGCAGGGCGCGGGTGATCAGCTGCTTCGAGAGTTCGGCCGCGCGCTGCTTGTAGTTGCGCAACAGGTTGATGCCCTTGTCCGGCGCCGAGAGGCTGGCCGCCAGGGCCGGGGCCAGGGCCATGCTGTCGATGGGCGACACGGCGTCGGGCCTGGACGCAAGCATGGTGGTGGAGTCAAAGGCCTGGTGCGGGTAGCCCAGCTGTGCGGCCAGGGCCTCAAGCACGCGCGGGTTGCGGAAGATGCGGCCGCTCAGGTGCAGCACGTCGCAGTGCTGCTGCGTGGAGGTGGCAAAGTACTCCAGGGTGCGCTCCACCTGCTTGGCCAGGCGGTCGATGGCCGGACCGATGGCCTCAATCATCTGGTCTTCGCTCAGCACATGGCTGGGGCTTAAGCCCTTGGGCAGCGGCCCGCCCAGGAGCGCGTGGCGCAGGAGCCCCTTGCCCTGGGCGGAATCCACGGGCGTCAGCACGGCCGCGCCGTTGGCCCCGCTTGCCGGAGCCGGTGCGCCTGTCTTGGCCGCCCAGGGTGCGCCAGGCGCGGGCAGCTCCAGCTCCACCGCCTGGGTCTGGGCCAGGGTCGGCTTGGGCTTGGAGAGGTCCTGGAAGTGCACCACAACGGCCTCGGCCATGCTGTCCGTGCCGGAGCGGATGAAACGGCTGAAGCGCAGGGCCCCGTCCGCGTAGAGACCGATGGTTGAGGCGTCCTCCTCCACATGGATGTTGGCGGCCAGGGCGAAGCCCTTGGGCCCGCCGGGCAGGCGGTACAGGGCCTGCATGGCGGATGGCAGGGTGGTGATGCCCTCCAGCGGCCAGCCCGCCTCGCGGAAGGCTTCGCGCAGGCGGTCCACGTCCACGCGCCGGGCCAGGCAGGTCAGCACGTCCAGGCGCGACTCCTTGGACTCCTTTGTCGGTCCCAGGAGCACATAGTCCATGGCGTACTCGGCCTCGGCGAACTTCTTCTCCTTCTGCAGGGTCCAGTAAACGGCGGCGTCGAGCTTTGCGCCGGAGAGCTTGGGCACGGTGAGGACGTTCAGATCCAGGTCCTGGGAGCGCAACACGGCCCAGATCCTGAATTGGACCGCCTTGTCCCGGACGCTCTCAAGGCAGGTGCGCAAAAAGGCGGGGAAGCCCTTGTCCCCGAACGCCTGGTCGGGGCCGAAGGGAAAGCGGGTGGCGAACTGGATGGTTCCGCCGGAAACGATGGCCAGGCTGAGACGCCCGGAGGTCATGCTCACGCCGAGCACGGCGGACTTTTTCACCGGGCCGAAGGACAACTGGCGGCTCCAGAGAGGCTTTTTCGCCGGGGAGGCGGTGGGGGCGGGCTTTGGCGGGGAACCGAACTTGTCCGTGGGCATGTCGCCGGGCGTGGGCATTGGCCCTGCCCCCTGCGCTGCCCCCTGCGCGGAATTGGGCGCGGAATTGGGCGCGACATTGGGCGCGACATTGGGCGCGGCTTGGGCCTTCTTGTCCTTCGGCCGTCTCAAGGACGCAAAGGCCTCCCCACTGCGAATGGAGCGCAGCAGATTCTCGGTGGAGGATAGCCTTTCCTTGAGGTTCACGCCTGCCCCTGGCCCTTGCCAGATCCCATCCAAATCCGCGCCAGCAAAGAGCTGACAGCCATCTGCGCCACCGGGAGTGATCCTCCCCGCGGCTTGGCCCCATGGTATCTTTGGACGAATGCCTGACTATCTCTAAACTATTTGTAGTTTTCAAATGAGCATTAGGGTTATCTGGAGTGAAGTGTCAACCATAATCGGCCCGGAAAGCGCCATGTATAACGATTATCTGTCGGCAGTAGGCGCTCACCCCCGCCTGCGTGAATCGTTTACAGCGGGCGTAAAGTCGTATACAAAAATAGCCGAATAGGCGGTTCAGGTCTGATTGTTTCAGGGGGAGCGCATGAGCCAGACAAACATTCTGCTTGAATCCGGCACCAATGAGCTGGAGCTTGTGGAATTCTACATCGACGAGAAGCCGGATGCCTCGGGCAAGACGTACCGCGGCTACTACGGCGTCAACGTAGCCAAAGTACTGGAGATCATCCGCCTGCCCGCAGTGACGCAGCTGCCGGAGATTCCGCACCCTGCGGTCATGGGCGCCTTCAACCTGCGCTCGCGCATCATCCCGCTGGTGGACCTGTCGCTGTGGCTGGGCAAGGGCGCCTCCGAGGCCAAGGAAAGCACCAAGGTCATCGTCAGCGAATTCAACCGCATGATCTCGGCCTTCATGGTCTCCGGCGTCACGCGCATCCATCGCCTGAGCTGGACCCAGGTGGAGGCGCCGGGCAGGCACCTGAACGAGTACTCGGGCAACAGCGTCACCGGCGTGGTGCGCTTCGAGGACCGCATCCTGCTCGTGCTGGACATGGAGAAGATCGTGGCCGACCTGAATCCGGGCCTGGCCATGAAGATCGAGGAAGGGGCCATGGCCTCCATCGAGGAGGCTAAAAGGCCCTCGAAAAAGGAGCACTTCCGCGCGCTCATCGCCGACGACTCCACGAGCATCCGCCGCATGATCGGCACCATGCTGGAAAAGGCCGGGTTCGAGGTCACCCAGACCGTGAACGGCCAGGACGCCTGGGACACGCTGATGGACGTGAAGCGCCGCGCGGCTGAGGAGAACAAGCCGCTTGTGGAGTACCTGGACATCATGGTCTCGGACATCGAGATGCCCATCATGGACGGCCACAACCTGACCAAGCGCGTCAAGGAGGACCCGTTTTTGAAGGAGATGCCGGTGATCCTGTTCTCCTCGCTGATCACCGACCGCCTGCGCCACAAGGGCGAGAGCGTGGGGGCCGACGACCAGATCAGCAAGCCGAACATCACCGAACTGACCACGCGCGCGTTTGAGCTCATCGCCAAGCACCAGAACATCGCGTTGTAGCGCGCCAGCGAAGTTCCGCCTGAAAGGGCCGGGGGGCGATGCCTTCCGGCTTTTTCGTTTTTCTGGCCGTCGCGTCGGGGCGACTCCCCCGCCTTACTCCTCCGGCTCCTTCACGTAGTCGCAGTCTTTGTTCGGGCAGGCGATGTGATTGGGTCTTGTTCTTGGCGCGCTCACGCTTTGGGGAGTTCCCCCAGCCTTACAAGGTAAATCTTCAGGGCACGGTTGTACTTAATTGCGGTCGATGAGCCGAGCAAAGCTTGGACAGACACTTTTTCAAGCGGGTCGTCAAATTTCTCATTGAAGGCAAAACTAAAAACTACGGCAAGGGATCTTGGTTCAAGCCCGAGTTCAGTGTCGTCTGCACTGCTTGCGAAGTAGCTTTCGACTTTACATGGAATTAGGCACAACGCTGAATGGAATCTGTGGCGATAACGCTCTTCAACTTGGCCACACTTTGTCATGTATTCACTTGATGACACTTGCGCTTTGAGCCTCCTAAAAAACTCAAGTTGGCGGGCGCAAGAAATCCAATTACCTCTACAGTTTTGAGGTGTGTCGTCTGGGCAGCCGTCCATCAACGCTTTGTAAGCAGACTCAAGTGCGGCAATCGCACAGTCCGCAAACTCCTTGCTCTTCTGAGAGCTTTGTAGCCAAACCAAATTCTTGTAGAATAAGATCGCAGCAACAAGTGAGACACACGCGGCAACCCATGTGCCAATAGCAGAAAACATGGCTGGATCTTGCATGTTCGTCCTTTTTAAAAAGGCAGCGCAGCAATAGTATAATAACATCCGCACTCCATCATGCGTAGAGCACGGACCTTCTACTTGCCAAACAATCCACTGATCGCCGCTACTCCCCGCCTTCCCCTTCAGGCTTGATCCAACCGCAGTCCTTCACCGGGCAGGCAATGTGCAGACCCTTGGCCTTGGTGTTCTTCTCCACCAGCAGCACAGAGCCGCAGGCTGGGCAGGGGCCGGGCACCGGGTGGTCCCAGAAGGCCTGGGTGCACTGCGGGTAGCGGCTGCACGAGAAGAACACCTTGCCCCCGCGTGAACTCTTCTCCACCAGCTCGCCGTCGCAGCCCTCCTTGGGGCAGGGCACGCCCGTGGGCAGGGGCTCGGTGTGCTTGCATTTGGGATAGCCCGTGCAGGCGATGAAGCGGCTGCCCTTGCGCGCGGTCTTGACCACCATGGGCTGGCCGCATTCCGGGCAGGTGCCTGCCGCGATCACCTGGGGGGCGGCCAGGATCTCAATGACGCCCTCTTCGGTGCGCTTGAAGTTCTTGATGTTCTTGCACTTGGGATAGCCGGTGCAGCCCAGGAACTGCTCGCGCGCGCGGCCCTTGCGCGGGGTCTTGACCGCAAAGGGCTTGCCGCACAGCTCGCAGGCGATGTCCGTGATCTCGTCGCGGGCCTTGTCGCTGGGCAGGATCTTGCCCTGCTCGTCGCGGGTGAACTCCTTGATGTTCTTGCAGTCCGGGTAGCCGGAGCAGCCCAGGAACTCGCCCATCTTGCCGAACTTCACGTGCATGGGCTTGCCGCACAGGTCGCAAGAAACGCCGGAGTCGATGGTGGCGCGCTCCATCTCGGCCCCGGCCAGCTTGAGCGCTGGGATGAAATCGGCCATGAACTCCTCGATGACCGTAGCCCAGGCGCGCGAGCCCGCGGCGATCTCGTCGAGCTTGCGCTCCATGCCCGCGGTGAAGCCGATGTCCATGAGCGTGGCGAAATGCGCCACCAGCTTGTCGCTGACCGTGGTGCCGAGCTCCGAGGGCGCGAAGCGCTTCTCTTCCATGGCCACGTACTCGCGGTCCTGCAGGGTGCTGATGATGGCCGCGTACGTGCTGGGCCGCCCGATGCCCTGCTCCTCCAGCGCCTTGACCAGCGTGGCCTCGGTGTAGCGCGGGGGCGGCTGGGTGAACTTCTGCTCGCTGGTCAGCTCCAGCAGCTTCAGCGCCTCGGCGTTGGTCAGTTTGGGCAGTTGCTCGGAACCATCCTCGGCCACGGCGTCCGGGTCCGGCGCCTCCAGGCCCTGGACCTTCAGGAAGCCGGGGAACAGCAAGCGCTCGCCCTTGGCCCGCCAGAGCGTCTTGCCGTTCTTCACGGTGACGGTCGTGTCGTGGAAGCGCGCGTCGGACATCTGCGAGGCCACGAAGCGCCGCCAGATGAGCTGGTACAGCTTGAACTGGTCCGCCGGGAGGAAGGCCTTGACCGCGTCCGGGGTCAGGGCCACGTCGACGGGTCGGCAGGCCTCGTGGGCGTCCTGCGCGCCGCCCTTGGACTTGTGGGCCTTGACCTTGGTGGGCGCGTACTTCTCGCCGTAATGTCCGAGGATGAACTCGCGCGCGGCGCTTGACGCCTCGTCGGCGATGCGCACGGAGTCGGTACGCATGTAGGTGATCAGCGCAACCGTTCCCTTCTCGCCCAGTTCCACGCCCTCGTAAAGCTTCTGGGCCGTGCCCATGGTCTTCTTGGCCGGAAAGCCCAGCGCGCGGTTGGCCACCTGCTGCAGGCTGGAGGTCGTGAACGGCGGCGGCGGGCTCTTGGCGCGCTCCTTCTCGTCCACGGCCTCGACCGTGAACTGCCCAGCGCGCACGCTCTTCTCCAGGGCCTCGGCGGCGTCCTGGCTGCCGATCTCCTTGAGGCCGGGCGCAACCGTCTTCGTCCCGATCTTCCAGAGGTCGGTGCGGAACGGCGGCGGGTTCTCGCCTTCGAGCCGGGCCTTGAGCGCCCAGTGCTCCACAGGCTCAAAGGCGCGGCGCTCACGCTCGCGGTCCACGATGAGCCGCAGCGCCACGGACTGCACGCGCCCGGCGGAGATGCCGCGCTTGACGTGCTTCCAGAGGATGGGCGAAATCTTGTAGCCCACGAGGCGGTCGAGCACTCTTCTGGCCTGCTGCGCGCCCACGAGGTCGTCGTTGATGGGGCGCGGGTTTTCCAGCGCCTCCTTGACCGCGCGGGCGGTGATCTCGTTGAACTGGATGCGGCTGACGTTGGTGTTCTGGCCCTTGATGAGCTCGGCCACGTGCCAGCCGATGGCCTCCCCTTCGCGGTCGGGGTCGGGTGCAAGGTAGACGTGGCCTGCTGCCTTGGCGGCCTTGCGCAGGCGGCCCACGATGTCCTCTTTGCCCTTGATGATCTCGTAGCGCGGCAGGTAGCCGTTTTGCTCGTCCAGGCCCATGTCGCCCTTGGGAAGATCGCGCACGTGGCCGACTGAGGCCTCCACGACATAGTCTTTGCCGAGGAATTTGCCGATGGTCTTCACCTTTGCAGGGGACTCAACGATGATGAGGTCTTTTGTCATGATGGGGGAGGCTATAGCCACCCCTTGGCCGGTTGGCAAGGGGCGGGGTGGTGGGGAGCCCCTCAGGGCGATTGACGCGATGCCCACGACGTTATAACATCCGTAGCCACACGAGCCAGGAACGGAGGTGCCAGATGCAGGCGGTGAAGATCAGAAAGATCGGCAATTCCCTTGGGGTGGTCATCCCCAAGGAGGTGCTGGCGCGCATGAAGGTGGGCGAAGGCGAGACGCTGTACTTCACCGACGCGCTTGACGGCAGCGTGCGGCTGACCCCCGTGGACGAGGAGTTCGCCGCGCAGATGGAGCAGGCCGAGCGTGTCATGCGCGCGGACCGCCACATCCTGCGGGAGCTGGCCAAGAGATGACTTGGCGCTGGATTCTGCCATCGACCGTGCTGGCCATCCACGATGCCCAGATCGCGGACCACGGCGGCCTGCCCGGCCTGCGCGACCTGGGGCTGCTGGAGAGCGCCCTGGCGCGGCCGAAGAATCTGCTGGCCCACGCCTCCCCCTCTGGCCCGCTCGACGCCCCCGACGTCTTCGACCTCGCGGCGGCCTATGCCTACGGCCTGGCCCGCAACCACGCCTTCATCGACGGCAACAAGCGCACGGCCTATGTTGTGGCGCGGCTGTTCCTGCTGCTGCACGGCCGCGACCTCGCGGCCCCGGATGTGGAGCGCGTGCTGGTGTTCGAGCGCCTGGGCCAGGGCGAACTCACGCAGGAGGAATTGGCAAGCTGGATGCGGGGGTAGCGCGCCGCAACGACAAAGCCCCCGGCGTCTCCACCAGGAGCTCCCGGTCGCGGCGCGCACGCCAGCCTAGGACAACCAGGCGTAGGCGACGAGGAAGAGCAAGGCGTTGAACGGGATGGCGACGTACAGGAGCAGTTCGCGTTTGGTCATGGCGGCCCACCTTTCGGTGTGTTATACAGTATTGCAGACGCGTTGCAAGTGCGGGGGCTAATCCCGGATCAGGGTCTCCTCGGGCTTGGGCGGGCAGGCCTGCCAGAAAAACACATCCGCCGCCTGCTGGTCGCTGGGGAAGTCCTGCACCTTGACGATTTTGCCGTTGCGCAGCTCATAAACGCGCACCCAGAAGAAGTCCTGGTTCACGCCGCCGCGCTTCACCAGCCCCTGGCGCACGTCCAGCACATGCGCGCCGCGCCCTTCGATCATGTACGCCTCAGGGGCTATCCCCGCCCGCTTCAATTGCCAGAGCAGCTGCCGGATTGCTTCGAGCCCCGTCTTGGTCCCGGCCAGGGTGTGCTGTCCGGTGACGGTCCACTCCGCCTCCGGCACCAGGAGGGCGCGCATGCCCTCGGGGTTGCCATTGGCAAAGTGGCGGTAAAACTCCAGCACGATCTCCACATTGGCGCTTGCGGCCTCCGGGGCGGGCGGGGACGCCGCCAGGACAACCGGCAGGCTTGAGACAGGGGCAAGGAGCGTCAGCAGGGCCACCAGCAGTGCAGTCCGCAGGGCGGCCAGCAGGGCGGCCAGCAGGGCGGGCATGCTGCGGGACCCATTGCGGGCCGGGACGGACAGGGAACCACTTCGCATGGGCGCGCTCCTTGGCTGATGATACTGGCTGACAATACTGGCTGACAATGCAGGCTGGCATCCCTGTACCAACCCCAGCCCCCCTTGGGAAGCAGCCCCTTGGGAGGCAGCGGCGCGCCCGCAGGGCGAATAAGCCCCCGCTCCAGGCCGGAGCGGGGGCTTTGTCATTTCGTCGGACTGTACAAGCCAGGCGGCTGGGGCCGGGCTGCTCGGTCGGACTGCTCGGCCGGATTGGGCGGGGCCAGGCCGGGAACCGGCTAGGCCAGGGCCTGGGCCGGAGTGATGGCCGGGATGGAGAGGGCCTCGCCCACGGCCGGGCAGGTCAGCTGGCCCTGGCAGGTGTTCAGGCCCAGCGCCAGGGCGTTGTCCGCGCGCAGGGCGTCCAGGCCCTTGTCCGCCAGACGCAGGGCATAGGGCAGGGTCTGGTTGACCAGGGCAAAGGTGCTGGTGCGCGGCACCGCGCCGGGCATGTTGGCCACGCCGTAATGCACCACGCCGTCGACCACGTAGGTCGGGTTGTCGTGGGTGGTGGCGTGGATGGTCTCCACGCAGCCGCCCTGGTCCACGGCCACGTCCACGATGACCGCGCCCTCGCGCATGGTGCCGATCATCTCGCGGGTGACCAAGTGCGGGGCCTTGGCTCCGGGCACCAACACCGCGCCGATGACCAGGTCGGCCTCGCGCACGGCGGCGCGCAGATTGGGGTCGCTGGAGGTCATGGTCACGATGCGCGAGCTGAAGATGTCGTCCAGATACTGCATGCGGGCGTGGTTCACGTCGAACACGGTGACGCGCGCGCCCAGGCCCACGGCGATCTTGGCCGCATTGGTGCCGACCACGCCGCCGCCGATGATGGCCACGTTGGCCGGGGCCACGCCCGGCACGCCGCCCAGCAGCATGCCGCGCCCGCCCTGGGACTTCTCCAGCGCGTGCGCGCCCACCTGCGGGGCCATGCGGCCTGCGACCTCGCTCATGGGCAGGAGCAGCGGCAGGGAGCGGTCGGGCAGCTGCACGGTCTCGTAGGCCACGCCGGTGGTGCCGGAGGCCAAGAGCGCCTTGGTCTGGGCCTCGTCCGCAGCCAGGTGCAGATAGGTGAACAAAAGCAGGTCACTGCGCAGGAAACGGTACTCGGCGGCCATGGGCTCCTTGACCTTGATGACCATCTCCGCGCTCCAGGCCTCGGCCGCGCCGACCATTTTGGCTCCGGCGGCGGCGTACTCGGCGTCGGACAGGCCCGAGCCAATGCCCGCGCCGCTCTGCACCAGCACGGTGTGCCCATGCCGGACGAGGGTCTCCACCGCGCCGGGGGTCATGGAGACGCGGTTCTCCAGCGTCTTGATTTCCTTGGGGATACCGATGATCATGACTCTACCTCGTTTTTGGTTGGGGTGTTTTCGGCAAACCAGGTGCGCGCGCCCCGGGGCAGGGGAATCCACTTGCGCCGGGCCTTCATGACCACAAAGGACTCGCTGGAGGCGATGCCGCCCACGCCGGACAAGTCGCGGTCCAGGAAGTCATACAGCCCGGAGACGTCGTCCGAGAGCACGATCTCCACCAGGATGTCGAAGCGCCCGGTGACCACGGCGGCCCAGTTCACGTCGGGCAGGTCGGCGATCTCCTCGAGCTTCTTGTCCAGCTGCATGTGGCTCATGAGCTTGATGCCCACGAGCGCCACGGTGAGCCCCTTGACCTGGAAGGGGTCAACCAACCCGGCCACGCGCAACAGGCCCTGAGCAATGAGGCTCTTCATGCGCGTGCGGATGGTCGGCGCGGTGACGCCCAGGCGCTCGGCCAGTTCTCCGGCTCCGGCCTGGCCGTCCTCGGCCAGCGCGGCCATGATGCGTCGGTCTGCGACGTCAACTATTTTCCTCATGCGCGCATCCTCCGGCCATGTTTTTTCCATTTCGACAATTCGCGATACAAAAATATTCCATTTGCATAATTCTTGTCAAGCGGGCAGCGCGAGAATATGCGCGCCGCCCGGAGGCCACGGCTTGTGGGAAGCCCGTGCTTGGTGTACGTAGAACCAAACCCTTGGTCCTAAACGCCCTCTTTCCATTCAGGAGGCTGCCTGTGGCGTCCGAAGTACGTCTGCTTTCCGTGGCCGAGATCGCCCGCAGGCTGGGTGTGCCCGAGTCCACCGTGCACTACTGGAAGAACCGCTTTGCCCAGCACCTGCCCAGCCAGGGCTCAGGCCGTCAGAAGCGCTTCCGGCCCGAGGCCGTGGACGTGTTCCGCGTCATCGCCGAGATGTTCAGCCTGGGCCACAGCACCCAGGACGTCATGGAGACCCTGGGCAAACGTTTCCCGCTCACCGCCTCGCTGGACAACGACCCCAACGCCGCAGGCCCCTTCAACGGCACGGGCGCGTCCTTTTCCAGCCAGCACGACACCCAGGACCAGCAGAGCCCGGCCCTGGCCGACACCGCCCTGCGCATGGCCGCGGTCATGGGCCAGGAGATGGGCCAGCAGATCGCGCGGAGCATCGCCGAAGGCCTGCGCCAGATGGGCAGCCTGGCCCCGGCCCTGAATGGCCAGGACTTGACCGCCCTGCCCGCCCTGCCCGCCCTGGATACCGAGCAGCTCGATGCCATCAAGAGCGCGGTGGACCAGAGCTGCACCCGCCTGGACGCGCAAAGCGGCGAGGTAGCGCGCATGGCCGAGGAGAACGCCGAGCTCAAGACCAAGCTCACGGTGCTGGAAACCGAGCTGGTGCGCCTGCGCAAAGACCGCCGCGAGATGGAGAAGTACCTCCTTGACAAGATAAAAAGCATGTCTACTTAAGTGGGGTCGGGGGACGCCACACCCCCCGTTTTAGGCCCTTCTCCTCCATTAGCCCTGCCAAGGCCCCGCCCCAAAGCGGGGCCTTGTGCGGTGGAGAGGCCAGAGGCCGGACCGGATGACAGACCGAGGGCAGATCCGTCGCCAGACGACAGATCCTCATGCCAGGCCACTATGAACGTTCAGATGCCCGTTCAGACATAACGACCGCCAGCAAGGAGACCGCAGATGACTGCCAAAGCCACATACGAATTCAAGGCCGAGATCAAACAGCTCCTCGACATCCTCGTGCACTCGCTCTACACCGAGCGCGAAATTTTCCTGCGCGAGCTGGTGTCCAACGCCTCCGACGCCCTGGACAAGCTGCGCATCGTGAGCGCGACCTCCGATGCGGTCAACGCCGAGGCTGCCACCGACGACGAGACGCCGCTGGAGATCCGCATCGAGGCCGACAAGGACGCAAAAACCCTGACCATCTCCGACAACGGCATCGGCATGACCGAGGCCGAGCTGGTGGAGAACATCGGCACCATCGCCCACTCCGGCTCGGCCAGCTTCCTCCGCGCGCTGAAGGAATCCGGCGGGCCAAACGGCCAGCAGGGCGCCGACGGCATCATCGGCCGCTTCGGCGTGGGCTTCTACTCCGTGTACATGGTGGCGGGAAGCGTGCGCATCACCACCAAAAGCTACCGCGCCGAGGCCACGCCCGTGGAGTGGATTTCCGACGGCCAGGGCGCCTACACCATCCGCGAGCTCACCGGCGACGAGGCCAAGAGCGCCCAGCGCGGCA
>MGTN01000174.1:3807-6268 GCA_001799475.1 Desulfovibrionales bacterium GWA2_65_9 | reverse complement strand
GCGCGGGGTGTTTCTTTTGCCGCGCCAGGAGCTGCTGCGCCGGGCCGAGGCTTCACAGGCGCGCGTGCTCGTCACCGACGCGCACCACGACCCGGACCTGCCCGGCCTCATCAGAAGCGCGCGCGCGCGCGGCGCGGCCACCGCGCAGATGGCCACCCTGCTCGGCGACTTCACCTGCCACGGGGCCGAGCACCTGCTCGTGCAGCACCCGCTGACCCTGTTCTTCGAGCTGGAGTTCAACCGCACGCCGGAGTCGCCGCGCTTCTTCGAGGCCCAGAGCATCGCCTTCACCGGCAACATATTCTTCGAGCCCACGCTCAATCAGCTACACGGCGGCTACGCCACGCGCGAAGCCTTCTGCCAGAAATACGGCTTCGACCCGGCGCGCCCGCTGTGCCTGTGGCTGCCAAGCGCCCCGGACGTGCGCGACGAAAGCTACGCCTTGGTGGCGCGGGCGGTTAAGGACGCCGGGCACAACCTGGCGGTAAAGCTGCACCCCTGGGAGTACGCCTTCAAGAAACACGGCGCGGCGCACCCCTGGGGCCTGGCCCAATCCTCGGACGCGCTCTGGGGCGTCACCGCCGTGGACGAGGCCGACACCACCTGGGCCTACCATTTCTGCGACACGGCCATCCTGCGCGGCTCGGCCATGAGCCTGGAGCTGCCCTTCTGGGACAAGCCCTCGCTGATCCTGCCCGCCACCGTCACCACCGGGCTCTTTGCGGCCCAGGCCAGCATGGTCCGCCGCTGCTCCACGCTGCTCCAGGGCCCGGAGGAGCTGCCCACGCTGCTGGCCCGGCCCCTGCCGGTCTTCACCCCGGCGGACTACGCCTCGGCCCGGGCTGCGGTGCGCCTGGACCCCGCTCAAGGGCCATCACGCGATGCCTACGCCCTGACCGTGGAGGCCCTGCAGGGCATTCTGGCGGGCCGGGGCGCGGGAATCAGGGCCGGGATTCAGGGCAACGAGGCCGACCTGCGCCGACTCTACGACCCGCACGTGACGCCGGAGCTGGTGCGCGCCCTCAAGCCCTTGCGGCGGCTGCAGTATTCGGCCCGACGCCTGGCCAGACACCTGGTGTAGGGCTTGGCGCAGGGCCAGACCGGCTGAGGCCGCGCAGCCCACGCAACACGCGCCGATGCACAGCGCCGGGCCATGTTTGCGGCGGGTCGCCTTGGCACAACGTTTCAACGCCTTCTGCGCACCCCGTTGCAGCAGCCTGGGGACTGCGGCAACGCCCCGGCACACGGAACCCCGATGTATCCCAACCCGCAACGCCCCAACGCCCAGCGGGCCAGTCAGACAGAGTCCGGCTGGCCCGCTGCGGTTTTGCACGCCCGGCGCGTGAATCCGAGGGAAAAGCCCGTGGGGAAATCCGGCGCAGGGGCCGGGGGGAAGCCTCAGTCCGGGGCGAGATCCTGGAAGTGCTTCTGGCGCGAGCGGTTCCAGAGGGTGGATTCGGCCAGGTGGGCCATGAACTTGCCCACGCTGTCGCCCCGGCCAAAGTAGAAGCAGGGCGGACACTCCTCCAGGCTCCAGGCCTCGCGCATGGCCGCCAGCAGGGGCTCCTTCTTGCCCGGCACGTTGACGATGGACGGGTGCTGGAAGCGGTCCTTCTGGCGGTTGCCCACGTTGATGCTGCGCACCCCGTAGATGGGCGCCTCGCGCACGCCCGCGCTGGAGTTGCCGATGACGAAGCGCGCGGCCTGCATCAGGCGCAGGAAGTACTCGAAGCGCATGCTCGGGAAACGCCGGATGCGCGGGTTGTCCTCCAGGGCCTCGTAGGCCTTGAGGATATGCTCGCTGCCCGCGTCGTTGTTGGGCGATATGACCACGTAGTTGTACCCGGACTCCAGCAGCGAGGCGGTGAAGTCGCGCGCCCGGCGGGCCTGCTTGTCCGGCTCGGTGGTCACCGGATGGTAGAGCGCCACGGCGTACTCGTCGAAGGTGATGTCGTAGCGCGCGCGCACCGCGTCCAGGTCCGGCAGGTCGGGCGAGAGCATGATGTCGATGTCCGGGGAGCCGATGGTGAACACCGAGTCCGGGTGCTCGCCCAGCTGCAGCAGCCTGCGCGCCGCGTCCTCGTTGGCCACGAAGTGCAGGTGCGAGAGCTTGGTCACGCTGTGGCGGATCATCTCGTCGATGGTGCCGCTGCGCTCGCCGCCCTCGATGTGCGCCACCAGGATGTTGCGGAAGGCGCCCACGATGGCCCCGGCCAGGGTCTCCAGGCGGTCGCCGTGGACCACGATCATGTCCGGCGGGTCCACGGTGACGTGGCGCGAGAGCGCGCTCACCGTGTTGGCCAGGATCAGGTCCATGGACTCGCCGCCGACCTGGTTCTGGGCCGTGAAGACGTTCTGGAAGCCCTCGCGCTCCACCTGGCGGTAGGTGTAGCCGAACTGGGAGAGCAGGTGCATGCCGGTGACGAAGATGTGGCACTCGAAATCCGGGCAGGACTCCACC
>MGTN01000174.1:1624-3800 GCA_001799475.1 Desulfovibrionales bacterium GWA2_65_9 | reverse complement strand
AACCGTTGGCACGATCAATAGAGAAAGAGGTCCGAAAAAGCAAGGCGGCGCGCTGCGGCCTCGCCCCCGGCACGCCCTGCCCCCTTGGCAAGCCGCCCTGGTCTGGCTACTGTCTCCCCGATCATTCGCTCAGGCGTCTACACAGGCATCTGCCCAAACATTCCCAAAGGAGCCCCCCCATGCCCAGCAAGACGACCCGCACATCCTTCCTCCCGACCCTGGCCCTGGCCCTGGCCCTGGTCGTGCTGCTCGCGCCCGCCGCACTGGCGCGCAAGAGCACCGTGCACTTCTTCGTGCTCCCGGCTGCCGTCTCGGCCCAGGACATCCCGGCCTTCAACAACTTCCTGGTCCAGACCGCCGGAGGCTTCACGGCCTCGCCCAGCCACGGCAGAGGGCCGGGCAGCAAAGGCAAGAAGATCAAGCTGGACAACTGGAGCTACACCGTGGCCGCGGACAAAGACCTGTCCGGGGAGATCATGGACTACCTGAAGACCAAGTGCGGCCTGGCGAGCGTGTTCATGCTGGTTTTTGAAGCCGACCGGCCTGGGCGGTAGGGCAACCGCGATACAATTGACGGCGCCGCCTGCCGGGGAACCGGGGGCGGCCTGTTGAGAAATCACTAATGATTAGGCTTAGGCGAGAGCGAGCCAGTGGTTGCAGGATGGCCCTTTCGTCTTTGACGTTTCGTCAAGATACTTGAATGACTGTGGTGCCACGAAGGATTTATCCGTAGTGTATGGGTCAATTGACTCATGGTATTTACGAACCTTACCAATTTTTATCGCGTAGCCATGTCTCTTCCCGGAAAAGTACTGGAAAAAGAAGTCACTGGAGATTCCAGAATACTGCTTGGTTTTTTCCCATATCCCGGCGGGATCACCTTCAAGAACGGCAGAGATATCAAACTCGCCGACAATCATGCCCGTAGGCTGTGTGGCGTATACGACTACAGTCGTGACACCCACCCGCCGAAACAAAGATCTCCTGTACTCAAACCTCTTCTCACCCGAAAAGATTTTTTCCGCGAACTCAGGCTTGATGGATAACAGTACCTTCATCGACACCCCCTAGTTCAAGTATCTGCCTGAAGGCGTCATCGTCAAGCGCCCGGAACCCCCAATAGGCCTCGCGGTCAAGGCCAACCTCCTCGACAAGTCGCTGCATAGTTGGCCGTCTACGGAATGCCACGTTGTAGGTCATCCGGATGACAACCATAGGATTACGGACATGTCTGTTGTATAGATCGACGAGTTCAGCTTCGCTGAAGACGCTATTCTTTTTGCAGTACTCGACAAAGGCCTCTCGAGTAGGAAACTCGTTACGTTGCCGAACTTCTTGCACAACACAAAGGCTTGTAGCAACAGACGTAAACCAAGCACGTCCCTGCACTTCCGCAGTCCTGTATACCACAACGGCATCCCCTGGGCGAATTGCCGTCATTCCGTCCATATATGCGATGTACACCTTCGATATGCTATTCGTCTCACTAATGTCGTCTACTATTCTCGCGTCCTCATTCCTGAGTATCGAGTCTGGAAACAAGCGAGTATGGAATGCAGGGTATATCGAAAGAAGCCATTTCGAACTGCCAACGGCATTAACGACAGGGTAATCCAGCAGAGCGTCTGCCCTCAATATATTGAAGTCTTTTAAAAATACCAGTTCCTGACCATTTGGACTATCCTTCGTCCCATATTGCGTAAACCCATAACGTTCCAGAATTCTAATCAGAGGTACGTGTTCAGGGAAAACAGTAACGTAGGCGTGCCGGACATTGGAGCTAAGGGCATGATCGAATATCTTCTTGACAAAACGCTCACCAAGTCTGGTTCCGTGGGCAACAATTTTAAACGTCCCAACTTTTAAGCAACGCTGTACATTGAGGGGTGGAGCTATATCCGCAACCGGTCCCTCCTCAAGCTTCAGGTAGAGAAATGCCTGGAGGCCATCAGCCACATTGCGCAGTATGTACGCATCCGTTTCAGCCTTCCGCGCAAACCATTCTTCGAACTCTGCGTACGACTCTTTTAAGGTGTCAAAAAACGGGTCCGCGAGGCTCACTTCCCGAAACTTAACTTTCTCAATGTTTGGCATCACCGCCCCCTGTATTTATTGCATGATACCATGCCGCTGTTTCTGTGTCACCCCCTTGGCTTTCGCTCCGGCTTTGGCTACT
>MGTN01000174.1:0-1609 GCA_001799475.1 Desulfovibrionales bacterium GWA2_65_9 | reverse complement strand
CCAGGTCTGCGACTTCAGCCTGGGCAACCCCGACCTGCCGCCCCCTCCTTGCGTCTGCCAGGGCCTGCACGAGATCGCCGACGAGGCCGACGCGCCCTTCGCCTTCGGCTACATGCCGAACTTCGGCTACCCCCATGTGCGCGAGGCCCTGGCCACCGTGGTCAGCAAGGAGCAGGGCACGCCCGTCGCCGCCACCGACCTGGTCATCACCTGCGGCGCGGCCGGGGCCATCAATGCCTTCTACCGCGCCGTGCTCGAACCCGGCGACGAGGTGCTGTGTCCGTCCCCGTACTTCGTGGAGTACGGCTTCTACGTGGAGAACCACGGCGGCAAGCTCACCACCGCGCCAGCCAAGCCCGGCACCTTCGACCTCGACGTTCCCGCGCTGGAGGCCGCCATCACCGAGCGCACCGCCGTGGTGCTCATCAACTCGCCCAACAACCCCACCGGCGTGGTCTACCCGCGTGCAGACCTGGTGGCCCTGGCCGAGATGCTCAAGCGCAAGAACGCCGGGCGCAAGCGGCCCATCTTCCTTTTGGCCGACGAGCCCTACCGCTTCCTGGCCTTTGACGGCGCCGAGGTGCCCTCGCTGCTGCCGCTGTACCCGCACACCGTGGTGGTCAGCTCGTTCTCCAAGAACCTGTCGCTGGCCGGCGCGCGCGTGGGCTACGCGCTCGTCAACCCGGCCATGCCCGGCCACGAGGAGCTCATCGCCGGCATCATCCTGGCCAACCGCATCCTGGGCTTCGTCAACGCGCCCGCCCTGGCCCAGAAGCTGCTCGCCAAGGCGCTCGGATCCCAGGTCGATGTGCGCATCTACGCCAGCCGCCGCGACGCCATGAAAGAAGTCCTCGACGCCGCAGGCTACAGCTACCCGCTGCCGCGCGGCGCCTTCTACTTCTTCCCCGAAGCGCCCGGCGGCGACGATGTGGCCTTTGTGCAGCTGCTGCTCGAGGAGCGCATCCTGGCCGTGCCCGGCCGGGGCTTCGGCTGCCCCGGACACTTCCGCCTGGCCTTCTGCGTGGGCGAACACGTCATCCGCCGCGCCCAGGCAGGCTTCAAGCGGGCCCTGGACAAGGCCAAGAAGTAGAATACATGCTCCGCAGGCCGGGGCCCCCATTCGGGGTTCATAACGCCCCCCGGACCCCCATTTTACGCCGAAAGGGCTGTTTCAGGAGGAACCTGAAACAGCCCTTTCGGCTTGTGTGGGGCAGGGTGAAACATTTTAAGAGACTGTTTCGTCTCCCCCCTACTCTAAGAAAAGGGCCAACCGCGCGCATTGCCTGGGCCACCCCGGCCTGAGGCCCTATGGGGAGTCCAGAGGGCATGCAGGCCCTTTGGCCGCCGGAGGCATATTGGCCCCAGGCCGCTTCGTGTGCGCTCTGCCGAGGGCGCGGCCTATTTCCGCATGGCCGAAACCTTGCCCTTGACCCCTTGCTGGGTGATGGACTAGAGATATTTTCCGTATTTCATCGTTCCTGGCCCGTCCTGCACGCCTGTCCCGCAAAGCCGCGCTATGCCTTCGGTTGGCTGCACGCTTGGGCCAACGGCATTATTTGTACGGCCGCCGGTCCGGATAGTTTTTCACGCCTGCCGCTAGCGCAGGCAG
>MGTN01000173.1:19117-19332 GCA_001799475.1 Desulfovibrionales bacterium GWA2_65_9 | reverse complement strand
ACCCGCCACTTCCCTCAACATATGCACCACCTTCCCCGCAAACAGCGTCCGCTTCACTTCCTCCAGCACCTGCTCCCCGCCGCCAAAGGGCGCCACAACCCCCATGACCACCACATGCTCCCCGCAGTTCCACTCCCTGGGCCGGATGCGCGTGCCCAGCTTCTTCAGCCGCGCCAGCACCTCGTCATTCACAAACGCCCAGCACACGCTGGCCA
>MGTN01000173.1:12292-19095 GCA_001799475.1 Desulfovibrionales bacterium GWA2_65_9 | reverse complement strand
GATGCGGTACTGGTTGAGCAGATACGGCGGAATGATCGCCCAGTCCAAGTCCGCCAGGAACATGTACTTGTACTCCGGCGACTGCGTCAGCAGCCAGATGGCGCAGGTTCTCGGCCTACCCCGCCAGTTCCGAGGTGCACTGCGGGCAGCGCACGGCCTTGATGCTGATGGTGCTGGCGCAGAAGGGGCATTCCCTGGTGCTGGGCGCGGCCTCGGGCTCCTTGGCCTCTCGCATGGCCTGCAGGCGGTTCACGGCGCGCACCACCAGGAAGATGGCCAGGGCCACGATGACGAAGTTGATCACCGTGTTGGCGAAAAGCCCCAGGTTCAGGGTCACGGCCCCGGCCTGTTTGGCCTCGGCCAGGGCGGCGTAGGGGCCGGGCGTAGCGCCGTCGCGCAGGGTCAGGTAGAGGTTGGAGAAGTCAACCCGGCCGAGCAGCAGGCCGATGGGTGGCATGAGCACGTCGTCCACCAGGGACTTGACAATGCCGCCGAAGGACGCGCCGATGACAACGCCCACGGCCATGTCCACCACGTTGCCGCGCATGATGAACGCTTTGAACTCCTTGAACATCCTGAACCTCCATGCCGTTCTCTTTGACTTCAGGCCTGTTTTCAAATCAAGTATTTGCTAGCATGGGCCCCGCATCTGCGTAAAGTGGCGGCTACGCATATCCGCCTCTCCCCACTTCCCATTTCACCTTGACGGTGCTATATTTTTAGCAGTTTCCTCGGACTCTGAACCAACGGAACATCATGGCAGCCAAGCGACCCCCCAAAGCGGCCAGCATCGAGCCACTTACGAGCAAAAAGATCCCTCCGACCAGCAGAGGCGCAGAGCGCCGCTACCAGAATCTCCTCAAGTCCTCGCCCATGGGCATCCACCTCTTCCGTTTGGAAAAAGACAAACGGCTCATCTTCACCGGAGCCAACCCCGCTGCGGACAAGCTCCTGCACGTGGACAACCACCGCCTGCTCGGACTGCCCCTGGAGCAGGCCTTCCCCGGCCTCGCGCATACCGAGGTCCCGGAACGCTTCCGCGAGGTCTGCGCCAATGGTCTGACCTGTCACATCGAGCAGTTGGAGTACCGCGACCAGAACATCGCCGGGGCCTTTGAGATGCACTGCTTCCAGGTCGAGCCCGGCCTCTGCGCCTGCATGTTCCAGGACCGCAGCGAGCGCAAGATCATGGAGACGCGCCTGCGTCACCTGACCCAGCAGGACCCGCTCACGGGCATCGCCAACCGGACCATGTGCCTGGAACGCATCGGCATCGCCCTGCAACGCGCCAAGAGGCGCGCCGACTACCGCCACGCCATCATCTACATCGACCTGGACCGCTTCAAGAACATCAACGACACCCTGGGCCACACCACAGGCGACGCAGTGCTCGTGGACGTGGCCCACCGCCTGCGCGCAAGCGTGCGCGAACTGGACACCGTGGCCCGCCTCGGCAGCGACGAGTTTGTGGTGCTCATGGAGGAATTCGACAGCTACAAGCGCCCCATCCAGGCCATCAAGCGCATCCGCCAGTCCCTGGCCGAACCCTTTGTGGTGGGGAGCGATGAAATCAATGTCACCGCCAGCATCGGCCTGGCCCTAGGACAGGACCTGGCAGGCAGCGCCGAGGAGGCCCTGCGCAACGCCAACTTGGCCATGCACCACGCCAAGGCCCAGGGCCGCAACCGCATCAAGAGCTTCACCCAGTCGCTGCTGCGCCAAACCTTGAACGTGGTGCGCCTGGAAAACGACATGGAC
Organism: Desulfovibrionales bacterium GWA2_65_9; assembly: GCA_001799475.1. Lineage (GTDB taxonomy): Bacteria > Desulfobacterota > Desulfovibrionia > Desulfovibrionales > Desulfovibrionaceae > Humidesulfovibrio. The sequence continues at coordinate 17,337 of MGTN01000173.1, read as the reverse complement.
CGGGGGCTGGCCCGGGGCGAGTTCTTCCTGGAATTCCAGCCCATCCTGCAGCTGGGCAAGAACCGCCAGCTCTTCGGCTTCGAGGCCCTGGCCCGCTGGCGGCACCCGGAACGCGGGCTCATCATGCCCGGCGAGTTCATCCCCGTGGCCGAAGACTCCGGCAAGGTGGTCGAGATCGGCTACTGGGCCCTGCGCGAGGCCAGCCGCATCCTGACCAAATGGCGCGAACGCTATCCGCACATGGAAGACGCCATGATGTCCGTGAACCTCTCGCCCCAGCAGGTGCCCAAGACCGACTTCCTGCCGCGCATGCGCGAGATTTTGCAAGACACCCGCCTGCCCGCCAAAAACCTCAAGCTGGAGGTGACCGAGGCGGCGCTCATGCAGAGCGGTTCCTCGGTGCTCTCCAAGCTGCACGAACTGCGCGACATGGGCGTGAGCTTTTCCGTGGACGACTTCGGCACCGGGTATTCGTCCCTGGCCTACCTGACGCGGCTGCCGCTCGACCACCTGAAGATCGACCTCTCCTTCGTGCGCATGCTGGAGACCGGCAAGGACAACCTGGAGATCGTGCGCGCCATCATCCAACTGGCCACCAGCCTGCGCATGGACGTGGTGGCCGAGGGCGTGGAGAACGCCAACCAGCACGACATCCTGACCGGCCTGGGCTGCGAGTACTTCCAGGGCTACCTGTTCTCCCGGCCCCTGTCCGAGGAGCGCGCCGAGGCCTTCTTGCAGACCTTCATGTCCGAAGCCATCGGCTCCTGAACGCCCGGCAATGATCACCAGCGCGGCCACGGCTGCCCTCTCGGGCATGGCCTTCGGACTCTCCGCAGGCGTCACCCCCGGACCGCTCCTGGCCCTGGTCCTCGCCCAGACCATGGCCCACGGCCCGCGCGAGGGCGGCAAGGTGGCGCTGGCACCCCTGCTCACGGACACGCCCATCGTGCTCGCGGCCGTCCTGCTGACCAAAAGCGCCGCCGGGCACGGCCCCATCCTCGGCACCCTGACCCTCTGCGGCTCGGCCTTCCTGCTCCACTGCGCTCTTGGCTGCCTGCGCTGGCGGCCGCCCGGAAGCAGCCCCGGCGACGCGCCCCCGGCCAAGGGGCCGGACAGCATCCGCAAGGGCGTGCTGGCGAACTTCCTCAACCCCGGCCCGTACCTGTTCTGGATGACCGTGGGCGCACCCCTGGCGCTCCAGTCACTGGGCCTCGGCTGGCTCACCCTGGCCTCGTTTCTGGGGGCCTTCTCGCTGACCATCGTCTCGGCCAAGTTCGGCGTGGCGCTCCTCACCTGGCGCTGCGGGCCGGTGCTGGGCAGCCGGGGCTATGGCTGGGTGATGCGGGGGCTTGGCGTGATGCTGCTTTTCTACGCGGCACTCTTCGTGCGCGACGCCTGGAGGCTGTTCAGCGGGGCATGAGCAACAGGGGGTCGTGCTCTGCCCCGCCGGGCATGAACGCGCACTCGCGGAACACCCTGGCCGAGCAGCAGGCGCAGCGCTCCGGGTCGAGCCGCGGCACGATGTGCGCGATGGCCTCGGCCTCGGACGCGAACAGGTTGCCCTCGCCCAGCCGGTGCAGACACCCCCCGCGCATGAGCACCTCCATGACCTCGGTCTTGAGCGAGCAGAAGAACATCTCGCGCCCTGCGAGGCGGAGCCTGTGCGCCTCCTGGAAGAGCATGTGGCAGCCGCCTGCGTCCACGAAGTTGATGCCGCCGCCCACGATGAGGATGTGGCACTGCTCCGGGAACTCGCGCATGACCCGGTGCAGCTCCTCGGAGATGTGGTTCACCGCACCGAAGAAGATGCTCCCGTCCAGACGCAGAATCTTGAGCTGCGGGCATTCCGGCAGCTCCTTGCGCAGCACGTTCACCAGCGGACGGAGCGGGTTCTTCTGGTCCGGGGCCAGGATGGTGAAGTTGGGGTGCGAGGTGCGCTTGAGGTACATGAGAAGCGAGAGCAGCACGCCGGAAAAGATGGCGAACTCCAACTGCAGAAACAGGGTCGAGAGGAAGGTCACGCCCAGCACCGCAGCCTCGCTCCTGTCCGTGCGCACCACATGGCGCAGGCCGCGCAGGTCCACCAGGTTGGCTGCCACCAGCAGGATGACGCCGGCCATGGCGGGCACGGGCAGATAGGCCGTGAGCGGGGCCACCAGGAGCAGAATGCAGGACAGCAGCAGCGCCGAGAACACCGCCGCCAGCGGAGTTTTGGCCCCGGCCTCGAAGTTCACGCCCGTGCGCGTGAACGAGCCCGAGGAGGCATAGGCCGAGAACATGCTGCCCAGGATGTTGGCCAGCCCCTGGCCCACAAACTCCCGGCTGTTGTCGATCATCTGCTCGGAGCGCGCGGCCACGGCCCGGGCGATGCTCACGGCCTCGGCCAAGCCGAGCATGGCGATGGCCAAGGCGCCGGGCACAAGCAGGCGCAGCTCGTCCAGGTCGAACACAGGCGGGGAGAAGGGCGGCAGGCCCGAGGGCAGCGCCCCCACCACCCGCACCTGGTGGATGCCCCCCTCAAGGGCATGGTTGAGCAGGCTGATGGCGATGAGCGCCAGGAGGAACTTCGGCAGCCTCGGGTTGAGCCGCAGGATGACCAGGGCGATGAGCATGCTCGCCAGCCCCATGACCACCGAGTGGACGTTGATCTGGGGTAGCTGGTGCAGCAGGTTCGCCCAAGTGGACAGGAAGCTGCCCCCGCGGGGCAGGGTGAGCCCGAAGAAGGCCCCCAGCTGGCTGGTGACGATGAGGATGGCCGCCCCGGCGGTGAAGCCGATGACCACAGAGTGCGAGACGAAGTTCACCACCGCGCCCATGCGCGCCAGGCCAAGGCCGATCTGGAAGCACCCGGCCAGAAAGGTCAGCGCCAGGACCAGCCGGATGAAGTCCGGGCTGCCTGGCGGGGCGAGGTGGCTCAGGTTGGCGAAGATCACGAGCGAGATGGCCGTGGTGGGGCCGGACACCAGATGATAGGACGAGCCGAACAGCGCGGCGATGACCACCGGCACCATGGCCGCATACAGGCCGTAAACCGGCGGCAGCCCGGCGATGGCCGCGAAGGCCACGCCCTGGGGCAGCACGATGACCGCGCCCGTGAGTCCGGCCCAGAGGTCGGCCTTGAGCGTCCGCCTGTTCACCCGGGGCCACCAGGAGAGGAACGGCAAAAGCCCGATCAACTGGACGAGCAACCGATCCGCCGTCTTGCTCCAGGCCCCTTGGGGCGGGGTGAGTTCACACTGGTCCATGGGGCTCCCGTCAGGTTTGCGGCATTTCCCAATCTGCATGTTACGTAGCCCAGGAAAAGCCCGGATGCCAGAGCAAACTTGTCTGAAGGACCAGACTGGCCGGATTCGGCCCGCAAATCCGCTCCAGGCCTGCCTCGCGCGCCCACTGGGCCTGGCCGAATTTTCGGACGGAATCGGCGCAATCAGGCTGGTTTTTGCACGGAAGACTCTCCAACCATGCGTATTGTTATGCCAAAATTATGCACGTTCCTTTTGGCACACAAGTTGCCAAGTCTTCCATTTTGATCTAGTTCCTGGAGCACGCTACCAACCGCCCAAACCTTCACATCACCAGAGAGAGGGAAATGAGCATGGCAAAAAAAATGAAGACAATGGACGGCAACTCGGCCACCGCGCATGTGGCCTATGCCATGAGTGAGGCAGCGGCCATCTATCCGATCACGCCTTCCTCCACCATGGGCGAGATCGCCGACGAATGGGCCGCCAAAGGCCAAAAAAACATTTTCGGACAGGTGGTGAACATCCGCCAGATGCAGTCCGAGGCAGGTGCAGCGGGTGCCGTCCACGGCGCGCTATCCGCAGGAGCGCTGACCACGACCTTCACCTGCTCCCAGGGTTTGCTCCTGATGATCCCGAACATGTACAAAATCGCGGGCGAACTTCTACCCGGCGTCTTCCATGTCACGGCCCGCGCTCTCGCGGCCCACGCCCTGTCCATCTTCGGCGACCACCAGGACGTCATGGCCTGCCGTCAGACCGGCTTCGCCATGCTGGCCTCCTCCTCGGTGCAGGAGTGCATGGACCTGGCTCTGGTGGCCCACCTGTCCGCCATCGAGTCCAGCGTGCCCTTCATGCACCTCTTCGACGGCTTTAGAACCTCGCACGAGATCCAGAAGATCGAGGTCATCGACCAGGCGGACATGGCGAAGCTCGTCAACCACGAGAAGATCGCCGAATTCCGCAAGAAAGCCATGAATCCCGAGCACCCGGCGCTACGCGGCACGGCCCAGAACCCGGACATCTACTTCCAGGGCCGCGAGCGTTCCAACTCCTACTACAACGCGGTTCCCGGCATCGTGAAAGAGGCCATGAAAAAGGTCGGCAAGCTCACAGGCCGCAAGTACAAGCCCTTTGACTACGTGGGCGCGCCTGACGCCACCGAGATCATCGTGGCCATGGGCTCGGGCTGCGAGACCGTGCAGGAAGTCATCAACCTGATGCTGGCCAAGGGCAAGAAGGTCGGCCTCATTAAGGTCCGCCTGTACCGGCCCTTCGACGCCGCATCGTTCTTCGCCGTGCTGCCCAAAACCGTGCAGAAGCTCACTGTGCTCGACCGCACCAAGGAGCCCGGCGCCCTGGGCGATCCGCTGTATCTCGACATCTGCACCGCCTTCGTCGAGAGGAAGGGCGAACGCGGCAAGGCCATGCCGCAGATCGTCGGCGGCCGCTACGGCCTGGGCTCCAAGGAATTCCGCCCGAACATGGTCATGGCCGTGTTCAAGAACATGGCCAAGGCCAACCCCAAGAACCACTTCGTCGTGGGCATCGAGGACGACGTCACCAAGACCTCGCTCCCGGTGGGCCCGGCGCTCGGCACCACGCCCAAGGGCACCGTGCAGTGCAAGTTCTGGGGCCTGGGCTCCGACGGCACCGTCGGCGCCAACAAGAGCGCCATCAAGATCATCGGCGACAACACGCCGCTGTTTGCCCAGGGCTACTTCGCCTACGACTCCAAGAAATCCGGCGGCATCACCGTGTCGCACCTGCGCTTCGGCAAGAAGCCCATCCAGTCCACCTACC
>MGTN01000173.1:3116-12274 GCA_001799475.1 Desulfovibrionales bacterium GWA2_65_9 | reverse complement strand
TCATCGCCTGCCACAAGTCCGGCTACGTGCACATCTACGACGTGCTCGAAGGCATCAAGCCCGGCGGCACCGTCCTCCTGAATTCCACCTGGAATTCCGTGAAGGACATGGAAGCCAACCTGCCTCCGGCCATGATGCGCACCATCGCCGAGAAGAAGCTCAAGCTCTACACCATCGACGCGGTGAAGATCGCCGCCTCGGTCGGCCTGGGCAACCGCATCAACATGATCATGCAGACGGCCTTCTTCAAGCTGGCCAAGGTCCTGCCCATCGACAAGGCCATCTCCCTGTTGAAGGACTCCATCAAAAAGGAATACGGCAAGAAGGGCGACAAGATCGTCAAGATGAACGTGGACGGCGTGGACCAGACCCTGGCCAACCTCGTTGAAATCAAGGTGCCCGCCAGCTGGGCCAAGGCCAAGGACGCGTCCGCCAAATCGGACAAGGTGCCCGCCTTCGTGTCCGACGTCATGCGCCCCATCCTGGCCCAGAAGGGTGACAGCCTGCCTGTCAGCGCCTTCACCCCGGACGGTTCCTTCCCGGTGGCCACCGCCAAGTTCGAGAAACGCGGCGTGGCCATCAACGTGCCCATGTGGATCAAGGAAAACTGCATCCAGTGCAACCAGTGCGCCGTGGTCTGCCCCCACGCGGCCATCCGCCCGGCCCTGCTCAGCGACGCCGAGGCCAAGAAGGCGCCCAAGGGCTTCGAGACCGTCCCCGCACTGGGCAAGGAACTCAAGGAACTGGGCTTCCGCATCCAGGTGAACACGCTGGACTGCATGGGCTGCGGCAACTGCGCGGACATCTGCCCGGCCAAGGAAAAGGCCCTGGTCATGAAGCCCCTGGACACCCAGACTGCTGTCCAGGTGCCCAACCAGGTCTTCTTTGAGACCGTGGCCATCAAGGGCGACCTGCTCAAGCGCGAGAGCCTCAAGGGCAGCCAGTTCCAGCAGCCGCTGCTGGAGTTCTCCGGCGCCTGTGCCGGTTGCGGCGAGACCCCCTACGTCAAGCTCATCACCCAGCTCTTCGGCGAGCGCATGATGATCGCCAACGCCACGGGCTGCTCCTCCATCTGGGGCGCCTCGGCTCCGGCCAGCCCCTACTGCGTCAACAAGGACGGCTTCGGCCCGGCCTGGAGCAACTCGCTCTTTGAAGACGCCGCCGAGTTCGGCTACGGCTTCACCATGGCCATCAACCAGCGTCGCGCCAAGCTCAACGAACTCATGGGCCAGGTGCAGGACTCCAAGGCCGCACCCGCCATCAAGCAGGCCGCTGCCGAATGGCTGGCGGGCAAAAACGATCCCACCGTCTCCCGCACTGCGGGCGACACGCTCAAAGGCCTCCTGGCCAAGACCCCGACCAAGACCAGCGACCCGCTCCTGGCCGAGATCGCCGGCATGGCCGACCTGCTGACCAAGAAGTCCGTGTGGATCTTCGGCGGCGACGGCTGGGCCTACGACATCGGCTATGGCGGCGTGGACCACGTGCTGGCCAGCGGCGAGGACATCAACATCCTGGTCATGGACACCGAGGTCTACTCCAACACCGGCGGCCAGTCCTCCAAGGCCACGCCGCTCGGCTCCATCGCCAAGTTCGCGGCCAGCGGCAAAAAGACCGGCAAGAAGGATCTGGGCCGCATGGCCATGACCTACGGCTACGTCTACGTGGCCAGCATCAGCATGGGCGCGGACAAGAACCAGACCCTGAAGGCCCTCCTTGAGGCCGAGGCCTACCCCGGTCCCTCGCTGGTCATCGCCTACGCCCCCTGCATCAACCAGGGCATCAAGAAGGGCATGGGCAAGAGCCAGGAAGAGGGCAAGCTGGCCGTCCAGTCCGGCTACTGGCCGCTGTACCGCTTCAACCCGCAGCTGGCCGACCAGGGCCAGAATCCCTTCAAGCTGGAGTCCAAGGCCCCGGACGGCACGCTCCAGGCCTTCCTCTCCGGCGAGAACCGCTACGCCGCCCTGGAAAAGGCCATGCCCGAGGAATCCAAGCGGCTGCGCGCGGGCATCGAGACCAGCTACATGAAGCGCTACCAGCAGCTGATGCAGATGGACGACCCCAAGCGCGTCTGCGTGGAGGGCGGCCTGGACATCCCCACGCCTCCGGCTGCCCCTGCGGCGGCTGAAGCGGCCCCAAACGGCGTCAAGGGCTGCACCACGGCGACCGTGGCCGAGCATGCCAGCCCCACCAAAAAGGACGGCCCCTGCGACGACGGCCGCAGCGGCAAGTAGCCCAGCGAAAACACACCTGAAACAAAAGGCCCCGGGACAGCAGTTCCGGGGCCTTTTGCGTTGCCGCGCCTAGACAGAGCAAGGGCAGGCCAAGGGGCTCCGCCCCTTGACCCCGCCGGGGGGAATAATTCCCCCGGACCCCCTCAGTTCAAGTCGACGGGCCGGGGCAGGCAGGAAGCCCGACCCGGCCCGTCGACTTGGCAGAGGCTTCGGAACCCTGTGCCACCAACAGCGGAAAGAGCTGATCCAGGTTCCTCCTGAATCAGCCCTTTCCGCGTCATGGGGATTCCAAAGGGCCTCAGGCCCTTTGGCGGGGTCCAGGGGCAGCGCCCCTTGGCCGCCGGAGGCTATCCTTCCCGCCCGCTTCCGTCAGCCCGCAACCCCTGGCCAAAGTCCCGGCCAAAGGCCCGGCACTGCTCGAGCGCGTCGCCGTCCGGGTTCCACATGGCCCGGACGCCCTCGCTCGGGACATCGAATCCGCTCTCCTTCAGATGCGCAGTGAGCAGCTTCACCGATTCGCCGCTCCAGCCGTAGGCCCCGAAGGCCGCAGCCTTCTTGTTCCTGAAGCCCAGGCCGCGCACCAGTTCCAGGAAGCCGCCGATGGACGAGAGAAAGCCCCGGTTGATGGTGGGCGAGCCCACGAGCAGGGCCTTGGAGCGGAAGACCTCAGTGACGATGTCGTTCTTGTCGCCTGTGGCGGCGTTGAAGAGCTTCACCCTCAAGGTCGGGTCGGCCTGGCTTAGGCCCTCGGCAATGGCCTCGGCCATGCGCCGGGTGCCGTTCCACATGGTGTCGTAGACGATGACCGCCTGGTGCTCCTGGTAGTCTGCCGCCCACTCCAGATACTTGGTCACGATCTGCATGGGGTTGTCGCGCCAGATGGTGCCGTGGCTGGGGCAGATCATCTTGAGCGGCAGCCCCAGGCCCGCGAACTCCTCGATCTTGCGCTTCACCAGCGCGCTGAAGGGGGTCAGGATGTTGGCGTAGTACTTGATGCACTCCTCCATCAGCGCGCAGGGGTCCACCAGGTCGTTGTACATGCCCTCAGAGGCCAGATGGTGGCCGAAGGCGTCGTTGCTGAACAGGATGTCCTCCCCGGTCAGGTAGCAGAACATGGTGTCCGGCCAGTGCAGCATGGGCGCCTCGATGAAGATGAGCTCCCCCTTGCCCAGGCTCAGGCGCTGGCCGGTCTTGACCACCTGGAAGTTCCAGTCCTGGTGGTAGTGGCCCTTGAGCGACTTGACCCCGTTGGCGGTGCAGTAGACCGGCACCTCCGGGATGAACCGCAGGAGCTCCGGCAGCCCGCCGCTGTGGTCGCTCTCGGCGTGGTTGGCAATGACGTAATCGATGCGCTTCAGGTCCACCACATTCTGCAACTGCTGGATGTACTCGCCCGCAAAGGGCGCCCACACGGTCTCGATGAGCGCGGTCTTCTCGTCCTGCACCAGGTAGGAGTTGTAGGTGGAGCCCCGGTGGGTGGAATATTCCTGGCCGTGGAAATGGCGCAGTTCCCAGTCCCTTTTGCCCACCCAGGTCACGGTGTCGGTAATTTTAAAGCTCATGGGCCATTCTCCTGTGCTGTGGATGCGGTCGTGGCTTCATGCGGCCAGGTACTCTGCCGCCAGGTCGTCCAGCAGGCGATGGAAGGCCTCGTGCCGGCCCGGCCCGATGCGCTCCGCCTCCAGGCGCTCAAAGGCCTCATGCATCTGCGTCAGGGCAGGCGCGCCGAGCAGGCGGTCGGCCATGACGAAGAGGATGTTGTTCTCCTTGGCGATGTGCTGGGTCAAGAGCTCGGCATAGGCCAGGGCCGGGGCGACAAAGGCCGAAAGCCCCCCTTGGCCCGCCAGGGCCGCGCCCATGTCGCGGATGTGCCCGCGCCCAAGGGCGTGCTCCTGGAGCATGACCCCGATGGGCCCGCCCTCGCGGGTGACGCCGCCCTGCTCCAGGGCTGGGAACAGGATGTCCTCCTCCTTCCCGTGGTGGCACTTGTCCACGAACACCCGGAGGAATTCGAGGATGCTCTCCAGGTGCGTGACGGGCACCGCTTGGCCTGCGTCGATTTGGCCCGATTCGGCTTGGCCAGCATTGATGCGCACGACGATGGCACGCAGGATGTCCAGCATGCGCAGGACCCCCTCGTGCTCGGCCCGCAGATCTTCTGTGGCTGTCATGGTCCACCTCCCGATGTTGTTTATGTATGCACGAAACGCCCGGCACTGTACAGAGGGGCCTTGCCAGGACGCACAACAGTGCTATCTTATACTCCTGTTCATCCAAACACTGGCAAACACCGGGAGTCCGCCCATGCCGACCGCCCTGCCCACCCTCTTCGTTTCCCACGGCGCGCCCACCCTGGTCCTTGACCCCATACCCACGCGCGGCTTCCTGCGCGCCCTGGGCCAGACCCTGCCATGCCCCAGGGCCATCCTCTGCGTGTCTGCCCACTGGGACACCGCCGCCCCGCGCCTGAGCTCGGCCCTGCGCCCGCAGACCATGTACGACTTCTACGGCTTCCCGGACGAACTCTACGAACTGGTCTACCCCGCACCCGGCGATCCGGCCCTGGCCGAGCGCGTGGCGAACCTCCTCATCGACGCGCAGATCCCCGCCACGTTGGATGATCATCGTGGCCTGGACCACGGGGCCTGGGTGCCCTTAAGCCTCATGCACCCCCTGGCCGACATCCCCGTGGTGCAGCTTTCCATCCAGTCGCACCTGCCGCCCGGGCACCACCTGGAACTGGGGCAGGCCCTGGCCCCCCTGCGCGAGGAGGGCGTGCTCATCATGGCCAGCGGCAACGCCACGCACAACCTGCGCGAGGCCTTCAGCCACGGCATGGAGGAAGCCCCCGTGTCCTATGCCAAGGCCTTTGCCGATTGGCTCACGGCGCGCATTGAGGCCGGCGACACAGCGGCCCTGCTGGACTACCTGGCACAAGGGCCCTTTGGCCCGCTCAATCATCCCACGCCGGAGCACTACCTGCCGCTGCTTGTTACGCTGGGCGCGGCCCTGGGCGCTGGCGGCACTGGCGCCACAGGCCTGCGGCTGCACGACGGCTACACCTTCGGCGTGCTGTCCATGGCGGCCTATGCCTGGAACTAGCCGCTTCAAGCAGTGTTGACGCACCCGCAACGAAGCCTTACATCCGGCCCATGACACGCAACTACGAACTCTCCGTGAGCGCTGAATTCTGCGCCGCGCACCGGCTCGACGGCTACCCCGGCAACTGCAAGAACACCCACGGCCACAACTGGGGCGTCACGGTGTTCGTCCTCTGCACCGAGCTCGACGGCCTGGGCATGGGCCTGGATTTTCGCGACATCAAGGCCCTGGTCAAGGAAGCCATCAGCAGCCTGGACCACGTCTTCCTGAACGACCTCGCGCCCTTTGCCGAGCAGAACCCCACGGCGGAGAACATCGCCCGGCACCTGTACCAGGAGCTGTCGCACCTGCTGGCCGCCGGGCTAAACACCGGCGCGGCGCGCATCTCGCGGGTGCACGTGGCCGAGACTCCGGGCGCGGGCGTCACCTACTGGGAAGCGCCTTGAGCCTGCTGGTCTGCGAGATCTTCAAGAGCATCCAGGGCGAGTCGAGCTTTGCCGGCTGGCCCTGCGTCTTTGTGCGCCTGACGGGCTGCAACCTGCGCTGCTGCTGGTGCGACAGCAGCTATGCCTACGAGGACGGCACGGCCCGCAGCGTGGACAGCATCGTGGATGAAGTGCGTGCCTCCGGTTGCCAACTCGTGGAGATCACCGGGGGTGAGCCGCTGCTTCAGCCTGAAACCCCGCAGCTGGCGGTGCGCCTGGCCGGGCTTGGGCTCACGGTGCTTGTCGAGACCAACGGCAGCCTGGACATCAGCGTGCTGCCGCCTGAGGCCATCGCCATCGTGGACATGAAAGGACCAAGCAGCGGCGAGGCCCATCGCATGGACCTGCACAACCTCTCGCGGCTGCGCGCACGCGACGAGGTCAAATTCGTGGTGGGCCACCGCGAGGACTACGCGCACATGCTCTCCCTGCTGCCGCGCATCGACACCGCACGCAACACGGTCAATGTCTCGTCGCTGTTCGGGGCGCTGGCCCCGGCCGAACTGGCTGCCTGGATCCTGGCCGACAGGCTCCGCGTGCGCCTGAACCTGCAGCAGCACAAGCACATCTGGCCGCCGGACGCGCGCGGCGTCTGATTTTCAGGAGTGGAAACCATGGAACACACGACCGACAGCGCCCTGGTTGTCTTTTCCGGCGGGCAGGACTCCGCCACCTGCCTGGCCTGGGCCCTCTCGCGCTTCGGCCGGGTGGAGACCATGGGCTTTGACTACGGCCAGCGCCACGCCGTGGAGCTGGCCTGCCGCACCGAGGTTCTGGCCCGCCTGCGCGCTCTTTCGCCCCCTTGGGGCACAAAGCTCGGCCCGGACACGCTGCTGACCCTGGACGCCTTCCAGCAGCTGGGCGAGACCGCGCTGACCCACGACGTGGAAATCACCATGACCGCCTCAGGCCTGCCGAGCACCTTTGTGCCGGGCCGCAACCTCATCTTCCTGACCCTGGCCGCTGCCCAGGCCTACCGCCGGGGCATCAAGCATATCGTCACCGGCGTATGCGAGACGGATTTCTCCGGCTACCCGGACTGCCGCGACGACACCATGAAAGCCCTGCAAGTGGCCGTGAACCTGGGCATGCAGGCGCGCCTGGTCATCGACACCCCGCTGATGTGGCTGACCAAGGCCCAGACCTGGGGCCTGGCCCATGACCTCGGCGGCCAAGCCCTGGTGGAGCTCATCCTGGAGCACACCCACACCTGCTACCAGGGGAGCCGCGGAACCCGCCACGCCTGGGGCTACGGCTGCGGCGCATGCCCGGCCTGCGAACTGCGCGCGGCAGGCTACGCCGGATACAGGGAGAGGAGCGCCTCCGGCGGCTAGTGGGGCCCCTTCGGGGTTCATAATGGCCCCCCAGACCCCCCCAGTGCGCCGAAAGGGCTGTTTCAGGAGGAACCTGAAACAGCCCTTTCGGCTTGTGTGGGTCAGTAGAAGTCACGAGAGGGTGTCTTTGCTCTTGACCCGTTCGTCAATGTTCCAAGAACCAGCCAATTACTCTGAACAGAACAGAATCCCCCTCTTAAAAAGGGCCAACCGCGCGCTGGTTTTCGAGGGTCTCCCCTCGAAAACCCGAGCGCATTGCCAGGGCCAGGCCAAGCCGAGACGTCTGCCCAGGCCACCTTGGCCCAGGCCCTATGGGGAGTCCAGAGGGCCTCAGGCCCTTTGGCCGCCGGAGGCTATTGTCTTGCTCTTAGAACCGGGTGCCCATGGGTGCGGCGTCGTCCTTCACGTATTCGGCGGTCACGGTGAGGCTGGTGCCGCCGCGCGGGTTGAACAGGGCCACCACCTGCATCTGCCTGGGCTGGCACACGCTCACCAGGTCGTCCAGGATCTTGTTGGTGATGGTCTCCATGAACGAGCCGTGGTTGCGGTAGGCCGTGAAGTAGAGCTTGAGGGATTTGGTTTCGATGCAGAGCAGGTCGGGGACGTAAGTGATCTCGATGGTGGCGAAGTCCGGCTGGCCGGTCTTGGGGCACAGGCTGGTGAACTCCGGGTGTTCGAAGCAGATCTGGTAGTCGCGGTTCGGGTACTTGTTGGGGAAGGCCTCCAGGATGGCGGCGGTGGGTTCCTCGAAGGCGTAGCTGGTCTTGCCGGAACCCAGGTGCTTCAGTCCGGTGGTGTCATCGGTGGTCATGGCGTGCTCCTTGAATGTTTGGGCGCGACCAACGCGGTGCAGCGTGCGGCGCGAGAAGCCGCTTAGCGCAATCGCCCGGCCAGGCCAAGTGTTTTCCTGGCCGGGCGTTACGCCCTGCGGCGCACCTTGCCCAGGGCGCGCTGCAATTCGCCCAGGGACACCGGCTTGGTCACGTAGTCGTCCATGCCTGCGGCCAGAAACTTTTCGCGGTCGCCTTCCAGGGCATAGGCCGTGAGCGCGATGATGGGAATTGTTGCGCGGTCGCCCAGGCTCGCATCCGAGCGGATGGCCTTGGTGGCCTCCACCCCGTCCATTTCCGGCATCTGGATGTCCATGAGGATGGCGTCAAAGACGCCGCTTTTGAACTCCTGCACGGCAGCGCGGCCGTTGGCCACGGCCAGCACGCTGTGGCCCATGCGCTGGAGCATCACGCGCATGGCAAACTGGCTGATGGTCTCGTCCTCGGCCAGGAGGATGCGCAGGGGCGTGGCGCCCGGCGCCGGGGAGTCATCGATGTTGTGGAACGAATGCGCGACGGCCCCGGCAGCGGGCTTGAGCGGCAGGACCACGATCATGGTGGTGCCCTGGCCGGGCTCGCTTTCCACGCAGATGTCGCCGCCCATGAGGTCCAGGATGCGCCGCACGATGGCCAGGCCGAGCCCGGCCCCTTCGAAATTCTTGGAGTAGGAGGCATCCGACTGGATGAAACGGTCAAAGATGCTGGTCAGCTTGTCTTCGCGGATGCCAATGCCGGTGTCCGACACTCCCAGGTAGAGCCAGAGGCCGTCCGCGCCGCGCCCGGTGCGCGCCCAGGCTTGCACCCGCACCGAGCCTGCGGCGGTAAACTTCACGGCATTGCCCACGAGGTTAAAGAGGATCTGCCGGATGCGCGCGTCGTCGCCCACGAGCCGGTCAGGCACGCTCTTGTCCATGTTCAGGCGAAGGGAAACCCCCTTCTTCATGGCTGTGCCGCCAAGCACGGTTGCGACCATCTCAAAGACATCCTTCAAGGCAAAGGGCACGCTGCGCAGGGTCAGCTTGCCCGCCTCGATCTTGGAGAAGTCCAGGATGTCGCTCAGAAGCGCCAGGAGCCGCCGGGCCGCATCGTGGGCCTTGTCCACATAGCTGCCCTGCTCCACGTCCATGGGCGTGCCCTTGAGCAGCTGGAGCATGCCCAGCACTCCGTTCAGGG
>MGTN01000173.1:2777-3101 GCA_001799475.1 Desulfovibrionales bacterium GWA2_65_9 | reverse complement strand
GGCTCATGTTGGCCAGAAACTCGCTCTTGGAGCGGTTGGAGTCCTCGGCCTGGGCCTTGGTCACAGCTAGGGCCTGCTCGGCCAGGACCCGGTCCGTGATGTCCGGGAAGGTGATGAAGGCGGCGATGATCTCCCCATCCCGGCTATAGACCGGCGCGCCGCTGACCAGCTCCCAGCGTGTTCCGCCATCCTTGCGCACGATGCGATAGAGCGCGTTCTTGGTGGTCACCCCGGCCATGGCCTTGGCCAGGGGCAACTCTGTTATGGGCACGGCCTGGCCCTCAGGGTCAAACTCCTGCCAGGTCTGATGAATCTCCAGCAGGG
>MGTN01000173.1:416-2755 GCA_001799475.1 Desulfovibrionales bacterium GWA2_65_9 | reverse complement strand
AAGCATGGCCTTGGCGTTTGCCAGCTCGGCCATGGCCGTCTTGCGTGCGCTGATGTCCTCGAACACGCCGATGAAGTATGCCGGCTGGCCAGGACGGTCAGAAACCATGCTCACGCTCAAGCGCACCCAGATGATGGCGCCATCCTTGCGGATGTAGCGCTTCTCCATGTCGAACCCCTTGGCCTGCCCGTTCAAGACCTGGCGCACGTGCTCCAAGTCCTCGGCCAGGTCACCGGGGTGGGTGATGTCGCGGAAATTCAAGCGCAGAAGCTCAGTCTCGCTGTAGCCGAGGATCTCCGTCATCCTGCGGTTCACGCGCAGGAACACGCCCTCAAGGGAACAGTGGCAGATGCCCACGGCGGCCTGCTCGAAGATGCCCCGGTACTGGGCCTCGCGCTGGCGCAGGGCTTCGTCGGCCTCCTTGCGCGCGGTGATGTCGCGGGCCGAGGCGAAGATGGTCTTGCCCACCGGGAAGCTGCGCCACTCGATAAAGCGGTAGCTGCCGCCGTGCGCCCGGAAGCGGTTGACGAAATTCACCACGCGGCTCTGCCCGGCAAGCTTTTGAGTCGCCTCCAGGGTGGCGGCCTTGTCCTCCGGGTGCACAAAGTCGATGAAGCGCTTGCCCTCCATCTCGCTGGCCGGGTAGCCCAGCACGGCCTCCCACTCCGGGTTCAGGCGGCGGAAATAGCCGTCCGTATCCGCGATGCAGAGCATGTCCAGGGTGTTGTTGAAGTACAGCTCCAGCTCCTGGGTCTTGGCCGACAGGGCCAGGTCGGCCTCCTTGCGCTCGGTGATGTCGCGGCCAAGCCCGATGATCTCCGCCACCTGCCCGTCCGGCCCGAGGATCACGGAATCGTCCCAGGCGAGCCAACGCCAGCCCGCTGCGGTCATGGCACGCTGCTCCAGGTATGCCTTGTGCGGCGGGACGAAGAGGCCGCGCATGGCGTCCTCCGTAGCGGCGCGGTCATCCTCATGCACCAGCGGCATGAAGGACTGCCCCAGCAGCTCGTCCTGGCTCTTGCCGAAGGTGCGGCAATAGCTGGGGCTCACGTAGAGGAAACGGCCCGTGGTATCCACCTTGACCACAAGATCGGTCTGGTGCTCCACAAGGAGACGGAACTTCTCCTCGCTGGCCGCAAGGTCAGCGGTGCGCAGCTCAACCTGTCCCAGGAGCCGCCGGTTGAAGAAAAGCAGCCCCACGCCCACCCCGCAGCCCAGCAGGAAGAGCGCGCCCAAGGCGGCCAAACCAAGCCAAATCAAACGGTGCTCCCTGGCTGTGACCTTGGCCCGCACGCGCTCGTAGAGCATGTCGTCCACGGAAAAGCCCGGCTTCAGCAGGCCGTACTTTTCGAAGCTGCCCGCCATCTGTCGCCAACGCTCCGTGTTCATGTGCCCGATCTCCACCAACTCCGGCTGGATGATCTCGCGCATGGCCTCGGCCTCGTAAAGCAGGTCGTCCAGCGGCTTGTCCTGGCTGTAGCGCGAGAGGATCAGGGTGGCGATCTCGCGGGGGTGGGCCATGGCATAGCGCCAGCCCCGGCGCGTGGCGCGCAGGAAACGCTCCGCCAACTCCGGCCGCTCATGGGCCAGCGCCTCCGAGGTCACCAGGCAATCGCCGTAGAAATCGCTGGAGTAGCGCGCGGGCCGGATGATTCCCGGCTCCACACCGCGCTTCAGCATCTCTCGCGGCTCATTGGTCAAATAGGCGGTCTGGGCATCCACCCGGCCCTGGATCAGGTCATCAAGATTCCAGCTGTGCGGCAAGGAGATGATGGACTCCGGCCCCATGCCTTCGTTGGCCAGCATGGCCAGGAACTCAGGATCAGTGCCGGCCTCAATCATGGTGCGTTTGCCGCGCAGGTCATGGGGCGTGGCTATGCCCGAGTCCTTGCGCGTCAGAATGATGTTGGGCGAGTGCTGGAAGATGGCGGCGATGACCACGACGGGCAGCCCCTGCTGGCGTTGCAGCATCACCTCCGGGGAATCCACGGCGAACTCGGCCTCGCCGCGCGCCAGGGCCTGGGCAGGGATGATGCCGGGGCGCCCCTCGACCAGGGTCACCTCCAGGCCTTCGTCATTGAAATAGCCCTTGTCCACGGCCGCGTAGTAGCCCGCGAACTGGAACTGGTGCCGCCACTTGAGCTGCAGGCGGACCTTCTCCGGCTGGGAGGCGCCCGAGGAACTGGCCGATGAACTGGCCGAAGCACCCTGCGCTGGGCCCTGCGCTGAATTGGACGAGCTGGCCCAAAGGACGGAGGTGAGCAGCAGGCATGACAAAATGGCCATGCGCAGGAGCATGGCCTCGCATCCGCGGGCCCTTCCCACTGCGCCAGACGTAC
>MGTN01000173.1:0-297 GCA_001799475.1 Desulfovibrionales bacterium GWA2_65_9 | reverse complement strand
GCGGTCCGTTCAACTACGCACTTGCGAATCCACATTGGGCGTGAACCTCGCAGGCCGCTTCGCCTCCGAGAAGGGCATCGGCGAAGCCGCGCGCAGCCTCGAGCGGGGTCTCGCGGCCGCCGGGATCGCGTACGTGCTCAACAACTACGAAGATCCGCTCTCGTCGAACGAGGAGAGGACGTTGACCGGCTTCTCCAACGCCAGTCCGTATCCAGTCAACCTTCTCTGTGCAGATCCCGTCGCAATGCCGGCGTTTACGGCTCTCCACGCCGCGACGTACCTCGCCGGGCATCACAA
>MGTN01000172.1:23858-23998 GCA_001799475.1 Desulfovibrionales bacterium GWA2_65_9 | reverse complement strand
ATCTCCACCAGGGGGCCTGAGGCCCCCTGACCCCCCAAAGGGGTGGTCAAGGGAAAACCAATCAGGTCAAATGTATCCTTCTACAATGAACATCAACAACTGGGGATTCCAAAGGGCCTGAGGCCCTTTGGCAGGGGCTT
>MGTN01000172.1:21778-23822 GCA_001799475.1 Desulfovibrionales bacterium GWA2_65_9 | reverse complement strand
TTACCCTAAATATCCAAGTCTTCCACGGTCATGGCGTTGCGTTCGATGAACTCGCGGCGCGGGGTGACCGAGTCGCCCATGAGGTCGCCGAAGATGCGGTCGGCCTCTTCCGCGTCATTAATCTTGACCTGCAGCAGCGTGCGTTTATCCGGGTCCATTGTGGTCTGCCACAGCTGTTCCGGGTTCATTTCGCCCAGACCTTTGTAGCGTTGCACGGTGTAGCCGCGATGCGACTCGTCGAGCACCGTGGACAGCAGGCTGAAGAACCCGCTGATGTGGATCTCGGTGCCGTCGGCGCGCACCAGGGTGAAGCCCTCGCCGCCGCAGTCGGTGATGAGGTGCAGATACAGATCCTGGGCCTTGCGGTAGGTCTTGGAGGCGAAGAAGTCCACGGCCAGGCGCGTGCGGTGTCCGTTGGCGCTGGTGAAGACCACGAAGATGCGGCGTTCGCTCTCGTCCTCCTCCACGTCCAGCACGGCCTTGAACCCTGCAGCCAGAGCCGGGCCGACCAGTTCCTCCAGGCTCTGGGCGGCGGCGTCCAGCATGGGCTGCAGCGAGCTCTCCACGGGCTGGCCGTCCTCGTCCAGCAGCGGCGTGTCCACGGCGAGCTGGGCCAGGGCCGCGGCGGTGAAGTCCTGGGGCTGCACCAGCGCGTTCTGCACCAGGGCCAGGAACAGCGCCTCCTCGATGCCCATGTGCAAGGCCTCGCGCACGCGGTCCTTGAGCTGGCGGATGGCTTCGAGCAGCTTGCGCAGGTCCTTGCCGGTGAACTCGCGGGGCCCGCCACTCTTTGAGGAGGGGTCACCGCCGCTGGTGCGCGCGGTCAGCGCCTTCTCGGCCTGAGAGAGCAGGAAGGCGTGCAGCTCCTTCTCGTCCTTGATATATTTTTCGAACTTGCCCTTGTGCGCACGGAACAGCGGCGGCTGGGCGATGTAGATGTTGCCGCGTTCGAGCAGCTCCCGGTACTGGCGGAAGAAGAACGTCAGCAAAAGTGTGCGGATGTGACTGCCATCCACGTCGGCGTCGGTCATGATGACGATCTTGTGGTAGCGCAGGCGGCTCCAGTCCGGGCCCTGGTCGTCGTCCAGGCCGTTGCCGGGCACGCCCACGCCCATGGCCGTGATCATGGCGCGGATTTCCTTGTTGCCGAGCATCTTGTCGTAGCGGGTCTTCTCGACATTCAGGATCTTGCCGCGCAGGGGCAGGATGGCCTGGATGCGCGGGTTTCGGCCCTGTTTGGCCGAACCGCCTGCGGAGTCGCCCTCGACGATGAAGATTTCGCTTTCCGCCGGGTCCTTGCTCTGGCAGTCGGCCAGCTTGCCGGGCAGGGCGTTGTCGGACAGGGCGCCCTTGCGGCGCACCAGATCACGCGCCTTGCGGGCGGCCTCACGCGCACGCGCCGCGTCCACCACCTTCTCGATGATGTTCTTGGCCTCCTTGGGGTTCTCCTCAAGGAACATGGTCAGCTTCTCGTACACCAGGGTGGCCACCAGGCCCGCCACCTCGGAGTTGCCGAGCTTGGTCTTGGTCTGGCCCTCGAACTGCGGGTTGGGCAGCTTCACGCTGACCACGGCGGTCAGGCCCTCGCGCACGTCCTCGCCGGAGAGCTTTTCCTTGAGCTTTTTCGAGAGGTCGGACTTCTGGATGTAGGTGTTCAGCGCGCGGGTGAGCGCGGTCTTGAAGCCCGCCAAGTGGGTGCCACCCTCGATGGTGCGGATGTTGTTGGCAAAGCTCTGGACGTTCTCCTTGTAGCCGTTGTTGTACTGCACGGCGATCTCGGTGACCACGGTGCCGTGCTCGCCGGAGTCGGAGTCGCCGATGCCGTAGATCAGGTCGTGCACCGCTGTCTGGCCCTGGTTCAGGTCCTCCACAAAGGAGCGGATGCCGCCCTCGAACTTGAAGAGGTCCTTGGTGCCGGTGCGCTCGTCGGTGAACTCGATCTCCAGGCCCCGGTTCAGGTAGGCCAGCTCCTGGAGGCGCTTCTTCAGCACGGGGTATTCGTACTGGTTGGTCTCGAAGATCTCTTCGTCGGCCGTGAAGCGGA
>MGTN01000172.1:18535-21747 GCA_001799475.1 Desulfovibrionales bacterium GWA2_65_9 | reverse complement strand
CCTTGTAGGCGTTGTTGTCGAACTTGCCGCCCGCATGCAGGATGGTCATGACGACCTCTAACGCCGTCTTTTTCTCCTTGGGGTGCATGTCCACCGGGATGCCGCGGCCGTTGTCGGACACGGTGACCGAGTTGTCCATGTGCAGGGTCACGCGCACGCGGGTGCAGTGGCCGGCCATGGCCTCATCGATGGAGTTGTCCACCACCTCGTAGACCAGGTGGTGCAGGCCGCGCACATCGGTGGAGCCGATGTACATGGCCGGGCGCTTGCGCACTGCGGAGAGGCCCTCGAGAACAGTGATGCTGTCCGCTGTGTAGGCAGCGGCGTTTTTGTCCTTGTCGGTCATGGCTAAGCGTTTTCCTCGGCGTAGTAGGTCTCGTCCTGGATCATCATGGGCATGATGATGACGCTGTAGTTCTGGTCCTTGTCACCGGCGATGCCGCAGGGGGCCTCGGGGCCGGTGAGGGTGAAGGTCACCTGCTCGGACACGTAGTGCGAGAGGATCTCGATCAGGTTCCTGGTGGGGAAGGCGATGCGCTGCATGTCGCCCTGGAAGGTGGCCGTGAGCGGCTCCTGGGCTGTGCCCACGTCCTGGCCCTGGCTGTAGAGCACCACCTCGCCCGGGCTGAACAGGAAGTACGTGCAGCGGTTGGAGTCGGTGTTGAAGATGCTGATGCGCTCGAGCGATTCCATGAGCTCAGAGCGGTTCACGGTGAGCTTTGACGCGGACGGGTCCTTGAGCTTGGACAGGAAGCCCTGGTAGTTGGGATACTGGTAGAAGGACAGCGGCAGGCTGAAGGTCTCGCGGTGGTCGCCGGTGCGCAGGAACAGGCGCTTCTCGCCCAGGGACAGCTCGATCTCCTCGCTTCCCAGCCACTTCTTGAGCTCGGCCAGGTACTTGCGCTGGATGAGCGCGCCCTCGCGCGGCAGCAGATTGAAGATGTCGTCGTTGACAAAGGTGAACATGGCGAACTGGTGGCCATTGAGCCCGCAGACCTCCACGCGCTTGCCAGCCGCGTCCTGCTCGGGCTTGAGGTACAGGCAGGCGATGGCCTCCATGCTGTCCTCCTCGCTGATGCAGAAGCCGATCTTGTCGATGATCTCGTGCAGGAAATCGCCGCTCCAGAACACGGTGCCGCCGCCCTCGCCCTCGGAGGCGGTGTCGGGGAAGGGGGCAAAAGCCTGGAACCACTCGGGCTCGTTGGCGGGCAGCTTGTACTTGCGGCTGCCCTGCTCGACCAGCACGTTCTTGCCCTCGGCGTCGGCCTTCAGCGTCAGCTCACCCGCGGGCAGCTTGCGCACCAGATCGCAGAAAGCCCGGCCCTGCACGCCCACGCGGCCCGGCGTGTTGACCTGGGCCGGATACTCGCCGCAGAATTCGAGGCTGGAGTCCGTGGACATTATTTTCAGACTGCCCTCGGCGGCCTCCAGCCAGATGCTGCGCAAGAACGCCGCGCCGGTCTTGGCCGGGATGATGCCCGCGGATTTCTGCAAGCCCTCAATGATCTCGTCTCTATTCACCTTCACAAACATACATATTCTCCTTGATGGCTTCTATGAGCAGCGCCTGTTTGTTCGAAACAGTGGCAACATCATGGTTTTTATGCGCTTTCTACAAACATTGACTGTCGCTTCACAGGAACAGAGTGATGTTCCACGCGGTCCAAACACGGCCTAGCCCGCTTGTCGACAACGAACCTTCAAATCTTTCAACAGTTGTTTCATTTCCTTGCCATCTTCTTGCAATTCTTTGATTTTTTTCACGGAGTAGATGACCGTGCTGTGGTCTTTGCCGCCAAAGGTGCGCCCAAGGACAGGGTAGGACTGGCCGAGCAGCTCCCGGCAGAGGAACATGGAGACCTGGCGCGCCAGGGCGATGCCTTGGCGCCGGTCCTCGCTCATGACGTCCTTGCGCTTGACCTGGTAGTGCAGGCACACGGTCTCGATGATGCTGTCCGCCGTGACTTTGG
Source organism: Desulfovibrionales bacterium GWA2_65_9 (assembly GCA_001799475.1). Classification (GTDB taxonomy): domain Bacteria; phylum Desulfobacterota; class Desulfovibrionia; order Desulfovibrionales; family Desulfovibrionaceae; genus Humidesulfovibrio. Next base: position 19,777 of record MGTN01000172.1, on the reverse strand, counting down.
GCAGGTCGCGCTCCTCGGTGTTGGACAGGATGTGCTCGAAGTCACGCGCTGAGATGTCCTTGCGCACCAACTCGCGGAAGGCCAACAGCTTGATGAGGATGCCGTTGAGCGCCCGGAAATTCTGGAAGCGCTGGGCCAGGACCAGGATCTGCTCCTTGGACAGCGGCAGCTTCTTGGCCCGCACGCGCTCCTGGATCAGCGCCACGCGGATGTCCATGTCCGGCTGCTTGAGGCTGACCACCAGGCCGCCCTCCAGGCGCGAACGCAGGGACGGGATGATGTCTTCGTACGCGCCGATGCGGTCCTGGCAGGTGAAGACCATCTGCCGCTTGCCATCGTGGAACTGGTTGAACAGCACCAGCAGCTCCTGCTGCAGCCGGTCGTCCCCGGCCAGAGAGTGGATGTCGTCCACCAGCAGGAACTGGTGCGTGGCCACGTGGCTGCGGGCGGTCAGCTGGTCGCCCTGGGATAAAAGCGCGCGCAGGCCCTCGCCCGTGGTCACCAGGATCTCGGACAGGGGCTGGTTCTTGGCCATCTCGTTGGCAATGGCCTTCAGGAGGTGGCTCTTGCCCGACCCGGACTTGCCGCAGATGACAAAGGGGTTGAACTGGGCCAGGCCGTCGCGCGCCACCTGCCGCGCCGTCTCCAGCGGGAAATAATTCTTGGAGTTGGTCAAAAAGCTCTCAAAACTGTACTGCGCGTCAAAGGGGAAGCTGAGCTTCCTGGAGGCCTGGCCCGCGCCGTTGCCATCACCGCCCCGGCGGCGCAGCCCAGGGATGAGGTAGCGGATGTCGCAGGCGCCACCGTGGAAGCGGTGCAGCTCGGCCTCGAAGCGGTCCTGCATGCGTCCGGCGAACCACTGGGCGAAATAACTGTGCGGGAACCCTATGCGCACCTCATGGCCGCCCTCGGACTGCTCTATGTCCAGGGGGTCGAACCAGCGCTTCAGCTCCTGCTCGGTGCAGGAGCCCGCAAGGTGTTCACGCAGGGCTTTCTTCACGGTCCTGTGGCCTGTATCCTTCATCCAATTTGTGGAAAAACAAGGAGAATTTTCTCGGCTCCGCAGAGCGCCCGTCGGCACTCCTGCATCCCCCACAGTCCTACCCGAAAACCCTTCCGATGCCAAGCGAATAGCGCACGCTCCCGGCGGAAAAAGAATTGCCAATCGCCGCAATTTGAGCCATGTTCCAGAGGACGGAGCGCAGAGAAGTTTTCCACAGGTTGCGCCAACTTTTCCAGGGT
>MGTN01000172.1:6706-18478 GCA_001799475.1 Desulfovibrionales bacterium GWA2_65_9 | reverse complement strand
GGATTTTCTTGCGCCGGAGTTCCGCGCGGACAAGTAAGCGCGGCAACGTAAAAAGCAGACGACCGATAGCCGCCGCCGCCCGCAGTGGGCGCGGCCGGAAGCAGCACGAGTTCCAGCAGCGGAGGACGCACATGGCCGGGAAAGCCAAGACCGGAAAGACCATCGCCGAGATCAACGAGCGCATCCAGAAGGGCAAAGCCGTGGTGCTCACGGCCGAGGAGATGGTCGAGACCGTCCGCCGCCTGGGCAAGACCAAGGCCGCCCGCGAGGTCGACGTCGTCACCACGGGCACCTTCTCGCCCATGTGCTCGTCGGGCATGCTCTTCAACTTCGGCCAGGAGCCGCCGCTGATGAAGGCCAGCCAGGTCTGGCTGAACAACGTGCCCTGCTACGCTGGCCTGGCCGCCGTGGACGCCTATTGCGGCGCCACCGAGCCCAGCGCCGACGATCCCCTGAACAAGGTCTACCCCGGCCGCTTCGCCTACGGCGGCGGGCATGTCATCGAGGACCTGCTGCGTGGCAAGCCCGTGCGCCTGCGCGCCAAGTCCTACGGCACGGACTGCTACCCGCGCCGGGAGCTGGAGAAGGACGTCACCCTGGCCAGCCTGCCGGGCGCCTGGCTGCTCAATCCGCGCAACTGCTACCAGAACTACAACTGCGCCGTGAACATGTCCGGGCGCACCATCTATACCTACATGGGCCCGCTCAAGCCCGGCTGCCGCAACGCCAACTACGCCACCGCGGGCCAGCTCTCGCCCCTGTTCAACGATCCCTTCCTGCGCACCATCGGCCTGGGCACGCGGATCTTCATGGGCGGCTCGGTGGGCTACGTCATCGGCGCGGGCACCCAGCACAACGCCAAGCCTGCGCGCAACGAGCGCGGCATCCCGCTCTCGGCCTCGGGCACGCTGATGCTCAAGGGCAACCTCAAGGGCATGGACCCGCGCTACGTGCGCGGCGTGTCGCTCATCGGCTACGGCTGCTCGCTGAACATGGGCGTGGGCATCCCCATCCCCATCCTGGACGAGGAGATGGCCTGGTTCACCGGCGTGGCCGACGCGGACATCCAGATGCCCGTCAAGGACTACGGCTATGACTACCCCAACGGGATACAGCGCACCATCAGCCACGTGAACTTCGAGGAGTTGAAAAGCGGCAGCATCACGGTCAACGACCGCGTCACGCCCACGGTGCCGGTGACGAGCTACACCATTTCGCTGGAGATCGCCGAGACCCTCAAGAGATGGATCGAGGAGGGCAAGTTCCTGCTCACTGAGCCGCAGTGCGAGATACTGTCCATGTGACGAGACCAGGGAGGCCGCAAGCCTCCCTTTTTTTTGCCGGAGACCCTGCTCCGACAGGAGAATAATGGGCCAAAGGCCGTCCAGCGAGCCCCACGGCCTTGCAACGCCTGGGGAAATGGCTATGGTGGCCCGGCGGGCACAGGCGACACAAGCCGCCCGCCTGAACCTCAACACCCAAGTCACAACCATGCCCGAGATCTTCCGCGCGGCCCGCGTCGCGCCCATGACACCCGGCTGGCCCCTCCTTGAGGACGCCGCCGTCGTGGTCCACGACCAGCTGATCCTGGACGTGGGGCCCTTTGACCACATCCGCCGCACCCATGCCGGCCCGGTGCGCGACCTGGGCGGGCTGACCCTGGCCCCGGCCACCTTCAACAGCCACACCCACCTGGAGATGACGCACCTGCTGGGCAAGACCACCCAGGGCCAGGGCTTCGTGACCTGGGTCGAGAGCCTGCTGGCCAACAACGCCTATGGGGTGGACCAGCCGCTGGTGCGCAGCGAGCTGACCCGGCTGGAGAGCCGCGGCTGCGCCTTCGTGGCCGACATCAGCACCCGCAACGCCCCGCTCCTGGCCGAGATTCTGGCCTCAAGCGGACATTTCTTCACCTCCTTCCAGGAGGCCATCGGCAGCGTGGTGCCAGAACCACCCGCAGCGCTGCTGCATCAGGCGCGTGACGGGGCCGAGAGCGGGCGCGGCATCTGCGCCGTGGCCGGGCACGCCCTGTACAGCACCAGCGGGGAGCTCCTGCGCGCGGCCAAGGCCGTGTCCACGGCCGCCAATAATGGCCGGGGCCTGCCCTTTTCCCTGCACCTGGCCGAGCACGCCGAGGAGGACGCCATCCTGCTCACCGGCCAGAGCCTCTTCCTGGACCTCCTGCGCTCGCGCGGGGTCATTTCCGACTATACCGCGCCCGGCCAGCGCCCGGTGCCCCTGGCGCACGAGCTGGGCCTGCTGGACGAGCAGACGTTGTGTGTGCACTGCGTCACCGTGACGGACGGGGACATCGCGCTCATCGCCCAGGGCCGGGCCAGCGTGTGCCTGTGCCCGCGCAGCAACGACTACATCGGCGTGGGCCAGGCCCCGCTGGCGAAGTTCCTGGAGGCCGGGGTCAACGTCTGCCTGGGCACGGACGGCCTGTGCTCCAACGTCGACCTGGACCCCTACGGCGAGCTGGCCTGGCTGGCTGCGCAGAATCCCGGCGTGCTCAGCCTGGGCCAGGGCCTGGCGCTCGTCACCGCGAACCCGGCGCGCTTCTTTGGCTTGGAGAATACGCTCGGCAGCCTGGCCCCGGGCCGGGCGGCGCGCTTCTCCGTGGTTCCGCAGCCGGTGCTGGACGCATTTCTCAAAGGAATTTGACCAACCCGCCCCAAGCGGGGCAGCCCGGCCAGCAAGCTCTGCCGGGGAGGAAGGACGCCGCCATGCAGTGGAAACACAAGGACCTGCTCGACATCTCCCAGCTCTCGGCGGAAGAGGTGCGCCACGTCCTGGCCACCGCCGCCTATTTCCGGGAGATCAACAGCCGCCCGGTGAAAAAGGTGCCAACCCTCAAGGGCCGCAGCGTGGTGCTGTTCTTTGCCGAGGCCAGCACGCGCACCAAGACCAGCTTCGACATGGCTGGCAAGCGCCTCAGCGCGGACACCTTTGCCCTGGCCAAGAGCGGCTCCAGCCTGGCCAAGGGCGAGACCCTCAAGGACACCGCGCTGACCCTGCAGGCCATGAACCCGGACGGCATCGTCATCCGCCACGCCTCCAGCGGGGCCGCGCAATTCCTGGCCGAGCGCCTGGAGTGCAGCGTCATCAACGCCGGTGACGGTCGCCACGCCCACCCGACCCAGGCCCTGCTCGACGCCCTGACCCTGAGCCGCCGCTGGGCGGGCGGGTTCGCGGGCAAGACCGTGCTCATCCTGGGCGACATCGCCCACAGCCGCGTGGCGCGCTCCAATGTTCTGCTCCTGACCATGCTCGGCGCGAACGTGCGCCTGTGCGGCCCCAGGACGCTTCTGCCGCCGCGCCTGGACACCTGGCCGGTCACGGTCTTCTCCGACGTCGCCAAGGCCGTGGACGGCGTGGACGCGGTGATGTGCCTGCGCCTGCAGCTGGAGCGCCAGCAGGCGGGACTCTTGCCCGGCCTGCGCGAGTACGCGCGCACCTTCGGGCTCTCGCCCCGGCACATGGCCCTGGCCGCGCCGGGAGCCTGCGTGCTGCACCCCGGCCCCATCAACCGGGGCGTGGAGATCGACTCGGCCCTGGCCGACAGCGCCGAGAGCCTGATCCTGGAGCAGGTGGAGAACGGGGTGGCCGTGCGCATGGCCCTGCTCTACCTCTACCTGACCCGCAAGTCCCCGGACGCCGCACAGCCCGGCATCCCCGCCTGAATACAAAGGAACAGGAGCCGCCATGCCCGAGAACAACAAACCACAACAGGTCAAAAAACTCGATCTCGCGGTGAAGAGCGCCCTTTGGCTCGGCTCCCTGAAAAGCCAGGCCAAAGCCGGCAGCCAGAAGGGCTCACAGCCGAAAATCCAGCGGGGTCAACTGGGCCAACTGGGTATGATCAAGCATCCCAAAGGCCAACTGGTCGACGTGCTGGTGGCCAAGGGCCGCATCGTGTCCGTGGTGCCTGCGGGCAGCCTGGACGTGCAGGCCGCCAAAGAGGTCGACGCGCGCGGGCTGCTGCTCCTGCCGAGCCTGACCGACGTGCACACGCACCTGCGCGAGCCCGGCCAGGAATACAAGGAAGACATCGCCTCCGGCCTTGGGGCCGCAGCACAGGGCGGGTTCTCGAACCTCATGTGCATGGCCAACACCCGGCCCGTCAACGACACCGCCAGCGTCACCGAGTTCATGCTCGAGCAGGCCCGCAAGAGCTGGCCGCACGGTCCGCGCCTGTTCCCCATCGGCGCGTTGACCAAGGGCTTGCACGGCCAGGAGCTGGCCTCCATGTCCGACCTCAAGGACGCCGGGTGCAGGGCCTTTTCCAACGACGGCAGGCCTGTCGAGAGCACCGAGCTCTTGCGCCGGGCCATGGAGTACTGCCAGGACCTGGGCCGCGTGGTCATCGACCACTGCGAGGACCCCTGGCTGGCCCCGGCTGCGGGCGTGAACGAGGGCGCAGTCTCCAGCCGCCTGGGCCTGGCTGGCCAGCCGGACATCGCCGAGGCCATCCAGGCCGCGCGCGACGTGCTCCTGGCCGAGTATCTGGGAGCGCCCATCCACTTGGCGCACATCTCCTGCGAAAAGAGCGTGGCCGTGATCCGCGCGGCCAAGGCTCGCGGCGTCGACGTCACCGCCGAAACCTGCCCGCACTACCTGACCCTGACCGAGGACGAGGTGGCGGGCTACAGCGCACAGGCCAAGGTCAACCCGCCGCTCAGGCCCCGGGCCGACGTGGAGGCGCTGCTCGACGCGCTTTCCGATGGCACCATCGACATGCTGGCCACCGACCACGCGCCCCACGCCGCGCACGAGAAGGAGGTCGAGTTCGACGCCGCGCCCTGCGGCATCTCCGGCCTGGACACGGCGCTCTCGACCACCTGGGAGCTGGTGCGCGCGGGCAAGCTGCCCTTCGACGCCTTCCTGCGCGCATGGACCACCGCCCCCTGCCAGCGCTTCGGCCTGCCGCTCAACTCCTTTGCCCCCGGCGACCCGGCGGACTTCCTGCTCTTCGACCAGGATGCCCCGTGGGTCGTGGGCCCGCAGACCATGAAGAGCAAGAGCAAGAACACCCCGCTCTTGGGCCGCACCCTGCGCGGGAGGGTTGTGGCCCATTTCCTTGCGGGCAAATCCGTGCTAGACATTGAGCCAACGGGCGCATAGGCCCGCCAAGCCTTACGAACCCCCGGCCCGGCACAGCGCAGGGCCGGATGTGCCCGGTCCCGCAGGGCGGGACGCCCATATGGAGGAAGAATGAGCCAGCCTTTCAAGGACGCCGTGAGCCTGTGCAAAAGCATCATGCGCAACGGCTACGACGCCTACGTCATCAACGCTCGCCTGCAAAAGACCGTTCTGGCCGAGGCCGATGGCGGAGACGTTCTGGCCATGGACATCAGCACGGAACTAGACTTCGACGGCCTGAAACGCCTGTTCCCGAATGTGGAGTCCTGCACGGAGCACGGCGTCACCGGGCTCATCCGCCAGAACAGCGTGACCTTTTATTTCCACAGCGCCAGCGTGGACGACGGCGCCCACCCCGAGGAGTGCGTGGCCCGGCTCACCCCGCGCCTGCTTAAGATCCTGGAGCAGAAGGGCGAGATTCCGCTCTCCTCCGCCTGCCCGTATCTGCCCAGCCCCCAGGAGCAGGACCAGGGCCTGGCCGACTTCGACGAGGGCATGGTGCGCATCAAGGGCTTTCCCGACCAGGTGCTCAAGCAGGACTACCTGTTGGCCGTGCGGGCCATGCGCTTCGCCGCCAACTACCACCTGCCCATCGAGCCCAACACCTGGATGGCCATCATCCGGGGCGCGCGCCGCGTGCTGGACTACTGCCCCGTGGCCAACATCATGGACGAGTGGCGCAAGGTCGAGGCCGAGAACCTCTGGCAGTTCGTGCAGCTCCTGTTCGAGTGCCAGATCCTGCACGGGCTCATCCCGGAGATCGCGGCCCTGGCCCGCGTCAAGCAGATCAAGAACCCCGAGGAAGGCGAGGAGACCGTCTTCGCCCACACCGTCCAGGTCATGCGCCGCTACCCCGAGGTGCTGCCCTACGACTGGTACGGCACGCTGGCCTGCATGTTCCACGACGTGGGCAAGCTCTACACCGCCGAGTACTCCGACGGCCAGTGGAGCTTCTTCCAGCACCACCGCGTGGGCTCCAAGGTCACGCGCAAGATCCTGAACCGCCTGCACTTCCCGCCCGAGGACATCGACCTCATCTGCACCCTGGTGCGCGACCACATGCGCCCGCACTTCATGCTCACCGACAAGGGCATGCGCCGGCTCAAGGCCATCGACGAATACCCGCGCATCCTGGAGATGGTCCGCGCGGACATCAAGGCCAGAAACGGCTCCTACCGCGAGTTCAACCACAACCTGAAGATGTTCGAACGCGCCGACACGCCCGAAGAGGCCCTGGAGCCGCTGCTCAACGGCCGCGACATCATGCAGGCCACGGGCCTGAACCCTGGCCCCACCGTGGGCATCATCCGCGAGGCGCTGCTCAAGGCCCAGATCGCGGGCGATGTGCACAACCTGGACGAGGCCAAGGCCTTCGTCAAACGCTACGCCCAGGAAGAACGGCTCGTGTAGAGATAGGGAATCGCCTCCGGCGGCTGGTGGGCCTGAGGCCCCCCAGACCCACCTGCGCCGAAAGGGCTGTTTCAGGAGGAACCTGAAACAGCCCTTTCGGCTTTGCCAGCAGCAGTTGGAAATACTCGTAGAATGGTTGCGTCAGGGATAGTCCTGTCCACCGTTGGGGGGGCAACACCGCTTGAGTCTCGATAAAGACATTGCCAAGCCCACCCACAATCCATATTTTTCTAAAGCAGAAATTGCATACTCAGAGCAGGAAGGTTCAAAGCGGCAAGACTTCCTAATGCGAGTTGGTGCAAATCTCTGGTAAAGACGTATGCAGCGTACGCATAATCGTGTCATTCTCCTGCTGACTTCCTAAATGTGACCACGTAGTAAGTTATAAGCTGTTCTTTCTGACCCAGGAGGCCGGCAAGACAACCCGGCTTTACGCTGACACCGATGGAATCAATTCTGTAAAACTCCCAGCCATTTCTTGCTTCTGCATTTACAACACTTTCAAGGTACACAGCGGCTTCATTTCCCCTGTGCTCTTTCGCTTGAACCTGAATATTGGGTGGAACTTGAACCATTTTGTATTGGTACATAAATCCTCCGTGCTTGTGCGTTCCAAGGAACAAACCAATTGTAGACAGCACCTTTAGTCCGAGCCACTCCAAAAGCTCTCAGCGAATGGAGTGCTAATGAGAGCCGCACGTCTCTGAAGTCTCTAACACGCTGACATCGCGGCAAAAACAGCTTGCACTTTGAACCCAGCCGCATGTCTTGATCAGGCAGTTGGCCGAGGCCATCACAGAGGACACCGGGAACAATACCTGGTTTCTACGATAGTCACAAGGCGAATATGTGTAGCCACGTGAAGGTTGAGCGATGGCGCAACTCGTTCCGCAGTATATGCAATGGGCAACCTTGCCAGATGGTATCACGATTCATTGAGCAGTGGTGAGGTGCCGTTGTTGTGCCCACTGCCGGGAGCTGCATTCAAACAACTCAACAGGGGCAACGCGCTCCTGCCTTTTAACCGGCTTGGTTTTGAAGGCTTACGCGCCCTCCAGCAGCGCCATGTAGCGGGCCACGCCCGCGTTGATGTCGTAGCCTGCCACGATGTCCTGGCGGGCTTGCTGGCGCAGGCTGGCGTAGTCGCCGGGGCGTGTGAGGGCGGCATGGACCAGGGTGGCCAGGGCCGGAGCGTCGAAGAAGTCGAAGGCAAGGCCGTTTTCGCCGTGGCGCAGCACCTCCATCACCGGCGGCGTGGTTGAGCCGAGCACCAGGCAGCCGCAGCTCATGGCTTCCAGCATCGACCAGGACAGCACAAAGGGGTAGGTCAGGTACACGTGCGCGGCCGAGACCTGCAAGAGCGAGCGGTAGTCGCGGTAGGGAATCTGCCCGGTGAAGACCACGCGCGAAAGGTCGAGCCGCGGCCCCACCTCGGCCAGAAGCTTCTCGCGCCAGTTGGCGGCGTCCTTGGGCGCGCGGCCATAGCTCACGGAGTCGCCGCCCACGATGACCGCCACGGCCTCGGGGCAGCGTTGCTGGATTTCCGGCAGGGCGAGCATGAGCCTGTGAAAGCCCCGGTAGGGCTCCAGGTGCCGGGCAACGTATGTCAGCACAGGGTCGCCGGGCTTGAGCGCGCGACCGTCCGGCAGGGCATAGCGCGCGAGAGGGTCCGGGGCCATGAGCGTGGTGTCCACGCCCTCGTGCGCCACCTGGATTTTGTGCTGGTACGTGGCCGGGTGCACCGAGCGCTGCCAGTTGGTGGGCGAGACCGCAGCGTCGCACAGCTCCAGGTTGGTCAGGTGCAGCATGTTCCGGCAGCGCAAATTGGCGCGCTGGTCGAAGTCCGCCTCCGTGCCCGGCTCAAAGCCCACGTCCACCCCCGTCGCATGGTAGTAGAACTCGAACAGCGAGACCAGACGCACGTCCGGGAACACGTCCTTGACGTACAGGGCCTCGCCCCAGCCAGGGTGCGCCAGCACCACGTCCGGCACAAAACCCTTGTCGCGCAGCTGAATCAGGATGTGCGCCACGGCCTCGCCATGCGCCACACCGCTTGAAATCGTCGCCATGTGGCGGTGGCCGGTGATCTTGAGCGCGCGTGAGTCGTAGCGCACCAGCGTGATGCCTGGCAGGCCCGGCGCCTGGGCATTGCCCACACCCACCACACGATGCCCGCCCTGCACCAGGTGGCGCACGATATGCCGGAACTGGCCCGGGAAGTTGCGGTGCAGCACGATGACGTTCATGTACTCCCCTGTAGCCCCAGCGCCCACCTAAAGGCAATGCCTGTAGGCAAAGGCCTGCCTCCGGCGGCCAAGGGGCCTGAGGCCCCTTGGAACCCCCAGTACGCCGAAAGGGCTGTCTCAGGAGGAACCTGAAACAGCCCTTTCGGCTTTGGGTGGGCCAGGGGTGAGTCATGGGGAGGCCGTGGCAAAACGCGGGCAGGCTGAAAAGGCCGTGGCACAACCTGGAACCTGGGTACATCCACCCTTGAACACCCCGAAGGGGGGAGCCAACCGCGCGCGGGGCTTTTCGGAGTCTTCGACGAAAAACCTGCGCGCATTGTCAAGGCCAAGCCCAGCCAATGCATCCGCCCGAGCCAGCCCGGCCCAGGCCATATGGGGAGTCCAGAGGGCCTCAGGCCCTTTGGCGGGGTCCAGGGGCAGCGCCCCTGGGGGTCGGCGGCAGCGCCTCAGGTCAGTACAGGGCGAGCAGGGACTGGATCTTGAGCCGGGCGTGCTGGTTGGTGGCTTGTTCGGCGGCCACGGACAGGCGGTCGGCGATGGACAGGTCGCGGTCGGTGCTGACGTGTCCGGCCAGGGTGAGCAGTTCGGCTTTGGCGGTGGGGTTGTTGCTGTTTTGGGCCAGGGTTTGCAGCTGTGCGCTCAGGCGCAGGCGGGCCTTGTTCCAGACAACGGGTTGCGCGTGCTGGGTTGCGGCCTTGTGTGCGTGTGCGATGCCTGGCGTTGTGGGCAGGTGTCTTTGTTCGGCTGCGACGATGTGCGCCGGTTCGACCACTCGTGCGGGGGCGTGCTCTGCGCTTGCCGCCAGCAGGTAGCGGGTGTTGTTTTCGGGCTTGCCCACGGCGTATTCGTCGCGGATGGCCAGGAGCGACATGGCCCGCGTGCCGGACACGGACTCCACGTACTGGATGAGGTCGAGGGCTTCGGCGTGCGTGCCGACCACGCCCAGGAGGCAGATCTCGCCTTGTATGGCCGTGATTTCGACCCCGGCGTTCTTGTGCAGAATGTAGCGGCCTAGGGCCATGCGGGTGGAATTTTCGAGGAAGTCGTCCTTGAGTCCGGCGTAGGGGTTTTCGAGGTCGCGCATGCGCAGCACGCCCTTGACCTCGTCCACGCCTTTGACGGCCTGCAGGGTACGGATGACGTGGTCGCGCTGGGGTTCGTTGTCCACCAGGCCCACGGCGAAGATGTCGCCGTTGTAGGCGTAGACGTGCACGTCAGAGGCGGCCTGTTCGGTCAGCAGTGAGCTTTTGGCCTTCATGGTGAGCATGTTGTCGCGCATGATGGTGTTCATGTCGCGTTCGTCCGCAGCCAGTTGCGCGCCCTGGTAGGCGTGTTTGACGCCGCTCATGGCCAGGGAGGCGGCTCTGGGGGCGGCGAAGGAGCTTGCCGAGAGGGCGAAGGGCAGCATGGCGCAGCCCCCGGCGCCGAAGAGCATGCAAGCCAGCAGGCCGAGCACCAGGGCGCGCAGGCCCTTCCGGGTGGTTGTCCGGGCCGGGGTGTGCGGAGCGCGTGTGCAAAGGCGGCTGGTGGTTTCCATGCCTTCGCAGATGCAAAGGCGGTGCCAGTGGCATGAATTGCCTGGTGCGCAAGGGCTGCGAGGCTCTTCTGGCTGCGGTCGAGAGGGCCCTTGTCAGGATCTCGACGGTTTGCCTTAGGGTTGCGCGGTCTTGTAGGCGGTCTTGTTTTCGTACATGCGCCGGTCGGCCTCGCGCAGCACGGACTCCAGCTCTGCCGGGGTCCTGGCCGTGGCCGAGCCCAGGGACAGGCGCACGGAGAAGGGGGTGCTCCGGAGGCTGCAGGTGCCCATCTCCTCGCAGATGCGCTTCAGGGAGTGGTCCACGGCGGCCTCGTCGGTGCCGGGGAGCAGCACGGAGAACTCGTCGCCGCCCAGGCGCGCCACCAGGTCGCCGGTGCGGAAGGACTTGCGCAGGATGTCGGCAGCGGTCTTGATGAGCTCGTCGCCAGCGGCGTGGCCCAGGCTGTCGTTGACGGCCTTGAGCCCGTCCACGTCGGCCATGATGACGCTGACGGGCAGCAGGCGGCCCTGGGTGGCGCGCTGGAATTCGGCCTCGAAGTGGGCGCGGTTGTAGAGGCCCGTGAGCGCATCGTGGGTGGACACGAACACGAGTTGCTCCTCATAGGTCTTGCGCTCGGTGATGTCGCGGGCCACGAGGTGGTAGCCGCAGATGGTCCCGTCGTCCTCGCGCACGGGGTTGGCGAGGATCTCGACCCAGAGGCTGGTGCCGTTCTTGTGCAGCAGCGGCACCTCCACACGCAGGGGCGCGGGGTCGGAGGCGTCGGCGTTGGAGGCCAGGTAGTCCCGGCAGCGTTCCTGCATGAGCCCAACGTGGTCCGGGTGCATGGCAGCCCAGACAGGCTGGCCGAGGACCTCGGTGTAGTGGAAGCCGCGCGTGCGTTCATCCGCCGGGCTGGCGTAGATGAAGCGGTACTCGGCGTCGAGCCGCCAGATGATGTCGGCCGAGTTTTCGGCCAGGAAGCGGTAGCGCTCCTGGCTTTCGCGCAGAGCGCGGGCGGCCTGGTTGCGCTCGGTGATGTCGGTGATGACGCCGACGATGCCGCTGACATTGCCTGCCGCGTCGTGGGTGGCGGCCTTGCTGAACATGACGTCGCGGACAGTGCCGTCCTTGCGGGTCATGCGGAAGTCGTACATCTGGACGCCGTCGGCCTGCATCAGGGCCTCGTCCATCTCGGAATACTTGCGCGCGTATTCTTCGGGGTAGAGGTCAAACACGCCCTTGCCGATGAATTCCTCCCGGGGACGTTCGAGGAAGGCGCTGAAGGCATCGTTGCAGCTGGTGTAGAGGCCGGCACGGTCCTTGATGAAGATGGGGCTGGGGATGACGTTCTGGATGCTCTCGGTGAGGGCCGTGGTCTCGCGCAGGCGGGCCTGGATGCGCTCGTTCTCCTCCAGGGCCAGCTTGAGGCGCAGGTTGCGGGTGGCCAGGTCGGCGAT
>MGTN01000172.1:6338-6637 GCA_001799475.1 Desulfovibrionales bacterium GWA2_65_9 | reverse complement strand
GCATGGGGATGGCCAGGTGGCGCAGGCCGTTCAGGCACAGGTAGTCCCGCGCAGAGCAGTCCAGGTCCGAGGAGATGTCCTTGAGGCGGCTTTGCAGGCAGCGCTCGCGGCTCTTGGGGCTCAGGCGGTGGAACCCGGCGCAGATGACCTGCCAGCCAGCGCCCGCGAGCACGCGGTCGTCGTTCACGTCCTTGATGCTGACGGCCACGCCGCAGGCCTTGTGGCAGGCCTCGGCCATGAGCCGGAGCTCGTGGCGGTCGATGAGGTCGGAGAGCTTGTAGTTCATGGGGCCTCGGGTG
>MGTN01000172.1:3778-6332 GCA_001799475.1 Desulfovibrionales bacterium GWA2_65_9 | reverse complement strand
TCCTCGTGCGGCCTGCGGACGCTGCCGGAAGCAGGTACAAGAGGAATCCTTACCACTTTCGGAGGAAAGGGTAAAGCCGTGCGGGCCGGGCCCGGGCGGGCGCTTAAGGGGCGGGGCTTGTGACGTCCTGTTCCAGCAGGCGCTTGTAGCGCTCATGCTCGCTCAAAAGGCAGCCGCAGTACTGCTGGCGGTAGATGCCCCACTCCTTGGACAGGCGCACGCCCTCGAGCAGGCCGGGGCGGAAGTCCTCGGGCAGGAAGGCGAGGTCCGGCCCGGCGTGGCGCGCGCCCGCCTCCAGGATGGCCTTGCGGTTCTGGTAGCGGCTGTACAAAAGGGTGCTGGTGAACTGCGTGAAGCCCCGGCTGCGCGCCACGCGGGCAGCCACCACGAAGCGCAGGTCGTAGCACCTGGGGCAGCGCTGCTTCATGTCGTCCATGCCCGGCCCCAGGGCCGCCATGGCCTCAAGCCAGGGGCCGGGGTGCGCGGCCCGGGGGCCTGATTCGCCGGAAGGATCGAACTCACCGGAAAGACTGGGCTCGTCGGCGAAGATGACGGGCGCGTCCAGGCGCCGGGCCACGGCCAGCAGGCCCTCGCGGCGGCGCAGGTACTCGGACAGCGGGTGGATGTTCGGGTTGTAGAAGAAGAGCGTGGGCGCAAGGCCGAGGTCGCGCAGGCGCGACATGGACATGATGCTGCACGGGCCGCAGCAGGCGTGCAGAAGGATGGCGTTGTCGGGCTGCGGCGCGGTTGCGGTCATGGTCCCTTGGTCGGCATTGCGCCGGGTTGTTCTTCGAGTGCGGTCACTCGTCCGGCACCCTTTGTCCGGCACCCATTTGCCCGTCACTGGCCTGCCGGGGCTCAGCGTTCACATCTGCGTGCTCCACGGCCGCAGCCATGGTGCGGGCGCCGTGCAGGGAGCGCACGGCGGCACCCAGAAACCTGTCAACCAGCCAAAGGATCAGGAACAGCAGCAGGAGCGATAATCCTTCCACGGTTCACCCCCCGGCGGCGTACCGCCCGGTTATGGCAGCTTCGTGTCCACAACGATCTCCACGCGGTTGTCCAGGCGCGCGCCCATCTCGGTCAAGAGCTCGCGCTTGTTGTTCAACATGTAGATGGCCAGCTCCTGGCCCAGCGGCATCTGGAGCGGGTTGGGGCAGCCGGGGCGGCGCAGCAGGCGGTGGATGGTCTTCATGGCCTGCAGGGACTGCCATTCCAGGTTTCTGCGGATGCCCGTGCCGCCGCAGCAGGGGCAGGGCTCGGTGGACACGCTGATGGCCGAGGAGCCCAGGCGCTGGCGCACCAGCTCCATGAGGCCAAAGGGCGAAATGCCGGAGACGTCGGTGCGCGCGCGGTCGTTCTTCATGGCCTGGCGCACGACCTTTTCCACGTCGCGGATGTGCTTGGGGTCCTTCATCTCGATGAAGTCGATGACGATCTGCCCGCCGATGTCGCGCAGCTTCAGCTGGCGCACGATCTCCTCGGCGGCCTCGGTGTTGGTCTTCTGGGCCATGCGGGCGAAGCTCTGCTCCCCGCCGATTTTGCCGGAGTTGATGTCCACGCTCGTCAGGGCCTCGGTGTGGTCGAAGACCAGGCGGCCGCCCGAGGGCAGGGTGACCTCGCGCGAGTAGATCTGCTCCACCTGCTTGGTCAGGCCGAAGCGTTCCCACATGGTCTTGTCGTGGTCGGCGTGCAGCCGCACCATGTTCGGGCTCTTGGGAAAGGCCAGGGCCACGTAGTCGCGGATCTGCTCAAAGGTGTCGGGGTCGTCCACCCAGACCTCGGAGACCTCCGGGGTCAGGTAGTCGCGCGCGGCGCGCACGGCCAAGTCCAGCTCCTTGTAAACCAGGGCCGGGGCCTTCTCGGTCTGGGCCTTCTTCTTGATCTCGCCCCAGAGGCGGTGCAGCACCTTGTAGTCGCGCACCAGCTCGGTCTTGGCGCGGCCGATGCCCGCCGTGCGCACGATGAGCCCTACGCCCTCGGGCGGGCCGATCTGCTCGATGCAGGACTTCAGGCGCTCGCGCTCCTTCTCGTCCTCGATCTTGCGGCTCACGCCCTGCTGGTCGCGGCCGAGCGTGTACACGAAATAGCGTCCGGGCAGGGACAGGTAGCAGGTGACGAAGGCGCCCTTCTTGCCCGTGGGCTCCTTGACCACCTGGACGAGCACTTCCTGGCCGGGGCGCAGCACCTTTTGGATGAGCGGGTAGCGCTGGCCCTTCTTGAGCGGGTACGTGCCCAGGTAGTACTCCGGGTGCACCTCGTCGATCTGCAAAAAGCCGTTGCGCTCGGCCCCGTAGTTGATGAAGGCGGCCTGGAGCGCGGAGTCAATGTTGTGGATGTAGCCCTTGTAGATGTTGCCCTTGGTCTTGGCCTGGTGCAGCATCTCCACGTAGTATTCCTGGACCGTGGACTCCTCGGTGAGCACCACTTCCACCAGTTCGTTCGGCAGTACGCCGATGAACATCTTCTTGGCGCGCTTCTTCTTGGTATCAGCCGCTTCCTTGGGCTCCTTGGCGTCCTTGGCTGCTGCTGGGTCCTTTGGTGCCCGCTGTTC
>MGTN01000172.1:1966-3690 GCA_001799475.1 Desulfovibrionales bacterium GWA2_65_9 | reverse complement strand
GAAAAATAAGCGTACCTTTCGCCGAATTCCTTTCGGGCGTCATTTTCATATTGATGGGAGTCATGACCATTGCGCTTGCTTACATGAACAAATTGTCGTCGCATTCCGAATTCCAGACTCGGGTAAATATCGCTTCGGCGCAGTTGATCAGATCCATTCGAAACTTTCTCTCTGGAGGACCGGAACCGATCTGGTTTCCCATCGCGATACTGGCGGCAGTGATTATCATCGTTGGAATTAATTTTTTCTTTTCCAAAAAACATGAAGGATAATGCTTCATTCATGGTCGGTACGGTGCTTTTCGGGATAATTTTCATAATCGTGGTCGTCATCGCAGTCGGCCTGGTGAATCTGTTCGGCGGCCCTTCTGTAAAAACCGATATTGAAACGCCGCCCGCTTCCCTGGAAGAGCTTCTCGACAAGCCTGCGCCCTTGTTTTCGCTTTCGGATATCGCAGGCCGGGTTTATTCGAACGAAAACCTGAAAGGCAAAAACGTGATGCTCTTTTTCAATGAAGGCCTGCGTTGCTATCCGGCATGCTGGGATCAAATGGTTTCGCTGGGCGATCCCAAATTCAATAATGATGAAATCGCGACTTTTTCGGTGGTGGTGGACAAAAAAAGCGATTGGGAATTAGCGGCTGAAAAGCTGGATGACATGAAAAAAGTCAATGCACTGTTCGATGACGGCACCGTATCCACACGGTTCGGCATGCTAAATACCAGGTCTTCCATGCACCGCGGAACCCTGCCCGGACATTCATATGTGATCTTGGACAAAAACGGCATCGTCAGATTCGTTCTCGATGATCCCCGGATGGCGATTCAGGATGATAAGCTCGAACAGTATTTCAAGCAGTTTGAAGTCCGGCTTTGACAACTTTTACCATTTACCGTACCTCAAAGACAGAGTATAATGCTTCAGCTTTGCATCGTTTTATCCTGACAGTTTTCGGCCTAAACACGATGTTTTTTGGTTTATGCAATATGAGCAATGCCCAGTCATACGCCATGCCGGAAGACGTAGCGCCACTGGTTTGCCAGGCCTCCGCTTCTCATGTTTCTCCCGCCGGAGCGTGCGGCAATACGGGCAGCGAGAAAACAAGTATTGCATTTGAAAATGAATGCGCGACCCGTGTCTGTTTTACTGAAAAGACAGCGCCCGAAAGCATCACATCCGTCAATGACAAAGCCCAGATGACGGGTTCTTTGCCGGCCATTTCGGTTTCGCCGGTAGTTCTGGCGCTTGCGTCCAGTCCGCTGGTTGGTGTTTTCAACGGGCTGGCGCCGCCAGGCAGTTTTTCAAGTCCGGTATTGAGATTATAAAAGCATTCTGAAAAATTATGACGCGATTCAGGTTGCGTTTGTTTTTTATTTCCTGTTTTATTTTGCACAATGAACAACTCAAATGAACTTCATGCATCCATCCGGATCGACGGTATGCATTGCGGCAGCTGCGAGATACTGCTCGAGCGCAAATTGCGAACCGTGAAAGGATTGAAACACGTTTCGATAAACCATAAGACCGGCATCGCCAGGCTGGTGGCCGACAGCGAGTCACCGCCTTCCGTGGAAGAGATCGAAAAAATAATAAGCGGCGCCGGATACAGCCTGGCGGGAACAGGCGGGGATGAGGATGCGGCGGAGTCCTGTCCGGCGCAGAATGTGCCGGCTGCACCGAAGCGGGGGACATTGCTTCTGAGGGTGGGCGGCATACCGTCCGGC
>MGTN01000172.1:0-1952 GCA_001799475.1 Desulfovibrionales bacterium GWA2_65_9 | reverse complement strand
CAACCGGCGAACACGTCTTGCAATTGCATTATCATGAACCGCCAGATCGGCAGGCGATCGAGAGCCTGGTCGTGAACGAAGGGTTTCGTTTCATCAGCATTGAGGAAGTCAAAGATCAGGCTGCGCCCGCAACGGTTTTTGACGAGGAACCGCGCAGGAAATGGCTTGAAATCGGGGCATCCCTGCTGATTATTTTTGCGATCTATAAAATCCTCAGCGCGTTCAATCTTGTTTCGCTCGCGCCCGCGACCACCGGCGCTTTGTCGTTCGGGGGCATTTTCCTGATAGGAATAATCGCCGGTGCTTCCAGCTGTCTGGCTGTCACCGGCGGATTGCTTCTGGCTATGGCTGCCAAATATAACGAAGTAAACGAGTCAATGACCAAGTGGCAGAAGTTCAAGCCGCTTTTGCAATTCAATATCGGCCGGCTCATTTCCTATTTTGTCCTGGGAGGAGTGGTCGGACTTATCGGCCAAACAATAACCCTGAATACGCAGATGACGGGTTATATGAATATGGTCGTCGCTTTCGTGATGCTTTACATCGCATTGAGCATTTTGAAGCTGATTCCAAAGGGGTCGTTTGGCATAAAGCCGCCGAAAGCCTTGTCTCATTGGATACATGATCTGGCGGAACATAAACATCCGCTGGCGCCTTTTGCGTTGGGCGCGCTGACTTTTTTCCTGCCCTGCGGGTTCACCCAATCGTTGCAGGTTGCCGCACTGGCCTCGGGAAGCTTCTGGTCCGGCGCGACGATCATGTTCATTTTCGCACTGGGTACATTGCCGTCGCTCCTTTCGATAAGCGCGATATCTTCCTCGGCTTCGGGGACGGCTTCCAGGCTTTTCCTGCGATTTGCCGGAACGCTGGTTCTGCTTCTCGCCGTTTTCAATATGAACAGCGCTCTGACCCTGACCGGTTTTGATTTGGGAAGTTTTGCTTCGGGATTCGTGCCCCAAACTGCCGGCAGTTCACCGGATCCTGCGGGCGCCGACGCTCCGCCGGTCGTAAACGGCGTTCAGGAAGTTTCCATGAAAGTCGAGTCGGAAGGCTACATTCCGAACGTTATTACGGTTAAATCCGGCATTCCGGTCCGATGGGTGGTGGACGGTACAAATGCGAGAGGATGCAACGGGTCTCTGGTGATACCTTCGCTGAATATTTATCGCGACCTGGTCAGCGGTCCGAATATCATCGAATTCACCCCAGACAAACCGGGACGCCTGATTTTCAGTTGCTCCATGGGGATGTATAGGGGATATTTCAATGTTATTTAAATACTTGATTCCTGATTCATAATTCTTAATTCTTTTTTTATGGCTTCCATCAATTGGCAACCCGCTTCCGGTTCAGGCGCCAGGAAAACCGATTCAGCCCCTGAGCCCCAACCGAGATTCTGGTTCGGAATCTCGCTGCTGCTCTTTGGATTTATTTTCGGGATGTTCCTTTCACGTTTTTTTCTTAACTGATTGATTCCCCCATTCCATTATGCAAACAACCGTTCAAATCCCCGGCATGCATTGCAAGTCATGTGAAACGCTCATCCGCGACGTAAGCGCCGATTTTCCGGAAGTAACCGGACTTAAATTCGATTTTGGCAAAAAAGAAGTAGCGGTGGATTCCGCCGACGGTTTCGATGTGAATAAATGGGCGACTGCGGTCTCAGCTCTCGGGCCGGATTATGAGGTGAAGATGACCTGATTGAAGGGACCGACGTTACCGAAGGGACCAAGGTTGCCGAGATGCTCCGTTTTCACCTCGGTCACCTCGGTGCCTTCGGTCGAGTCAAATCCAAAACTGCGGGAGAAAATTATTTCCTTTAACAAGGGAGCGGGTCTCCGACCCGCGTGCAGCGATTAAGCGGAACTTTCAACCGATTTCCAGCGGAGTCATACCACTTCGCGTTTAAAACGTTCTTAATCAGACGCGCTGGCGGTATGGAGTTCTTGGCT
>MGTN01000171.1:12976-22848 GCA_001799475.1 Desulfovibrionales bacterium GWA2_65_9 | reverse complement strand
CTCAAGGGTCTTTTCCTCGTCATCGACCATGATGCGGCTGATGATGGCCGGGGACAGGGCGTTCTGGGCGTAGACGGCGATGTCCGGGCTCCAGACCACGATGTCGATGCGTTCGCCCTTGAGCTCCTGCACGATGTTCTGGATGCGCGAGCCGCGGATGCCCACGCAGGCGCCCACCGGGTCCACGTCGCGGTCGCGGGAGCTGACGGCCACCTTGGCGCGCAGGCCGGAGTCGCGGGCCACGCCCATGATCTTGACGGTGGAGTCGAAGACCTCGGGCACTTCGCGGGCGAAGAGGGCCCCCATGTAGTCCGGGTGCGAGCGGCTGACCTCGATCTGCGGTCCGCGCGACTCTTTCTGGACCTTGATGATGTAAGCTTGGATGCGGTCGCCGCGCTTGTAGCGTTCGCGCGGGATCTGCTCGTCCTTGGGCAGCAGCGCCTCGGTGCGGCCCAGGTTGATGATCCAGCCGGTGCGGTCGCGGCGCTGGACGATGCCGGAGACGATCTCGCCCTGGCGTTCGCGGTATTCCTCGTAGATGATCTCCTGCTCGGCGTCGCGCATGCGCTGGATGATGACCTGCTTGGCGGATTGCGCGGCGATGCGGCCCAGGTCCTCGATCTTGACCTTGAAGCCCATCTCGTCGTCGAGATTGATGTTCGGGTCGTGCTCGCGGGCTTCTTCCAGGGTGATCTCGCTCACGGGGTCGGTGATCTTGGCGACCACGACCTTGAACTGGTAGACCTGGATCTCGCCGGCTTCCTCGTTGAAGGTCACCTCGATGTCCATCTGGTCGCCATACTTGCGGGCCACGGAGGACCGGACGGCCTCTTCCAGGGTGTCGATGAGCAGGTCACGGTCGATGCCGCGGTCCTTGCTGATCTGATCTATTGTCTTCTTCAGTTCCGAGCTCATGGCGCTCCCTCCGGTGCCGCCCGGCGTCCGGTTTCTAGTCCCGGTGCGCGTGGGCGTGAGATTCTGCATCTGTTTCCGCCACCTGCGAAGGCCCTTGTCAGGCCGCGCGGGAGGCGGGGGATGAAAACACGATTGCGGCGCCAGCCCCTAAGCGGCTGCGCCTGGAAATTCATGCACGAGATGTGCGGTCTTCACGTGCGGCCACAGCACGCGGGTCAGCACGCCGGATTCGTCCACCACCAGAAAGTCCGGTCCGCTCTCGGCCAGGAGCCCGCGAAAATGGCGGCGCGTGTCCTGGGCCTGGTGCAGGCGGACGTCCACGATGCGGCCCAGATAGGCCGGAAGCTGCTCCGGTGCGAAGAAGCGGCGCTCCAGCCCCGGGGAGGAGACCTCCAGCACGTAGGCTCCGGGCACGGCGTCCTCGGCCTCCAGCACGGTGCCCAGATGGCGGCTGACCTGGGCGCAGGTGGCGATGGTCACGCCAAGGGGCCTTTCGTGCAAGGCGGCGTCGTCCGCGCCCGTTTCAGCATTCGCTTCAACATTCGCGTCAACATCCGCGTCAACATCCGCTGCAGCAGGCGCGCAGCTCTCGGCGGCGCCTCCCGGCGCATCAATATAGACCCGGACCACCATGCGGTTGCCGGCGGAGGCGAACTCCACGCCCCAGAGTTCAACCCCAAGGGTGCTCACCGCCGGGCCGATGATCCCGGTGAGTCTTTCTGCAAGGGGTGTTTTCGTCATGCCTGTGCGTCTCCGATCCTGGTTCCTGAAAACAAAAAAGTGGACCAAAAGGCCCACCATCTCTCGAGGAACCAACGAGGTTCAGGCGGTAAAATCCTTGAGGCCATGGAGCGGGTGACGAGGATCGAACTCGCAACACCGAGCATGGGAAGCTCGTACTCTACCGTTGAGCTACACCCGCCCGCACGGCCTATCTAGTCGCGCGTTATGCCATTGTCAACGGAAAAGCAGATCCTGGCAAGTATTTCTTCAGCGCACGGCAGACGGGTATTTTCGCCGGATGTTGACGGGGCGTGGTGGTCCAGGCAGGGGGGTCTGTCCAGGTTTTGTGGCGCACAACTTGCATGTTCGTGGGCAGCACAGGAGGAACCAATGCGCGAAAGCATGTACAGCGCCCTTTTTGGAGCCATGACAAACGAGCACCGGCTCGACGTCATTGCCAATAATCTGGCGAACTCGAGCACCAACGGGTTCAAGAAGGACAACTACGCCTTCCACGACACGTTCCAGCGCTTCGCCCACGACTTTCTGGTCGACGACAAGCCCTATGTGCGCGCCAATGACCTCTGGCCCAAGCCGTACATCCAGGCCCGCCCCAGGATGGGCGGCCAGTATTCGGACATGTCCCAGGGCAGCATGCAGGTCACGGGAAACCCGCTGGATGTGGCCCTGGTGGGCGAGGGCTTCCTCAAGGTGCGCACGCCCCAGGGCGATTTCCTGACGCGCAACGGCAGCTTGCAGCTCTCCGCTGACGGCCGCCTCATCACCGAACAGGGCTTTGAAGTCCTGGGCGGCGGCAGCGCCATCAGCCTGCCGCGCGACAACAAGATCCTGATCGACGCCAAGGGCATCATCAGCGCGGATGGCAGCGAGCTTGGCGCACTCGACCTGGTGAACGTCTCTGACCCCAAGTCCGTGGAGAAGGTCGGCAAGAGCCTCTACCGCATCCGCAAGGGCAGCAAGGCCACGGAGATTCCTGCGGAAAACGCGCAGGTCCAGCAGGGCTACCTGGAAAAGTCCAACGTGGAGATCGTGGGCGAGATGGTGAACATGATGGAGGCCCAGCGGGCCTTTGAAATCAACCAAAAGATCATGACCACCACGGACAGCATGGAATCACTCGTCATCAACAAGGTCGGCCAGGTCGGCTAGACTGCCATTATTTTAGGAGGATAAACATTATGATGCGCTCGCTTTGGACCGCCGCAACCGGCATGGTCGCCCAGCAGACCCACATCGACGTGCTCTCGAACAACCTGGCCAACGTGAACACCACGGGCTTCAAGAAAAGCCGCGCCGAGTTCGAGGATCTCATGTACCAGACCATGAACATCGCCGGCGCCTTGAACGAGGGCGGCAACCGCCTGCCCACGGGCTTCCAGGTCGGCATGGGCGTGCGCCCGGTCACCGTGCACAAGTTCTTCTCCCAGGGCGCCTTCCAGAACACCGGCAACCAGCTGGACATCTCCATCGAAGGCCAGGGCTTCTTCAAGCTGAACCAGAACGGCAACGACGTGTACACCCGCGCGGGCAACTTCAAGCTCGACAACAACGGCCGCATCGTCAACGCCAATGGCTACCCCCTGCAGCCGGAATTCACCGTGCCCGCAGGCACCGCCAGCCTGGTCATCACCGAAAAGGGCCACATCGCGGCCATGGACAAGGCCGGCACCGAGCTCTCCGGGGCGGACATCACCGTCTACAACTTCGTGAATCCCGCCGGACTGACCGCCCAGGGCCGCAACCTCTACACCGAGACGGACGGCAGCGGCGCGGCCACCTCCGGCACCCCCGGCGACACCAACTTCGGCACCCTGGCCCAGGGCTTCCTGGAAGGCTCCAACGTGGAGATGGTGGACGAAATGGTCGGGCTCATCATCGGCCAGCGCGCCTACGAGGTGAACTCCAAGGCCCTGACCACCTCGGACACCATGCTCCAGACCGCCATCAACGTGAAGCGCTAGGACTGACAAGGGGAACGGCTCATGTATTGCGCACAAGAGCACCACCGCTGGGACAACCTCCGCTCGGGCCGCTGCCCGGTGCGCACAGCAGCGCTGCTCCTGGCCGCCCTGGCCCTGTCCGTGCTGCTTTCCGCCAGCGCCGCCGCTGCGGAGCAGACTGGCCGGGACTGGCGCATCCAGGTGCGCAATGCCGCCTGCGTGGCCGGGCCGGTGGTGCATCTGGGCGAGATCGCCGACGCCAGCGCGAACACTCCCCCTGCGCTGTGGAAGGAACTTGCCGCCAAATCCCTGTGGGCCTCGCCGGAGAAGGCCGGGCACCAGACCGCGCTGTCCCGCGAACGCCTGGCCGCCATGCTGCGCCACTATCTGGGCGAAGAGGCCGGGTCCTTTGTGCTGCCGCAGCAGATCGTGGTGCAGCGCGGGGGCAAGGCCGTGGATGGCGCAACCCTGGCGCGCATGGGCGTTGACTTTTTGACGGCTGGCGGCGCTGGCCTGCGTGGTGATCTGGAAATCACCGACATGCGCTCGCCCGACTATGTATTTCTGGCGCACCCCGGCGACCGCCTGAACATCGTCATGAGCGAAGCCGTGCGGCCCGGCCGCAACAACCTGCTCTTCGAGGTCGTCTCCGGCGAGGGCAAGACCACGCGCCGCGTAGCCGGGTCGGCCTTTGTGAATCTCTGGCGGCCCGTGGCCTGCGCCACCCGGCCCATCAACCGCCTGCAGCTGGTGACTCCGGACATGGTCACCTTCAAGCGCAAGAACATGGCCTTCAACCAGAACGCCTGGGACGGTTCCGGCGGGCCCTGGCGCGTGGCCAAGAGCGTGGGCACGGACCAGGTCATCACGGTTGAGAGCGTCGAGCCCGTGCCGGTCATCGCCAAGGGCGGCCAGGTCAACCTCGTTTACGAGGGCACCAATATCCGCCTCTCCGTGAAGGCCGTGGCCCTGGCCGACGCCGGCATCGGTCAGACGGTTCAGGTACGCAATGTGCAAAGCAACAGGAAGATCACGGGAACCGTGCTGGACGCCGAGACCGTTTTGGTCCGCTAGCCCGTTTGTTCTAATACTAGAGGATGCGACCATGAAGAAGATGCTCCTGACCCTGGCCCTGCTGTCCGTTCTGCCTGGCTGCGCCGTTGAGAACCGGCCCATGCCTTCGCCCATCCTGACGGACCCCAACCCCGTGGAGGCCGAGCCGGCGAAAAACCCCGCCTCGCTCTACGAGTCCGGACAGTCGGATTTCCTTTTCGACGACAACCGGGCCAACAAGGTCGGCGACATCGTCATGGTGCTCGTGACCGAGACCACCAACGGCAAGAACAAGTCCGACACCACGGCCCAGAAGACCAACACCAACACCTATGGCATCACCGCCATACCCAACACCGGCATCTACGGCACCCTGGGCAAGGTGGTGCCAGGCGTGACTGGTCTGGGCAGCCCCCAGGTGGGCGCCAGCAGCGTGAGCAACTTCGTGAGCACAGGGGAGACCAAGCAGGAGACCTCGCTCACCACCACCGTGGCTGCGCGGGTCATCCGCATGCTCCCGGGCAAGGTCATGCAGGTGGAAGGCGCGCGCCAGATCCGCATCAACGCCGAGACCCAGATCCTGGTGGTGCGCGGCCTGGTTCGCCAGCGCGACATCGATTCCAAGAACACCGTGGCCTCCTCGGCCCTGGCCGACGCCAAGATCGAGGTCTACGGACAGGGCATGCTGACCGACAAGCAGCGCGCCGGTTGGCTCTCCAGACTCCTCGACAACGTCTGGCCTTTCTAAGTCTGGCCCTTCTGGCCGCGCAGCAACGGGAGACGATCATGATCAACGACGCACGCATCGACCGCCGCAAGGAACTGGCCCGGAATCTGGCCCTGATCCTGCTCTGCCTGGCCGTGCTCATCATTGCCGGGGCGGCACCGGCCCACGCCGTGCGCCTCAAGGACATCGCCAGCTTCTCCGGCGTGCGCAGCAACGAGCTGGTGGGCTACGGCCTGGTGGTCGGCCTCTCCGGCTCCGGCGACGGCACCACCAACGAGTTCACCATCCGCTCCATGACCAACATGCTGGAGAAGATGGGCGTCAGCGTGAATCCGGCCAACCTCAAGCCCAAGAACACCGCAGCGGTCATGGTCACGGCCAAGATGCCCGCCTCGTCGCGGCCCGGCTCACCCATCGATGTCACCGTGTCCTCGGTTGGCGACGCCAAGAGCCTGCTCGGCGGCGTGCTGCTGATCACGCCCCTGCGCGGGCTGGACGGAAAGGTCTACGCCGTGGCCCAGGGCTCCATGACCCTCGGCGGCTACTCGGCCGAAGGCCAGGCCGCCACGGCCCAGAAGAACATCACCACCGTGGCCCGCATCCCCAACGGCGCCACCGTGGAGCGCGAGGTGGGCTTCCAGTTCAACAAGCAGGAAGGCCTGACCATCAACCTTTCCGGCACGCCGGACTTCGGCACGGCCATGCAGGTGGTCAACCGCATCAACGCCGCCGTTGGCGGGAACATGGCCAAGGCCATGGACGGAGCCACCATCCAGCTGGCCATCCCGGCCCGCTTCCAGGGCAACCTGGTGCCGCTCATGGCCTCGCTGGAGAACCTGGACATCTCGCCCGACTCCCGCGCCAAGGTGGTGGTGGACGAAAAGACCGGCACCGTGGTCCTGGGCGGCAACGTGCGCCTGACCAAGGTCGCCGTGGCCCACGGCAACCTGCAGATCGTGGTGGCCGAGACCCCCAACGTGAGCCAGCCCGGAGCCTTCTCCGGCGGCACGACCCAGGTGACCCCGCAGAGCGACGTGAAGATCAAGGAGCAGAACAACCGCCTGCTGCTCATGGAGGGCGCGACCCTGCAGGAGCTGGTGGACGGCCTGAACTCCGTGGGGGCCACCCCGCGCGACCTGATCTCGGTGCTGCGCAGCCTCAAGACCGCTGGTTCCCTGCACGCCGACCTGGAGGTGATCTAGCATGGCGGACATGACGATGGACGCCTCGCTGGCGGCCAAGAAGGCTCAGGACAGCGAGCTGGTGCAGCTCAAGACCCAGGTGGACCGCCTGCGCGGCGACCTGACCCCCGGCCCCTCCAAGGAAAAGAAGCTGCGCGAGGCCTGCACGAACTTTGAGGCCGTGTTCATCGGCAAGCTCTGGGAGCAGATGCGCGCCACGGTGCCCAAGGGCGGCTACCTGCAGTCGCCCCAGGAGGACATGTACCGCTCCATGTTCGACCGCGATTTTTCCGAAAAGATGGCCAAGGACGGCGGCATCGGCCTGGGCGACATGCTCTATGGCCAGCTCAAGGGCAAGCTTTTGAACTCCACCAAGACCATCCAGGCCGACGGCGCGACCTCCGTGCGTCCGGCCCCGAAGCCCGCGACGGCTGTGGCGGCCCCGCTGAGCGATCCCGCCAAGGTGCTGGAGGCCAGGCAGCTCAACCCGCTGGTCCAGCGCCCGCAGGTCCAGGCCCCGGCACGCCCGGCCTCTGTGCCGGGAGATGTCATGCCCGATGTCGAGGCCCTGGCCAAGCGCATCGAAGATGCCTACGACCGCCGGGCCCAGTCCGCAGACGGCGCAGGCGCGGCCACTGGCCGCAGACTTGCAGTTATTGGCTAGAAGGCTGCCCGCTGCCCTTGGTCAGGCCGCAGGCGATGCGAATAACCACTGAAATAATAGAATTTTTTTAGATGGAGGAGGCCGGCATGCTGCAACTTATCCAGGCAAATTTGTCCCGTCAGGTGTGCGCGCTGGAGCTTCTTTCCTCCCTTTTGGAAGAAGAATTTGCCGCTCTCATGGGGCGTCAGCCTCAGGACGTGAGCGTCCTTGAGCTTTCGGTGCAGGACCTGATGCGCCAGCTCGTGGTCGAGCGTATGCAGCTCAGGCGCTTCATCGGCGCGGGCTATCCCGGCCTGGAGCGCATGCGCGACGTGATGGCGAAGCTCCCTGCCGAGACCGCCGCGAAGCTCAGCGCCGATCTGGCCAACATGGACAGAAGCGAGCAGCTCTGCGCCATGCAGGCCGACAAGAACCGCCAGCTGGCCCTGGGCCTCTTCGACCAGAGCATGCAGCTCCTGACGCACCTGCACCAGGCCATCCAGCCGAGCAAGGGCGACGTGTACGGCAAACGCGGACGCTTCACCAAGCCGCCGCAGGGCCAGGCCAGCTTCTTCAGCGGGAGGCTCTAAATGTTCGGCGCCAACTCCATCCTCGACATCGGCCGCAGCGGGCTCTTTGCGGCCCAGGCCGCCATCTCGGTGACCGGCGAGAACATCGCCAACGTCAGCACCGAGGGCTACAGCCGCCGCACCGTCCGCTTCGACGAGGCCTACAACATCGACTTCATGCCTGGCCAGGTCGGCACGGGCGTCTGGGCTGGCGAGATCCAGCGTCACTTCGACCAGTACGTGGAGACCCAGTACTACGACCAGGCCACCCTGCGCGACCGCTGGGACACGCTCTACACACAGCTCCAGGGCACGGAGAGTCTGTTCAACGAGTCCCAGGGCTTCGGCCTGAGTTCGAGCCTGTCCACGTTCTTCGACAACTGGGAGAACCTGACCCAGCGGCCCGAGGATGCGGGCAGCCGCAGCCAGGTCATCGAGGGCGCGCAGACCCTGGTGTCGACCCTGCACCAGGCCGATGCCGACCTCGTGCTCATGCAGCAGAAGGCCGACACGGCCATCACCCAGGAAGTGGGGAACGTCAACGACCTGCTCCAGCAGATCGCGGACCTGAACACCCAGATCAAGATCCACGATGTGCCCGGCTCCAACAACGCCAACCAGCTCTATGACCAGCGCGGCATGCTCGTGCGCGATCTGGCCGAGCTTGTGGACATCAACTACATCGACAAGGGCAGCGGAAACATCACCATCACCACCAAGGCCGGGCAGACCCTGATTGACAACGAGCAGTATTTCTCCCTGTCCTATGATGCCGCCGAGTCCACCAAGTCGCTCATGGCGGAGTCGTCCTTTGACGGCAACGTGTACTTCAAGGGCAGCGACAATCTTGAATACACGCTGGAGGTCACCAGCAACGCCAGCGCCAGCTTCAATGTCGCCAGCAGCGCCGGTGCCGCCACCTTTCGCGTCTCCGTGGACGGCGGCAACACCTGGCTCAAGAATGCCGACGGCACGGACAAGATCTATTACGCCCGGCCCGAGGACCACATGGTTCAGGTGGGCAACATTGAGGTGTGGTTCGGCAGCGATACAGACTCGGCTGCGACCCCTAGCACTGCCTTCACCAAGGGCGACCGCTTCACCATCGTGCCCAAGAAGGCCCTGTACTGGAACCAGAACACCTCCACCAAGGAGAACATCTCGCCCATCACCAGCCTGACCGGCGTGGACCAGCCCAACCGGCTCTCCGGCGGCAAGCTCGCGGGCCTGTTCAACTTCCGGGACGACTACGTGGGCAAGTACCGCGAGAACCTGGACTCCATCGCCGAAACCCTGGCCTGGGAGCTCAACCGCCGCCACAGCCAGGGCGTCGGCCTGGAAAAGCTCACCGACGTGCAGGGCTCCTACTCCGTGGTCGATGACGCCCGCGCTCTGGCCAGCGGCTCCTCGGGCCTGGTCTACGCCAGCAAGCTCACCTCTGGCAGCGCCAACCTCTACGTCTACAACACCAGCACCGGCCTGCTTGTTTCCGGGGCGGCCCTGGATTTCAATAGTGCATTGGCGGGCCAGCAGAACTTCGACCCCGCCACCACAACCATCAACGACGTGCGCGACGCCATCAACGCCACCTTCGCCGGGAGCCTCACGGCCACGGTGGTCAACCACAAGCTGTCCATCTCGGCCAGCAGCGGTTACGAATTCGCCTTTGGCACGGACACCACGGGCCTGGTGGCGGGCCTGGGGCTGAACACCTTCTTCGACGGCTCCAACTGCCGCGACCTGCAGGTGAACACCAAGATCACCACCAACCAGGACAACCTCTGCACCGGGCATGTCAACGGCGCGGGCGAGGCCAACCAGGGCGACGCGACAGCGGCCAAGGCCATTGCCGACCTGCGCAGCACAAAGGTCGACGTGACCACCGTGCGCAGCGGCACCGTGAGCCAGAGCGTGGTCAAGTACTACGACAGCCTGGTGGCCACCGTGGGCGCAGACACGGCCAAGGTGAAGTTCAGCTACGAGTACAAGAAGACCCTGGCGGGCGACCTGGACGACCGCCAGCAGTCCATATCCGGCGTGAACCTGGATGAAGAGATGGCCAGCCTGATCAAGTATCAGCATGCCTACACGGCTGCGGCC
>MGTN01000171.1:12044-12913 GCA_001799475.1 Desulfovibrionales bacterium GWA2_65_9 | reverse complement strand
GAGGAACAACATGTTCCGTATCTCACAGAACCAGCTGTTCACCCAGTATCTCAATGGGATGAATAATTCGCTCAGCAACCTGGTCGAGTCGAACCTGCAGGCCCAGACCCAGAAGCGCGTCAACAAGCCCTCGGACGATCCCACGGCCACGGCGCGCATCCTGGACCACCGCGACACCCTGCACGCCTACGACCAGTACTCGACCAACCTGGACACGGCCAAGGGCTGGCTGACCATGAGCGACTCCACCCTCACGCAGGTGTCGACCATCATCACCCGCGCCAAGGAGCTGGCCGAACAGGCTTCAACCGGCACCATGTCCGCCGACAACCGCCAGCAGATCAGCTACGAGGCGCGCCAGCTCTTTGACCAGCTCCTGGAGCTGGGCAACATGCAGTACGAGAACAAGAGCATCTACGCCGGGCACAAGACCGATGCCAACGCCTTCCGCGAAGTGCTCTGGATGACCACCAACGATCCCTCGCTGACCTCGTCCAACAGTTTCCAGATCGACGGCTTTTCCAAGCAGACCACGCTGGTGCAGTTTACCGACCCCAGCGGCGCCGCCGCAACGGGCGCCCAGATCGACATGAGCACCGCAGGCGTACGCTACAGCATCGACGGCGGCCGGACCTTCCTGAACGACGGCACAGTGACTCAGGACCCCACCACCGGCAAGGTGCTTTTGACCCTGCCCCAAAGCGGCGCCTCGGTGACGTTTGCCCAGGATTCCAAGGTCAAGGTCAAC
This sequence comes from Desulfovibrionales bacterium GWA2_65_9, assembly GCA_001799475.1. Taxonomy (GTDB): domain Bacteria; phylum Desulfobacterota; class Desulfovibrionia; order Desulfovibrionales; family Desulfovibrionaceae; genus Humidesulfovibrio. The sequence goes on along the minus strand of MGTN01000171.1, from coordinate 12,165 downwards.
AGCGCCACCGACTTCAATAATTCCAGCGGCTCCTGGCTTTGGCTGCGGCCTTCCGCCGTGTACCAAGGCGACGCCGCCGACGCCATCAAGGTCAGCTCCATGGGCACGGGCACGGAGTCCA
>MGTN01000171.1:11596-12000 GCA_001799475.1 Desulfovibrionales bacterium GWA2_65_9 | reverse complement strand
TCAACGTGGCCGGCGGCGGCGTGCTCACCCTCAACTCTAACGGCGGAAACACGCTCAATGCCGGAGCGCAGTTCCTGATCAGCCCGCGCACGGCGGCCATCAACCTGCAGGTGAACGTCAGCGAGACCGTGCGCATCAACGACGTGGGCAAGGACATCTTCGGCGGCATCTATCAGGACCCGGACAGGGTTTTGAGCAATGGCGGCGCGCGCCTGTCTCTGACCAGCAGCAACGCCTCGGTGGTGTTCAGCGAAAACTCCATGAACTTCACCGCCAGCGGCAGCGGAGTGGTCTCCAAGAACCTGTTCGAGACCATGGGCAACCTGGTGGCCTTTCTGGAGACCAACACCCAGAGCGGCGTGTCGCAATGTCTGGAGAGTCTGAGGAAGGCCCAGCAGCAGGTG
>MGTN01000171.1:0-11528 GCA_001799475.1 Desulfovibrionales bacterium GWA2_65_9 | reverse complement strand
CCTGACGCTGAACGAGAACGAGCGCATCAGCGCCGAGGAGGACATCGACATCGGCGAACTCATGACCAAGCTCACGCAGCAGCAGACGGTCTACCAGGCCGTGCTCAAGTCCTCGTCCATGATCATGCAGATGAATCTGATGCAGTACATATAAGGCGCGTTCCGGGCTGGACTTTCCCTCAGCCCTCGGATAGCTTGCCACAAGCCGCAGCCTGTTGGCGCGGCATTTTGAAACGACACGCTCAAGATTCGAGGAACCATGCTCATCCTCACACGGCGGCCCGGAGAAAGTCTCTATCTGGGCGAAAACATAAAGCTCAAGGTGCTGAGCATCCAGGGCAAGCAGATCAAGCTCGGGCTTGATGTGCCCGAAGACATGACCGTGTACCGGGAAGAAGTGTACCTCAAGATCAAAGAGCAGAACAGCCTGGCCCTTGAGGCCAGTCAGCAGGATCTGCTCGCGGCGGCGACGTTATGGCAGGAAGAAGCAAAAAAATAACCATCCGGACGAAGCTGGGCGAGCGGGAAATCGCGCGCGACAGCATCATCTATTTCCCGCACGGGCTCATCGGCCTGGACGACAAGCGTGAGTTTGTCCTGCTCCAGGTGCGTGAGAACTCCCCGTTTCTGCTCCTGCAGTGCGTCACCGATGCGGGCCTGGGCCTGCTCGTGGCCGATCCCTATCCCTTCCTGCCCGACTACAACGTCAAGCTCGAAGCCCCGGAGAAGAAAACCCTGCGCGTGGAGAACATCCGGCAGATCGCGGTGCTCGTCACCGTGACCATTCCCAAGGACAGCCCGGAACTGACCACCCTGAACCTCTCCGGCCCCATCATCCTGAACACCAAGGAACGCCTGGGCCTGCAGGCTCCTCAGGTGGATGCCAAGCACCCCACGCATTACCGCCTGGTGGACGGGCAGCGCCCCCAGAAGCCCGCACCCGAATAGGGCCTGTTTCTAAAAGCGTCTTTTGCCCCCTGGACGTCGTCTTGAGCCGATTTGGGTCCAGGGCTGTACCGCATGAGTACACCCCATGGCCCCAAAATAGGCTCTCTCCTCGCCAGGGAACAAAATCCATCATTTGGAAACAGACCCTAGCCCCGGCCCTCGCCTTTCCCCGGAAACAAAGCACAAAATTCTCCCTGGCAGCCTTCTGCCGGGAGAGCCTCCACCATCCTTTCGTGCGCCGGTTGCCCCGGCACAGTCAGGCTATCGGAGCAGGTTCAGGTCGTCGCGGATCAGGTTGGCAGCGGCCTTCTTGATGTCCGGCTTGTAGGTGCCGCTCTGCACCTGTTCCTTCAGATTGCGCACCTTTTCGGCGCGTGCATCGGGAGCCGCGGTGGCGGCGCTCATCGTCGCGCCGAGCAGCCTGGCCTCGGGCGACAGGGCCACCTTGTCGCCAAGCTGCTGGTCCGCCGAACCGTTCTGCCGGTTCACGGCCTGGTCCTGCTGGGCCCGCTGGTTTTCCTGCAGCCGCTTCGCGGCGTAGGGGTCCAGCACTCCGTATAACTTCTTGATCTCCATGACGCCTCCCCCCCGTGTTCGGGGTATCAAAGCATGGTGCCGTCGACCCTGTCCAGGGTTATTTCCCAGAGCCTGCGCAGGATGCGCATCTTCTCGTCCGGGCCGATCTCCCTCGCCCCTTCCTCGGTCTGGCGCAGGATCTGCACCTCGCCGCCATCCAGGGGATAGTCAAACAACACCTTTTCGCCCAAATCCTGTTCCAGATCCTCGAGCACCCCGGAAACCACCGGATTCTCCTGGCCGTTGACCAGGAGGTTCTCGATGACTTCCTGGCTGATGCGCTCCACCAATTCCCGGCGCTTGGCCTCCCGCGAGATGCTCAGCTGGTCCTGCGCACCTGAGAGTACAAGCGCCCTCTTGAAGCGGGCCAGCCGCTTGGCGCTTGTAAGCTGCTTCCCGTAGGTGCGCAGCATCAGGCGAACATTAACCGGGTGAACATCCATCTCATATACTCCTAGCTTGATACCCTTATCGTCAACTGCTGGAAAATACTTTAGGGGTCGAGACGAAGAAAATGCACATTTCTCGATTTTTCTCGTTCCAGCGGTGTGTTGTATGTTTCTGCGGATTTGACTACTGTCGCGCCATGAACAGCCAGCTTACGTCTTTTTTGGTGATGACGCGCTCAAGCGATGCCGCGGCCCAGGCCCTGGGACAGGAACTGAAGGCCTGGCTTGAGGGCCGGGGGGCTTCGGCCAGGCTTTGCGAACACCGCTCGACACGGGGCGCGGGCGCCTGCAAGCTCCCGGAGGGGGCTTTTGACGCGGTGCTGGTCCTGGGCGGCGACGGCACCTTCATCGGCGTGGCCCGCATGAGCCTGGGCCAAGGCCTGCCGCTGTTGGGCCTGAACCTTGGCCGGGTGGGCTTTCTGGCCGAACCCGCAGGGGACTGGCAGCGCAGCATGGAGGCGCTCTTGGCCGGATCCTACACCCTGTCCCGGCGCGTCTGCCTCGCCTATGAAGTGGAGCGCCGGGGCCAGACGGTCTGCTCCGGCCGGGCCATCAACGACCTCGTGGTCAGCCGGGGCGAGCTGGCCCGGCTCATCCGCCTCTTGGTGCTGCGCGATGGCGAGCGTGTGGGGGCCATGCGTTCCGACGGGCTCATCATCTCGACGCCCACGGGCTCCACGGCCTACGGGTTTTCTGCTGGCGGCCCGCTGGTGTATCCGGAGATGGAGGCCATCTGCCTGACGCCGGTGTGCCCCTTTCTGAACAATTTTCGCCCCGTGGTGCTGCCCGCAAGCGGGGAGATCCGCGTGGTGGTGGAGGATCAGGCGGGCGAGGTGCGCCTGTCCGTTGACGGGCAGCGCTCCTTTGCCCTTGAGCCGGGCGATGTGGTGCGCGTGCGCCGGGCCCCGGACGACCTGATCCTGGCCGAGACGGACAAGACATCCTATTTCGCCAAGCTGGCGAGCAAAGGCTTCTTTACCGAGAGGTGACCCTTGCCACTGAACTTTACCTTTGAGAGCGCCCGGGAGCTCAAGTACGGCCAGGACCCGGTGCTTGATGCGCTGCTCCTGCACTTCATGACCGAGAACAACCTGGAGCATTCCATCGATCCGGCGAAGAACGCCTCGCCGGAGCAGATCCGCTTCATGGTCGCCCTCAAGGAGGACAGCTTCTACGCCCCCTGCGGCGACTGGATGCTGCACTTCCTGCTCAAGTCCAGGCTCGGCAAGGACCTGGCTGCGGAGTACGGTCAGCAGTGGAAGCTGCTCGTGCAGCTCGTGCGGGAGTTTGTGCGCGAGGCCCCGCTGCGCAAGCGGATCCTGCACCTGTGCCGCCACAAGTTCCGGATGACGCTGAATGCGCCCATCCTCATCCCTTCGCGCCTGCTCAAGCGCATGCTGACCATCTTTCTCACCCAGAGCGGCCTGGATGACCCCTACCGCACGCTCAAGCGCCAGATGAACCGCCGCGCGCGCACCTTCGTGGACAGCAAGTTCTACTCCCAGTTGGTGAACGTCTGCCCGGAGGAACGTCTGCACTGCTCGAGCATCACCCAGCTGCGCTTTGAGCTGGACCTGCTGGAGATGGAGCGGTTGTTGTTCTTCTCCACCTACAAGCCCTTCTGGGCCGTGGACAACCCGACGTCCAACCTGGACGCCGAGGAGCTGCGCAAGACCCTGGAGCCCGTGGACTTCACGCCTTTGCGCAGCATCTTCGACCCCGCGCGCGGCCCCCTGCGCATCCTCTACCTGCCCAGGGCCAGCGGCGGCATCATCCTGGACCTCAAGGTGGTGCGCTCGCTGTTGCGCCAGGGGCACCGCGTGATCCTGGCCCTGAAGGAGGGCTTCTACTTCGACAGCCCCACGGTCTGGGACCTGGAGAGCGACCCCATCCTGGCGGCTGAGTTCAAGGACGCTTACTTCGTCCAGAACAACCGCGCCAGCAAGAACGAACTTTTGCAGGCCACCCGCGAGCACCGGTTGGTGGTCATCTCCGACGGCACCCGCGAGCGCTTCAACCCCTACCGCACATCCGTCACCTTTGCCCGGGCCTGGAAGGAGTCCGACCTGGTGCTGGCCAAGGGCGAGGCCTACTACCGCCGCTTCATCAACACCAGCCACGAGTTCACCCGCGACGTGCTGGTCTTCTTCAACGACTCCCAGGGCAAGTTCCGCATGTACTTCAAGCCCAAGCCCGAGCACGTGCACAAGTTCAGCGAGGAGGCCATCCTGGCCAAGGCCGACGGCATCATCACCCAGATGCGCCGGGCGCGCTCGGCAGGCAAGACGGTCATGTTCTACAGCGCCATCGTGGGCAGCATCCCCGGCCAGGTGAAGCAGGCCATCGAGGTGCTGAACACCTTTGTGGCCCACCTGCGCTCGCGCCTGGAGGGCACCTTCATCATCAACCCCGGCGAATATTTCGAAGAGGGCATGGACGCCGACGACCTCATGTTCATGTGGGAGCGCGTGCAGCGCAGCGGGTTCCTGAACGTCTGGCGCTTCCAGACCGACGTGGACATCGAGAAGAGCTTCGAGCTCATGGGCAAGAAGGTCCCGCCCGTCTGGGCCGGCAAGGACTCCACCTATTCCACGGGCTGCACCAAGGAGATGACCATCGCGCTCTCGGTGCAGCAGCGCCAGCCGGAGCTGCAGATCATCGGCCCCAGCCCGGAGAAGTTCCTGCGCCGCCGGGAGTACGGGGTGGGCAAGTACTGCGATGCCTCCATTGAACAGTGTGGCTAGGCCAATGTTGCCAAGGCCGTGTGGTCAAGGCAGTGTTGTGGATAGTCCCGCGCGGGTAGGGCAGGGCGCTGGCCTGACCACGGCCATGGGCTCAGGCCGCCTGCGTGGCGGCCCGCGCGGTCGCAGGCTTTTGACGGCAGGCTTGGCTCTCGCCCTGGTCTTCGTGCTCCTGGGGTGCGGCGTGGGCGACTACGTGCCCTGGCCCTCCTCCTCGGGTGGCGGCCGGTCGGCCCCGGCGCGGCGCCCGCGCGTTTCAGCACCCTCGTCGCCAGCGCCCGCAGCGCCGCCGGAAGACTACCTGGCCCCGGCCCCGGCTGGCTTCAGCGCCCTGCGCGGTTCCGAGTCCCTGCTTTTGGCCGGGCAACTGTCCCCGGCCTCCCAGTCCTTGCGCTCCTTTGCCGACCTGGCCGGCCCCCTGCGCCATAGCCTGGGGCACCTCTCGCGCATGTCTCCAGGGGCGCCAGCCCTGGTGCAGCCCGGCGGCTCGCTGACCTGGGGCCAACTGCGCCAGAGCGCCCAGGAGCTGCTTTCCGTGCTGCCGGACCTGGACGCCAACCCCGGCCTGCTGTCCGAGCGCTTCATCTGGTACGAGCTGGCCCCAAGTCCGCTGCTCACGGGCTATTATTCGCCGGAGATGGAGGCCAGCCTGGAGCGCCAGCCCGGCTACGACTACCCGCTGTACGCGCCCCCGCCGGACATGGCCGCCCGTCCGGGCGCGTATGACCGCCGGGCCGTGGACCTGGACCGGGCGCTTGCCGGGCGCGGGCTGGAGCTGGCCTGGCTGAAGAACCCGGCCGATGCCTTCCTGATGCAGACCGAGGGCGGCGGCTCCTTGCGCCTGCCGGACGGCTCCGTGCGCGGGGTGCACTTCGCCGCCGCCAACGGTCTGCCCTTCAAGGGCCTGGGGCAGATTCTTTTGGACGCCGGAGCGCTGCCCAAAGAGCGCCTGAATCGCGAGGCCATCCGCTCCTGGTGCGCGGCCAACCCCGCCCGCGCCCTGGAGCTTATGGCCGAGAATGCGAGCTACGTGTTCTTCCGGTTCACGGCTGCGGCAAGCGAGGGCTCACTGGGAAAACCGTTGACGCCGCTTGTCAGTCTGGCTACAGACCCAAGTCTCCTGCCGTTGGGAGCAGTGGCGGTGCTGTCTGCGCCGTTGTCTGCCCAGGGCGGAGCGGAGTCCCTGCGCGGCCTTGTGCTGGCCCAGGACTCGGGTGCGGACATCCGGGGCCTGAGGCTCGACCTGTACCTGGGCAGCGGCGAACGTGCCGAACGCCTGGAGGCGACGATGCGTACGCCCGCCACACTCTATCTGCTCGTCAGCAAGAGCGCGCTGCGGGCCAGACCATGAACCAAGAGAGCTCAATGACTGATTTCACCTTCGACGATATCCGCGCCTTCATCGCGCGCGCCTTTCTGGACCAGGATCAGACCGTGGCCTCCTGGCACCGCCAGGAACCCGCCTTTGCCCCGGACATCACCACAGCCTCCGGGGCCGAGGGTTTCGCGGAGCTGGTGCTGCGCCAGCACTGGACCAATTTTCGCCTGTGGCACGTGGAGGACCGCGCACGCCGCAAGGACGCCGGGCCGGAACTCATCGCGGACTGCATGTACGCCATCGACAAGCTGAAGCAGGAGCGCAACGACCTGATCGAGCGCCTGGACCTGTTCCTGGTGTGTGCTTTGAATTCCATCATGCCGCCCCAGGCCGAGGGGGTGCGCCCGCGCTTCAACACCGAGTCCCTGGGCGTGGCCCTGGACCGCGGCTCCATCCTGGCGCTCAAGATCTTCCACCTGCTGGAGCAGGTGGAACGCCCGGGCGCTGGCGATGACCTCGCAAACGAGTGCCGCCGCAGGCTCCAGGTGCTCACGGAACAGCGCACGGACCTTTTGCAGTCCGTCCTGGACCTCGTGGAGGACTACGCCTCGGGCCAGAAGCGGCCCAAGGTCTACTACCAGTTCAAGATGTACAATGATCCGCGCCTGACCCCGGAACTCTACAGCCGCAAGTCCGGGGCCTCGGCCTGTCTCTAAAAGTGTCTTTTGCCCCCTGGACATCGTCATGAGTCGATTTGGCGCCAGGGCTGTACCGCATGAGTACTCTCCCTGGCCCCAAAACGACTCTTTCCTCGCCAGGGAAACAAAATCCATCTTTTGGAAACAGGCCTAGGGGTCTGGGAAGAAGGCAAGAGGAGGGCTCATGACCAGGTATGAAACCGTCATCGGCCTTGAGGTGCATGCCCAGCTCAAGACCAGGTCCAAGATCTTCTGCTCCTGCTCCACCCAGTTTGGCGCGGAGCCGAACGAGAACGTCTGCCCGGTGTGCTCCGGCATGCCCGGCGTGCTGCCGGTGCTCAACCGCAAGGTGGTCGAGTACGCCGCCAAGATGGGTCTGGCCATCGACTGCCGCATCAACAGGAAGAGCGTGTTCGCGCGCAAGAATTATTTCTACCCGGACCTGCCCAAGGGCTACCAGACCTCCCAGTTCGAGCTGCCCATTTGCGAGTTCGGCCATGTGGACATCGTCACCGGCAAGGGCCCCAAGCGGGTCGGCGTCACGCGCATCCACATGGAGGAGGACGCCGGCAAGAACATCCACTCGGCCCAGGACAACGCGAGCTATGTGGACCTGAACCGCGCCTGCGTGCCGCTGATCGAGATCGTTTCCGAGCCGGACATGCGCAACGCCGAGGAGGCTGTGGCCTACTTGAAAGCCCTGCGCAGCATCCTGGTCTACCTCGACATTTGCGACGGCAACATGGAGGAGGGCTCTTTCCGCTGCGATGCCAACGTGAGCGTCCGGCCCTTGGGCCAGGAGGCCTTCGGCACCCGCGCGGAATTGAAGAACCTCAACTCCTTCAAGCATGTGCAGAAGGCCATCGACTACGAGGTGGAGCGCCAGATCGACCTCGTGGAGGACGGCGAAAAGGTGGTCCAGGAGACGCGCCTGTTTGATGCCAACAAGGGCACCACGCACTCCATGCGCGGCAAGGAAGAGGCCCACGACTACCGCTATTTCCCCTGCCCGGACCTAGTGCCGCTGGTGCTGGAGCAGTCCTGGCTCGACCAGTGGCGTTCCGAGCTGCCCGAGCTGCCCAAGGCGCGCGAGCAGCGCTTTGTCACGCAGTACGGGCTGACCAAGGGCGACGCCGAGGTGCTGACCGCCGAGCGCGACATGGCGGAATATTTCGAGGCCGCTGTGGCGGCTTATAGTGAGCCCAAGAAGCTGGCCAACTGGCTGATGACGGACATCCTGCGCGAGCTGAACCAGACCGGCGGCCGCGTGGCCGACTTGAAGCTGACCCCGCAGAAGCTGGCGGCCCTGGTGCGCCTGGTGGAAGAGGGCGCCATCAGCGCCAAGAGCGCCAAGGATATCCTGCCCGAGCTGCTGACCACCGGGGCCGACCCGGAAGAGCTGGTCAAGGCCAAGGGCCTGGTGCAGATTTCGGATACCTCGGCCCTGGAGGCGGACGTCGACGCCGTGCTGGCCGAGAACCCCAAGGAGCTGGCCGACTATCGCGCGGGCAAGACCAAGCTCATGGGCTTCTTTGTCGGCCAGATCATGCGCCGCACCAAGGGCCAGGCCAACCCCGCCGTCGTCAACCAGCTCCTCGCCGAGAAGCTGAAGTAATTTCCCCATCATTTGGCCCCCCAATCTTTTTTAAGGACAGCACATGACCGAGCACATCCAGTATTCCCCGGAAAAGGACGCCCTGGTCCTCCTTGATCAGCGCTACCTGCCCACGCGTGAGGAATGGTTCGTCTGCAAGACCGTGTCCGACATCTGCGAGGCGCTGGTGGTCATGGTGGTGCGCGGCGCGCCCGCCATCGGCGTCACTGCGGCCTACGGCTGCTACCTGGCCGGGCGCGAAGTCGTCGCCAATCTCGCGCCTGGGGCCGACTGGAAGCCCGTGCTCGCGGCCAAGCTGGAAGAGATCGCCTCGGCCCGGCCCACGGCGGTGAACCTGCGCTGGGCCGTGCGCCTCATGCAGGCCGAGTGGGCCAGGCACCCGGAATTTTCCCTGGACGAGCTGTGCGTGTTCTGGCTGGCCAAGGCCAAGGTCGTGCACGCCGAGGACATCGCCACCTGCGAGGCCATCGGCAAGGCTGGCGCGGACCTGCTCGCCGACGGCGACACGGTCATGACCCACTGCAACGCCGGAGCCCTGGCCACCGCAGGCTACGGCACGGCCCTTGCCCCCATCCGCGCGGCCGTGGAGCAGGGCAAGAAGATCCAGGTCATCGCCAACGAGACCCGGCCCTTCCTGCAGGGCGCGCGGCTCACCGCCTATGAGCTGCACAAGGACGGCATCCCGGTGAAGGTTGCCTGCGACAACGCCTGCGCGCTTCTGATGCAGCGCGGCCTGGTGCAGAAGGTCATCGTCGGGGCCGACCGCATCGCGGCCAACGGCGACGCGGCCAACAAGATCGGCACCTTTGGCGTGGCGCTGCTGGCCAAGGAGTTCGGCATCCCGTTCTACGTGGCCGCCCCGGTGTCCACCATCGACCCGGAAACCGCCGACGGCTCGCTGATCCCCATCGAGGACCGCACCCCGCGCGAGGTGACCCACGTGGGCACCACCCAGATCACCCCGGACGGCGTGGGCGTGTTCAACTTCGCCTTTGACGTGACTCCGGCCAAGCTCATCCACGGCATCATCACGGAGCGCGGCGTGCTCACCGCCCCCTACACGGAGGCTATCGCCACGCTTTTTAAATAGTTCCGTTTTAGGAACAACCGTCCTGCGGGAGCTCGGAGAAACCGGGCTGAGAGGACCCCTTGCTTCTGGCTGTGGGGTTGACCGTTGAACCTGTCCGGGTAATGCCGACGAAGGGAACACTGCAACGCGAGGAGCCGTCCCTTCTGAGGGACGGTTTTTCGTTTGAGGCGCGTTTTTGAGAAACCGCAACAGTTGCAGGAGGACCCCATGATCATTGACGAAAGGATTGTCACCGAGGCCATCGCCAGCGCCTATTTCGAGAAGTTCAAGCAGTGCCTTGATCTCGACGTGGCCATTGTGGGCGGCGGGCCCTCTGGCCTGACCGCAGCCTGGAAGCTGGCCGAGGCGGGCCGCAAGGTCGCCCTGTTCGAGCGCAAGCTCTCGGTGGGCGGCGGCATGTGGGGCGGCGGCATGACCTGGAACTACATCGTGGTCCAGGAGGAGGCCAAGGGCATCCTGGAAGAGGCGGGCTGCGCCATGAGCGAGTACAAGCCCGGCTACTTCCTGGCCGATTCCGTGGCCGCCACGGCTGCGCTGGCGTACAGGGCGACCAAGGCCGGAGCCCACGTGTTCAACTGCATGAGCGTGGAGGACGTGGTGCTGCGCGAGATCGACGGCGAGAAGCGCGTCATGGGGCTGGTGGTGAATTCAAGCCCGGTGGAGATGGCGCGGTTGCATGTGGACCCGCTTGTGCTTCACTGCAAACATGCCATAGAATGCACTGGACACGACGTGGAGATGCTGAAGACCCTGGTGCGCAAGAACGGGGTCAAGCTGAACACGCCGTCGGGCGGCATCGAGGGCGAGCAGTCCATGTGGGCTGATGTGGCCGAGGCCAACACCGTGCGCCACACCCGCGAGGTGTTCCCCGGCGTGTGGGTGGCTGGCATGGCCGCCAACGCCACCTACGGCTCCTACCGCATGGGGCCGATTTTCGGCGGCATGCTCCTCTCCGGCGTCAAGGTCGCCGAGGAGATCAACGCCCGTTTATAACTGTTTGAAACAACCAAGCCCCGGCCAGGCCCCCCATGAACCCCGAAGGGGGGCCGGCCGGGCATCTGGAAGACGACCATGATGCCCATCATCGCCCTATTAGGCCGCCCCAACGTTGGCAAGAGCAGCATTTTCAACCGCCTGATCCGCAAAAACAAGGCCATCACCCACGACATGCCCGGCGTCACCCGCGACCGCATCTACGGCGAGATGGTCGAGGACGACGTGCGCCTGGCCGTGGTCGATACCGGCGGCATGCTGCCCGACTCCGTTGAAGAGGACAACGGCGGCATTGACCGCAGCGTCTTCGACCAGGCCACCGAGGCCCTGGAAGAGGCCGACATCCTCCTGTTCGTGGTCGACGGCCGCGAGGGCATCACCGGGCTGGACGAGTCCGTGAGCGAAAAGGTGCGCGCCTCGGGCAAGCCCATCCTGCTGGTGGTCAACAAGATCGATGGCCCGGAGCAGGAGGCCAAGGCCACGGCGGACTTCCACGCCCTGGGCCTGGAGATCGCGCCGGTGTCCGCGGCCCACGGCTTTGGCCTGAACACCCTGCGCGCGCGCATCGCCGAGCTGGCCCGGCCGCTCATCGAGCAGGGGCCGGAGGACGAGGACGCCCCGGAGCGCGGGCTCAAGATCTGCATGCTGGGCCGGCCCAACGCGGGCAAGTCGTCCATGGTCAACGCCCTTGTCGGCCAGGGACGGCAGATCGTCAGCGACGTGGCCGGAACCACGCGCGACTCCGTGCAGATCACCTACGACATCGGCGGCAAGCGCTATGTCTTCGTGGACACCGCCGGCGTGCGCCGCAAGGCCAACATCCACGATTCCCTGGAGAAGATGTCCGTGTACCGGGCGCTGGCCAGCAGCAAGCGCGCCGACGTGACCATCCTCGTGCTCGATGCCCTGGAGGGGTTGTCGCGCCAGGACAAGCGGCTCATCGACTACCTGGCGCTCCAGCGCACGCCGTTTTTCGTGGCCGTGAACAAGATCGACCTGGTGCCCAAAACGCAGCTGAAGGCCCTGCGCGAAACCTACGAGGAAGCCCTGCGCATCGCCCCGTACGTGCCCACGCTGTATGTCTCGGCCCTCAAGGGCAC
>MGTN01000170.1 GCA_001799475.1 Desulfovibrionales bacterium GWA2_65_9 | reverse complement strand
GCTGGCGTTGCCGATGTACACGTAGCGCAGGCCTGCGGCCCTCCCGACCTCGCGCGCGGCCAGCAGCGTCTCGTGCGGGGTCACGGGCCGGTCCGTGAGCTTGTAGTCCGGGTGGAAGCGCGAGAGGTGCCAGGGCGTGTCCGGCCCGAGTTCGGTGGCGATGAAGGCGGCCAGCTCGGCCAGCTCGCCCGGATCGTCGTTCAGGCCGGGGATGAGCAGGGTGGTGAGCTCCAGCCACCAGCCGAGCTTGCGCATGTGCCCCAGGTTCGCCAGCACCGGCGCGAGCCTGGCCCCGCAGCGTTCCTGGTAGAAGGCCTCGGTGAAGGCTTTCAAGTCCACGTTGGCGGCCTGAATAAGCCCCGAAGGGGACGGGCCGTAGGCCTCCAGGCAGTCCGGGCTCATGAAGCCGTTGGTCACCAGGACGTTCTTGAGGCCTTTGGTGAGCGCCAGGCGCGCCGTGTCCTCCACCAACTCGAAGAAGATCGTGGGCTCGGAGTAGGTGTAGGCGATGCTCTTGCAGCCGGACTCCAGGGCTGCGGCCACCAGGTCGGCGGGCTCGGCCCTGTGGCCGGTGATGCGGTTTCCCAGGCGCGGCGGCTGCGAGAGCGAGGCGTTCTGGCAGAAGCTGCAGCTCATGTTGCAGCCCATGGTGCCCAGGGAGAAGATGCGCGTGCCGGGCAGGAAATGGTACAACGGCTTCTTCTCCACCGGGTCCACGTTGACTGCGGCGGGCAGGCCGTAGACCAGGGTCAACAGGGCGCCCTCGCGGTTTTCGCGCACGCCGCACAGCCCGCGCGCTCCGGGCTTGATGATGCAGAAATGGCTGCACAGGCGGCACTGGATCTGATCGTCCTTGAGCGGCTTCCAAAGCCGCGCTTCGTGGGGGATGCTCTCGGCCATGTGACCTCCCGTGCGGGCTGACCCGCCTTAGCCGAAGTTGAGAATCACGGAGAAGGCCCCGAAGGAGACCCACACCGGCGCGCCCACGGCGAGGCCCAGGCGCTCTGCGCTCTCCTTGGTGACCACTGCGGCCAGGCGCGTGCCGTCGGACAGCTCGGCCACCACCTCGGCGGCCACGGGCTCGGCCGGGTCGGCCAGCACCCGGCGCACCACGCCCGGATAGCGGTTGGCGGCGGTCGAGACCGGCTCCTGCGCCCCGGCGCTGACCTGCACCCAGGGGGCCTTGATGTCCGCCGTGGCCAGCACTCCGGGCCGGATGCCCAGGCGCTCCACGGAGTCCAGGGTGACCACGCTGTAGACCTTGAAGCCGCCCAGGCTGGTCAACTCGATCTCGCTGACCACCGGACCGCGCTTGACCCGCGTGATCTGCCCGGCGAAGCGGTTGCGCGCGCTGGTCTTGCGGCGCTCCTCGCGCAACAGGTAGTCCTCCACGATGCGTCCGGCCTCGTCCTCGGAATAGTCGCAGAAGGCGGCGGTCAGGTTGGCCGAGGACTGGCCGAGCATGCGCTGCACCACGGGCAGGGGCACGTCCTGGCGCACCAGGCTGCGGGCCAGGGAGCGCCGCAGCACGCTCGGGCTGGCCAGCTCGCGCGGGATGCCCGCTTCAAGCGCGCGCTCGTAAAATTTGCGGCGCACGTGGCCTTGGTCCATGTCGAAGAGCCCGGCGGGCCCGGCAGCCAGGCTGCCCATGAGCTCCGGGTCGGCCAGGGCGCTCTCCAGCTCCCCGGCCACATCGGTGGGCAGGGGCACCTCGCGGTCCCCTCCGCTGGACCGGAAACGGACCACGGTCCGCGCGGGGCCGAGGTCCAGGTCGCGGCTGGCGTCGAGCCCCAGGACCTCGCCCAGGCGCGCGCCGGTGGAGCGCAAGAGCAGGAAGATGAGCCACAGCCGCTGGCGCGAGAGGCGGTCGGCCTTGCGGCGCGAGGCCTGGGCCCAGGCCCGGAAGGCCTGCTCCAGGGCGGACAGCTGCGCCGGATTCAGGCCGCGCTGTCCGCGCTGGCCGGGAGAGCCGGTTGCGCCGTTGTGCGCCGTCTGGCCCGTCGTCTTGCCCATAGCCTTTCCCATTCATGTCCTCCGTCTTGCCTTGTGGCGTGTGCACGAGCCTTAATAGTACGGCCAAATATGCCTGCTGCCAAGGGGGGGGCTGAAAATCTGTGCCGCGCGCAAAATAATGAGTGACATTATTGTTGCAACGCGGTATTTTGTTGTCACTCGAATAGCAGAATTCGTGACAGCAACCCAAGGCGGGAGGCGCAAGGCCCGGCCCGCCGCACAGCCCGTCAGACAGGAGGCCGCCATGCTCTTTACCGTAGCCGGCATTGAGGTTCAGCCCTGGATTCCTCCCCTTGTCTCCTTTGTCATCTCCTTCTTCACGTCCATGGGCGGGGTGTCCGGGGCCTTTCTGCTCCTGCCCTTCCAGATGAGCGTGCTGGGCTACGTGAACCCCTCGGTGAGCTCCACCAACCAGTTCTACAACATCGTGGCCATCCCGAGCGGCGTCTGGCGCTACATAAAGGAAGGCCGCATGGTCTGGCCGCTGACCTGGGTGGTCATCGTGGGCACGCTGCCGGGCGTGTTCATCGGGGCCATCGTGCGCGTGCAGTACCTGCCGGACGCCAAGAACTTCAAGCTCTTCGCCGCAGCGGTGCTGCTGTACATCGGCGTGCGCATGGCGAAGGACCTCATCAAGCAGATGCGCGGACCCAAGAACACGGGCGGGCTCACCGCGGCCCAGGCGGCCGAGAAGCGTTTCCAGGAGCAGGTGGCGCGCTTCCGCGAGAAGGCCAAGCAGAGCGAGGCCCACGGCGAGAAGCTGGCCTCAGTGCGCGTGGTGCGTTTCACCACCACCCGCATCGCCTATGAGTTCTACGGCGAGACCTACGAGGTGCCGACCTTCGGCATCCTGTCCCTGTCCTTCATCGTGGGCATCGTCGGCGGGGTCTACGGCATCGGCGGCGGGGCCATCATCGCGCCCTTCTTCGTGTCCTTCTTCGGCCTGCCGGTCTACACCGTGGCCGGGGCCGCGCTCATGGGCACCTTCATCACCTCCATTGCCGGCGTGGCCTTCTACCAGGCCATCGCGCCCTTCTACCCGACCATGTCCGTGGCCCCGGACTGGCTGCTCGGGTTCCTCTTCGGCATCGGCGGCATGGGCGGGATGTACATGGGGGCGTGCTGCCAGAAGCACGTGCCCGCGCGCTACATCAAGTGGATGCTTTCCGTCCTCATCGTGTTTTTGGCCCTCAAGTACGTGCGCGACTTCTTCGGCTGAGTTTGACGGCTGAGGCCCCCTGCGCGCAGACGTGCCGCCAGCGCGTCCTTGGCCCGGCCTTTCCGGCAGCCCCCGTTACCTCCAGCGGGGGCTGCCCCTTTTTTTACGCCCTCTGGACCTTGAGCCACGGCCGCATCTGGGCTATGAGCCAGCGACATCATGTGCTTCCGGGGGGCTTGTGCGCCGACTGTATCTCCTGCTGTCCTATTTGCTGACTTACAGCCTGCCGTTTTTCTGCCTGCTGACCCTGGCGGTCTACGCGCCGGTGCTGGCCCCGCCCGCGCTGGCGTCTGACCTTGCGCCCATTGTCGCGCAGGACGCCGTGGTCATTCCTGGCGATCCGGCCTGGCCGCTGACACGCCAGGACACGGGCCCGCTGCGCTTTACGGGCAGCCGGGACGACAAGGCCGCGCCCCCCGCGCCCCCCGCGCCCCCCGCGCCACCCGCGCCACCCGCTTCAATGGCGGATGCGGCTCCGGCAGGGCAGGGGGCCTTTCGCATCGACTTCGATCTGACCGCAGTCGGCGAGGACTGCGCCTGCATCGGCACCAGCACCCGGCAGAGCCACTACAGGTCGCGCGGCATCGAGTTCGCCGTGCGCGCCAGCCGTCCCCTGGCCGGGATCATCCTCATCACCACCTCCAGCACGGATGACCGCACGTCCCAGGACCGCTTCTTCGGGACCTTCCATGTGGGCACGCAGTGGAAGGTGCTGCGCCTGCCGTTCCGCTCCCTGGCGGCGTGGCCTGCCTGGCCTGCGGAAGCCCGGCGCGCCGGGCTCAAGCCGGGCGACCTGGTGCTGCGCCCGGACAGCGTGGAGGCCATCCGCATCGGCGTGGACGCCCGCCGCACGGAGCCGGGCCAGGGCACGCTGTGGGTGGGCGAGGTGCGCTTTTTCCGCTAGTTCGGCCGGATTTTTCTGATGCGCTATGCATTTTGCGTATTCCTCCTCCTTGCGCGAACACCTTCCTGATGTTATTTATTACCTGCAATCCCCCCGGAGAATTAAAGCTATAATCAGACTGGTCGATAGAATGCTTGGCGCACAAATGCGCCGTCCAGCTCCAGGAGGTTCCCCATGCTTCGCGAGAAATTTCAAAACACGAACACCGCCACCAAGCTTTACGGCCTGTTCGCCATCGTTGTGGCCGTGTTCGTCGGCCTGATCTTCTTCTACTTCATGCCGTTCTACGAGGAAGACCTGATGCGCAGCCGCCGGGGTGCGCTGGCCGACACCGTGGACCTGGGCTACAACCTCATCAATGAATATGAAGCCCGCGTGCAGAAGGGCGAGTTCACGCTGGAGGAGGCCCAGAAGCGTGCGGCCACGCGCCTGAAGAACATGCGCTACGGCAACAACGACTATTTCTGGATCAATGACATGGGCAAGCCCTTCCCGGTGATGATCATGCACCCCACGGTGCCGGCCCTGGACGGCAAGGTGCTGGACAGCGAGAAGTTCAACAAGTCTACTGACTTCTGGCTGGGCGACAGCCCCTCAAGCAAGGGCGAGTCCTACCCTGGCGGCACCAAGAATCTCTTCCAGGCCTTTGTGGAAGTCTGCGACAAGGCCGGTGAAGGCTATGTCCGCTACATGTGGCCCAAGCCCAAGAAGGAGGGCGGGGCCACCACGGAGCTCTATCCCAAGATCTCCTTCGTCAAGCTCTACAAGCCCTGGAACTGGCTCATCGGCACCGGCCTCTACGTCGACGACATCCACGTCAAGGCCAACGAACTGCGCATGATGCTGGTCTGGCTCATGGGCGGCCTGGTCCTGGTGCTGAGCCTGCTGGTGTATGTCCTGGTGCGCCTCATCTCCCGGCCCATAACGCAACTCGCGGGCATGGCCAACAGGGTCGCCGCAGGCGACCTGGAAACCAGGGCCAGCGAGCGCTTCCACGGTGAGATGGGCATGCTCCAGGGCTCCATCGAGACCATGGTCGGCACCATGCGCGACAAGATCAATGAGGTTCAGAAGAGCTTCCATTTGGCCGAGGAGGAGACCCAGGTGGCGCAAAAGGCCATTGCCGAGGCCGAGGCCGCCAAGGCCCACGCCGCCCAGGCCACCAGGGAGGGCCTGCTCCAGGCTGCGGGCAGGCTGCGCGGCATATCCCAGACCATGAACGACGTCAGCCGCGACATCTCTTCGCGCATTGATTCTTCGCGCCACGGCTCGGACCTGCAGAAGGACCGCCTGGGCGAAACCGCCACGGCCATGGAGGAGATGAACGCCACGGTGCTGGCGGTGGCCAGCAACGCGGGCCAGGCGGCCGAGGCCGCCGACCAGGCCAAGCTCAAGGCCCAGGACGGCGCGGGCGTGGTCAACAAGGTGGTCCTGGCCATCCAGGCCGTGTATGAGCAGGCCCAGGGGCTCAAGACCAACATGGGCCTGCTGGGCAAGCAGGCCGACGGCATCGGCCAGGTCATGGGCGTCATCAACGACATCGCCGACCAGACCAACCTGCTGGCGCTGAACGCCGCCATCGAGGCCGCCCGCGCGGGCGACGCCGGGCGCGGCTTCGCGGTTGTCGCTGATGAAGTCCGCAAGCTGGCCGAGAAGACCATGACCGCCACCAAGGAGGTGGCCCAGGCCATCAGCGACATCCAGAAGGGCACCCGGGAGAACATCACCAACGTGGATCAGGCCGTGGTGCGCATCGAGGAGGCCACGGGCCTGGCCAAGAACTCCGGCGAGGCCCTGACCGGCATCGTGTCCTTTGTCGAGCGGTCCTCGGACCAGGTGCGGGCCATCGCGGCGGCCAGCGGCCAGCAGTCCGCAGCCAGCGACGAGATCAGCCGCTCGCTGGACGACATCAACCGCATCGCCACGGAGACCGCCGAGGCCATGAGCGAGGCCGTGGAGGCCGTAAGCGGCCTGGTGGAGCAGGCCCAGATCCTGCTTGGCCTGGTGCAGGAGCTGGAGAGCGAGTAGCGCCTCCGGCCCCCTTCCGGCAGACGAAACAAAAAGCCCCCTGGCAGATGCCGGGGGGCTTGCTTATTGCGCTGCCGGGGGCCCGCCTGCCGGGGACTCATCCGGCGCATCAGGCCTGAGGGCATTTTCCTCCAGGTGGTGGATGAGCTTGTGCATGCGCCGGTAGCGCACCAGGCCCAGGGCCATGGTCACCACCGAGGCGGGCACCAGCAGCCAGCCGATCACGGTCAGCGCGGGATGGTCGAAGAAACGGATGAAGGTGGCGGCCACGGCCAGCTCGGTCAGGGCCGTGCGCTGATAGGCCAGGAAGGTGCGCTCGTTGGCCAGGATGGAGCGCGCTGCCGCGAGGTGTTCGCGCAAGCCGAGACGCGAACCTATGAAACGCTGGTACAAGGTGTCGTTCATGAGCGCCCCCGTTTGAGCATGCCCGCCTGGGACTGCATGGATAGGCGTCGTGTCGGCTCTAGGGCCTGTTTCTAAAAGCGTCCTTTGGCCCCTGGACGCCGCCTGGGTATCAGCGCGAGTCGATTTTGGTCCAGGGCTGTACCGCATGAGTACACCCCCTGGCCTCAAAACAGGCTCTCTCCTCGCCAGGGAACAAAATCCATCAGTTGGAAACAGACCCTAGCGCTCGGGCATGCGCCCGATGGCTTCCTCCGCGTGGGCGTGCACCAGCGGCCTGGAGAAGAAGAAGCCCTGCACGCATTCGCAGCCGAGCTTGTGCAGCATGACCGCCTGGCCGCTCTCCTCCACGCCCTCGGCCACCACGTTCAAGCCCAGGCTGTGGGCCAGGGCCACGATGGCGCGCACGATCTCGTGGTTTTCCGGGTCCAGCCCCAGGCGGCTGACGAAGCTGCGGTCCACCTTCAGGGTGTCCACCGGGAAGCGCTGCAGATAGGACAAGGACGAGTAGCCGGTGCCGAAGTCGTCGATGCTGATCTGCACGCCCAGGGCCTTCAGCCGGTGGAGCATGACCAGGGCGCTTTCGGCGTTGACCATGATGTTCGACTCGGTGATCTCAAGCTTGAGCCGGTCGGCCGGCAGGCCCGAGGACTCCAGGATGCCCGCCACCTGCTCCACCAGCGAGAACTGCATGAACTGCTTGTTGGACAGGTTTACGGCCATGACCAGCCTGCGCGCCGAGGGGTCGCTCACGCGCCAGGCGGCCAGATCCGTGCAGGCGCGCTCCAGCACCAGCCGCCCCAGTTCGAGGATGATGCCGGTCTCCTCGGCCAGGGTGATGAACGAGCCCGGCCCGACCAGCCCGCGTTCCGGGTGCTGCCAGCGGACCAGCGCCTCGAAGCCGACCATGTCCGTGCTGGAGAGGTCCCAGATGGGTTGGTAGTGGACCACGAACTCGTCTCTTTCCAGGGCTTGGCGCATCTCCTGTTCCAGGGTCATGCGCTCCTGGGCGTGCTCCAGCATGCGCGGGGTGAAGACCTTGAACCGGCCCCGGCCGCTGGCCTTGACGGAGTGCAGGGCGATGGCCGTGCTCTGGAGGAGGTCCTCGGCCCGCTCGAAGGTGTTGGGCGAGAGCACGATGCCGAAGCTGGCCGAGGTCTGCACCTCGCGCCCGTCGATCTCCATGGGCTCCATGATGGCCATGCGCAGGCGTTTGATGATGCGGATGGCCTCGCCCGGGGTGGCCAACTCCTCCAGGAGCAGGATGAACTCGTTGCCGCCGAAGCGGGCCACGGTGTCCAGGCCGCGCAGGGTGTTCACGATGCGCCGGGCCACGGCCTCCAGCACCTTGTCGCCAAAGGCGTGGCCGAGGCTGTCGTTGATGACCTTGAAGCGGTCCAGGTCCATGGCCACCACGGCGTAGAAGATGTCGTCGCGCCGTTTGAAGCGCTCCAGGGCCTGCTGGATGCGGTCCACAGCCAGGGAGCGGTTGGCCAGGCCGGTCAGATGGTCATAGAGGGCCTGATGCCGGAGCTTCTGCTCGAACTCCACGCGTTCGGCCTCGCGCACGTCCATGGCCATGGCCATGTTGTCGAAGGCCTCGGCCAGCATGCCCAGTTCGCCTTCCTGGTGGCCCAGGCCGCTTCTCGCGCTGAGGTCGCCCTGGCCCAGGCGCTTGGCCGTGTCCATGAGCAGGTGCATGCGGCGCATGATGATGAAATGTCCGAGCACCCAGGCCAGCACTGCGGTCAGGAACCCCACGGCGCCGGTGAGGGCGATGCTGCGCGCCTGGATGGTGCGGACCTCGCCCAGGGCCTTGTCCTCGGGGATGCCCACCCGGGCCAGCAGGAACGAGGGGTCGTCCTTGTCCCGGCGCAAGCGCTTCATGGCGTACAGCCTGCGCACCCCGTCCGCTCCGGAGGCCACGGTGAGGCCCTCCTCGCCCAGGCTGGTCAGCGTCTCCCAGAGGCTGATGGGCTCCTGCTGGCCTACCCATCTGGCCGGGTCGGGGTAGCGGAACAGGCGCACCCCGCGCGAATCGGACAGGGACATGGCCGAGCCCTCGGGCAGGCCTGCGGCGTTGAAGGCCTGGGACAGCGACGAGAGGTCGAAGGTGGCCCCGAGCACGCCCACCAGCTCGCCCGACTCCCCGAACACCGGGTGGGCGAAGTGCAGCACCGGGCGCTTGGTGGTGTAGCTGACGGCGTACTCGCCCACGGAGAACTCACGGGTGCGCAGGACATCCTTGAAATACTTGCGCCCGGACACGTCCACCACGCCGCTGAAGGGGATGGACAGGGCGTACACGTGGGCGTCGAGGTCGATGAGCGAGAGGTTGGCGTAGCGGGGGTGGAGCTTGTGCAGCTTGGCCAACAGCTCTGTTGCGCCCTTGCGGTCCATCTTTTTGATGGTCGGCACATTGGCGAGGGTGGCCAGGAGCACGCGGGCGTTTTCTTCCACCTGCTCCAGGTCGTCGGCCATGCTCAGAACCAGCCGTTGCGTGGCTTCCTGGGCCTTTTCCACAGCCGTGCGCTGCAATTCCTGGCCGCTCCACCAGACAAGGGTCAGGGCGGGGATGGTGGCGGCAAGCACGAGCAGCAGCAGGTGCGTGCGGATGGACCAGGAAAAGAAGGATTTCATGCGCTCCTTTGTTCGTCCGTCGGGGCGGGGGGGCTCCGTGGAATGCCCAGCGTCGAATGTGGACGAGGCTTCGACACTGTGGAAATTTTCTGTCCTTAGCCCTTCTTCGTCCATGGGTCTAGCCTGTGACAGGCACTTTGGGACAGGATGTAATACGTAAAATGTATGTTCGTGGTGGGATCGCCGCGCTGAAGCACGCGCACTCGTCTGAGATATCAGATGAAGATTGTCGGATTTATAAGATTTCGGTGCCATCAAAGCGGATGATCTGAGAATTGGGGGTTGCGGCAGAAGTGTCTTTCGGATATGGAAGCCGTGACTATTCTTGTGCTTTGTTCCGTAACCTATAGGGAGGAATGATTCATGCGCAAACACCCCGGTGTCCTATTTTTCGTACTGGCGCTTTGCCTGGGCTGGTCTGTGGCGGCCCTGGCGCAGGGCTCCATCGAGCTGTCCATCCCGCTGCCGCTCACGGGCCAGCAGGCCAAGTTCGGTGAGATCGAGCAGAAGGCCTACCTGATCGCCGTCGAGGAGATCAACGCCAAGGGCGGCATCAAGAAAAAGAAACTGGTGCTGAACTTCGAGGACTCCCAGGGCAAGCCCGAGGTCGCCCGGTCCATCGCCGAGAAGCTCATCGACGTGAAGAAGCAGCCCATCGTCTTCGGCGAGTACTCCTCGTCCTGCTCCAAGGCCGTGGCCGCCGTGGCTGAAGAGCGCAAGGTGCCCTACGTAGTCGTCACCGGCGCGGCGGACGACATCACCCAGCAGAAGTACAAGTACGTCTACCGCATCTGCCCCTCCAACGCCTACTACGCCGTTGGCCTCATGAGCTTCCTGAACGAGATCGTGAAGCCGAGGAGCGTGGCCATCCTGTACGAAAGCTCCGACTTCGGCACCTCCGGCGCCGACGACATGGAGAAGCAGGCCGCCAAGGCGGGCATGAAGGTGCTGATGAAGGAGAAGTACGAGAAGGGCGCGGTGGACTTCAAGCCCATCCTGTCCAAGGTCAAGGCCGCCAACCCCGACGTCATCTACATGGTCTCCTACGTCATGGACGCCGCCCTGCTCATGCGCCAGATCAAGGAACTGCGTATCGACTCCAAGCTGTTCGCCGGCGGCGCCGCGGGCTTCGACATCCCCGAGTTCGTGGGCAACGCCAAGGAGGCCGCCGAGTACGTGGTCACCGCCACCCTCTGGAGCCCCCAGGTGAGCTACCCCGGCGCCAGGGCTTTTGCCGACAAGTACAAGGCCAAGCACGGCAGCTTCCCGTCCTACCACGGGGCCGAGGCCTACGCCATGGCCTACCTGCTGAAGGACGTGCTGGAGCGCGCCGCCTCCATGAAGCCTGAGGACATCAACAAGGCGCTCAAGGCCACCAAGATGATGACCGCCTTTGGCCCCATCCAGTTCCAGGACAAGGACGGCTTCCAGAACCAGAACTTCATGGAGACCCTGGTCCGCCAGGTCATCAAGGGCGAGCACCAGGCCATCTGGCCGAAGCGGATCGCCAGCGCCAACTACATCTACCCCATCCCCCGCTGGCGGGATCGCAAGTAGCACACGGTCAAACGCAGAATCATAAGGGAGAGTAGGGGCGATGTGGGTTCAGACTCAAGTATTCCTGCAAACGCTGGTGTCGGGGTTGCTCCTGGGCGGTCTATACGCCCTGATCGGAATCGGCATGACGCTCATCCTGGGCGTCATGAAGATCATCAACCTCACGCACGGCCAACTGATGATGGTGGCTATGTACGCAGCCTTCTGGCTGTTCACGCTGTTTGGCATCGACCCCTACCTCTCCCTGCTGATCGTCCCGCCGCTGCTGTTCGTGTTCGGCATGGGACTGCAAAAGTATCTGGTGAACCCGGTGCTCCGGGTGGAGTCCATCCTGCCGCACAACCAGGTCATCCTGACCGTGGGCATCGGCATGGTCCTCCAGAATCTGGCCACCCTGTTCTTCACCTCCGACTACCGGTCCATCCCCGTGGATTACGCCTCCACGGTCTGGTACCTGACCGACCTCTGGATCGACGCCCCGGTGGAGCTGTCCTTCTCGCTGCCCTGGGTGGTGTCCTTCATGCTCTCGGTGATCATCACCGTCCTGTTGTGGTTCTTCCTGGCCAAGACCGACACCGGCAAGTCCATCCGGGCCACGGCCCAGGACCGCGACGCGGCCATGCTCATGGGCGTGCACGTGGGCTGGATGCGGGTCATCACCTTCGGCCTGGGCTCGGCGCTGGTGGCCTGCGCGGGCTGTCTGTTCATCCCGATCTACTACCTGTTCCCGGCCCTGGGGTCGCAGTTCACGCTCATCGCCTTTGTCATCACCATCCTGGGCGGCCTGGGCTCGACCATCGGGGCCATCCTGGGCGGCCTGCTGCTCGGGGTGTTTGAGTCCATGACCGCAACCTACGTGGGCATGGGCTGGGCCCCTGCCGGACGCTTCGTCGTGTTCGTGGCCGCCCTGGTGTTCCTCCCTGGCGGCGTCGCCTCCCTGCTCAAAAGACGGAAGCTTGGCAAATGAATAAGAAATACATCCCCTTCCTGCTCATCGGCATCCTGCTCGTGCTGCCCCATGTGGGCCTGAGCTCCTATGGCGTGCACATCCTCATCCTGGCGCTCATGTGGGCCACGGCGGGCATGGCCTGGAACCTGCTCGGCGGCTTTTGTGGCCAGGTCTCCTTCGGCCATGCGGCCTTCTTCGGCATGGGCGCCTACTGCGCCGGGCTCCTGGCCCATCACTTCGAGGCCTCCCCGTGGTTCGGCTTTCTGCTCAGCATCCCGTGCGTGGCTGCCCTGGCCCTGGTCATGGGCTTCATCGTCCTGCGGCTGCGCGGGCCGTACTTCGTCCTGGCCACCCTGGCCATCGGCGAGCTTTTGCGCATCATCGCGGAGAACCTGGTCGACCTGACCCA
>MGTN01000169.1:11844-28665 GCA_001799475.1 Desulfovibrionales bacterium GWA2_65_9 | reverse complement strand
CCAGACGGCTGCGCAGCCCAAGCCGCGCGCTCAGGGCGCTGTCCAACCCGTGGACCTGCGCACCGCCACCAAAGAGGGTCAGGCCGGTCTCGGCGATGTCGGCCACAAGCTCCGCCGGGGTCTTGTCCATGGCCTTGCGCACCAGGGTCTCAAGTGCGGCCAGGGGGCCGTCCAGGGCGCCCGTGAGGTCGTCATCCGTCAACTCCAGGGCGCAGGGCGTGCCGCTGCCGGAGTACTTTCCGGTCAGGGTCATGCTGCGGGTCTCGGTCGGGCGCTCGGCCCAGGCCAGGTGCAGGGTGGCCTGCTCGGCCATGTTTTCGCCGATGGAGACCTTGTAGCGCGCGGCCAGGTGCTGGGCAACGGCCTCGTGAAAGATGTCCGCGCCGAGGCGGGCGGTTTCGCTGAAGACCACGTCGGACAGGCAGAGCACCGAGGCCTCAGCCAGGCCCGCGCCGATGCCGAGCATAAGCCGCCCCTTGGGCTGGCGGATGTCCAGGCCCGCGCCGACGGCTGCGGCCAGCGGGGCGTCCACCAAGTCGACCTTTGCGGCCCCTGCGGCCTTGCAGCAATCGGCGAAGGTGCGCTTCTCCAGCTCCGTGATGCCATGGCAGACCACGGCGCAGACCTTGAGCCTGGTGCCATTGTCCGGGCAAACGCGCTTGAAGAACGAGAGCAACAGGGCCTTGGCTGAGTCGAAATCGGTGATGACCCCGGCCTGAATGGGCCGGATGACCTGGATGCGCTCCGGGGCCTTGCCAAGGTAGCTCTTGGCCTCGGCGCCGGTGGTGATGACCGTGCCTGTGCCATGCTCGATGGCGATGACCGTGGGCTCGTCGAGGAGAACCTCGGACTGCGGGTCGGTGATGATGGTGCGGCCGGAGCCGAAGTCGAGGGCTATGGCGTGGCTGCGCAAAAGATTGAGCGGGTTGCGCAGACGAAGTGACATGAGCGTTGCCTACTTCCCAGTCCGACGCTGGATGAAAAACTCAACGCTTCGGTTGTAGGTCTTTTCTTCGTCCGCAGTGAAGTAGCAGGCGGGCAGTTCGCCCCGCTGGCGGTGGTAGTGCATGCATTCGCAGCACAGACCGCGCCTGCTGCAGCCTGGGTAGGTGCACACGCAGTACTGGGCGTTGATCTTGACGCGAGGGCACTGATCCAGTTTGCGCATGCTCTTCCTCCGCAGCAGATTTGTCTGACTGGCTTTTGTTAAAGAAAATACCAGGAAGCGTCAACTGGGACCACTTGGGGAGGATTTTATGAAAAAGTCGTCATTGAGCACCGGGAAAGAATGTGGCATTATGCGCACCTCGCACGAAATACGCGACAAGGAGATCACCGTGGAAAGCCTCAAGACTACGCCCCTCACCGGGTGGCACCATAGCGCCAAGGCCAAGATGGCCGCCTTTGCCGGATACGACATGCCCATCCAGTACGAGGGCATCATAGCCGAGCACAACCACACCCGCCAGGCTGTGGGCATCTTCGACATCTGCCACATGGGCGAGTTCTCGCTCACCGGACCGGGCGCCAAGGCCGCCCTCGGCGCACTGGTGACCCAGGATCTGGACACCCTGGCCCCGGGCAAGTGCCGCTACGGCTTCCTGCTCAGCGAGACCGGCGGGGTGCTGGACGACCTCATCATCTATTACCTTGATGACGACGCCTACATGCTCGTGGTCAACGGGGCCTGCGAAGCGGGCGACTTCGCCTGGCTGTCCGCACATCTGGCAAAGGGCCCGACGCTGACCAACATCTCGGCCAAGACCGGCAAGATCGACGTGCAGGGGCCGAAATCGCTGGAAGCAATCCGCGCCGTGCTCGGGAGCGACTTCCATTCTCCGGGCTACTTCAATTTCATGCGCACCATCTGGCAGGGCGAGCCCCTGCTGGTGAGCCGCACGGGCTACACCGGCGAGCTGGGCTATGAGCTGTACCTGGACTCCGCCCTGGTCCTGCCGATGTGGGAGGCGCTTGCTGCGCACCCGCTGGTCAAACCCGTGGGCCTTGGCGCGCGCGACACCCTGCGCCTGGAGATGGGCTATCCGCTCTACGGGCAGGATCTCGACACCGCCCACACCCCGGCCGAGGCCGGATTTGGCCCGCTGCTGGGCAAGAAGACGCCCTTCACGGGCCAGGCCGCACTGGCCAACGTGCGCCAACGGCTCATCGGCCTTGAGGTGCCGGGACGGCGTAGCGCGCGGCACTATGATCTCGTGGCCCTGCCCGGCGGCGGCGAGGAAGTGGGCGTGGTCACCAGCGGTTCCTTTGCGCCGTCGCTGGGGCATTGCGTGGCCCTGGCCTATGTGCGCGCCGATGTGGCCGAGCAGGAGCAGTTCGTTGTGCGCACCCAGCGCGGCGAGCTTGAGGCCAAACGCACCGCCCTGCCCTTCTACACCAAAGGCACAGCCCGCATGAAGCTCATGTAGAGGGGAGAAATGAGGGGGCTAACGCCTCCCGTGCTGGCTGGCTGGAGATCATCAACGAATCGACAAGGTGTCGTGCAGGGCCTGGGCCAGACGTTGGCTGCCCTGGTGCAGCTCCTCGGCGGACATCTTCCCGGACGCGAATTCAAGGGGCTCGCCAAAGTGCACCTCGCAGGCGCAAAACGGCAAGGGCAGCTGGAAATGGTCCCAGGAGCGCTTGAACACGTAAGCCGAGGAAGGGCGGCTGCGCACGGGGAAGAGCAGCGCCCCGGCCTTCTGGGCCAGGTACACGGCTCCGTCCTTGGCCTCCTGGCGCGGCCCGCGCGGGCCATCTACGGTGATGACGCCGATGCGGCCATCAATCATGTGTCGACGCAACTGGTTGAGCGCCTTCAGGCCGCCACGCGTGCTGGAGCCGCGCGCCGTGGCAAAGCCGATGCGCCGCAGGACCTGGGCGATGAGTTCCCCGTCGCGGCTGTCGCTGACCACAGTGGCGAGGCGTCCCGACAAAAAGGTGGTGCCAAAGCCGGTCAGGGCGAAAAGTTCCTCGTGCCAGATGGCCAGCAGGATCGGCCGACCGCTGTCCAGACAGGCGCGGATCCTGTCGAGATTATTGCTGTATTGAAAGCGCATGCTCCGCACCCAGAGGCGGTACAAAACCGTGAGGGCCGGAGCGACGCGGGCGGGATCAAAGCGCATAGACGGTCCCTGTGGTCAGCGGTTCAAATCTTGGGCAGAACAAGCTTCAAGCGGCACCCCCTCCAGACAAGGCTTGCTGCAGTGCCGGTTCAGGCCGGCTTAGACCGGTCCGGGAATACGCGGTGCGTCCTGGTTCTGGATGCCGACACCTTCCGTGCGGGCAAAGCTGGCGCTACGTTGCCGAAAACCTGTACAGAATGGGGGCGCCTGTTGCAAGACAAACCGCTTGAGCGGCACGCCAGGCCCTTCTGCGCGCGATTTTCCCTGCTCACAGGTTGCTAGAGATTCTCTGAATTTTTTCTAGACTTTGTAACCACAAGAAATATATGGCACCTCAAAACGACACCAGCATACGCATCAACAAGTATCTTTCCGAGCGCGGCGTGGCCTCACGCCGGGGCGCGGACGAACTCATCCTGCAAGGGCGCGTGCAGTTGAACGGTGTGCTCGTGCAGGAGCCCGGAGTCCGGGTCAATCCGGTGGACGACGTGGTGCTGGTGGATGGGCAGGCCGTGCGCTCGCCCTACCCTGCTGCCGGGGCGCGCCGCCAGGTGACCGTGCTTTTGCACAAGCCCGTGCAGGTCGTGACCACCGCCCGCGACCCGCAAGGCCGGAAGACCGTTTTCGACATTCTTCCGCAGGGGTTCAGAGAGCAGCGGCTTCTGCACGTGGGACGTCTGGACTACTTTTCCGAGGGCCTGCTGCTCTTGACCACCGATGGCAGCCTCATGAACCGGCTCATCTCCCCGCGCTGGCATCTGCCCAAGGTCTACCACGTGCTTGTGCGCGGGCAGGTGGACGAGGCCTGGCTTGAGGTCATGCGCAAGGGCATGACCCTGGCCGAGGGCGAAAAGCTGGCCCCGGTCGAGGTCCGCATATTGCGGCAGGACCAGCGCGAGGCCTGGCTGGAGATGACCCTGGTGCAGGGGCTGAACCGGCAGATCCGGCGCATGTGCCGGGACATGGGGCGCACAGTGCTGCGCCTGATACGCGTGCGCCAGGGCTTCCTGGAACTGGGCAGCCTCAAGCCCGGCGAGGCGCGGGAGCTGAGCCCCCAGGAAGTGCAGCGCCTGCGCCAGGCTGTGGGCCTGCCCCCGGAATAAGAGGCCGACAGACGGGCCGTTCAATCACGGCCAATCCTACTGCTTGCTGTTGTCGCGCACCTGCACGCCTGCGGGCGGCGTGAATTCGAAGAGCTTGGCGTCGGGCCGCTTGTCCGTGGTCAGGCCGAGCAGGGTCACCTGATTGCCGTTGCCGAAGAAGTCCACGATGAGCACCCGGCCCATGAGATGCGTCTTGGGGTCCACCCAGAGATAGGCCATGACCATGGTCGGCTCCGGCTCCTTGGGCAGCAGGCGCAGCTTGATCAGCCCGTCCTCGGTGCCCTGCTCCGTGACCTTGAAGTCTTCCTTGAGGTTCGCCTTGCCGGACAGGAAGCGGATCATGGTCTTGGAGTTGAAGACCTGGTTCGTGCGGTATTTCATGGCGATCTTGTCGGTCTCGATGTAGTTCCAGACCGCATTATGGCCCACCACAAGGATCTCCTTCTCCGGCTTCAGCGTATCCCAGCGCACCAGGGACGGCTGCTTGAACCAGATCCTGCCGCTGCGTTTCTCAACGCTGCCGCTGGCGGCATTGGTCAGCTCCTGCTGAAAATCGGCCTGGAAATGCTGGATGGAATCGTAACGCTTCTGGATGGCGTCGGTGATCCCGGCGGCCTGTGCGGCGGCCAGCGAGGTCGACGGCTGGGCCAGAAGGGGTAGGAGAAGCAGGGCCAGAATCAGCAGGATGGTGCGCATGCGCATTATGGTGCTCCGGTCTTTTGTTGATGTCAGGGGTGTACTTGGGCTCGTGCCGGGCAAAAGACTAGGTGAAGATTCAGTGAAACGCAATGGAGGTGTCATGACTCCCGTCGGCACAAGTCTTTCCCTGCTGGAACGCAGGGCCATCGAGGCGGAGATGCTCCTGCGCGTGTTTGACGCGGCCAGCGCAAGCGTCGGGCCGGAGCGCGCCCAGCGCATTCTGGAACAGGCCGTTGACTCCGCCGCCCTGGCCGCTGGCCAAGCGTTCGCCAGCACCGCGCTTCAGGGCGGGCCGAGCCTGGCCCATTTTGCACTGGTCCTGGAGCGCTGGCAGGAAGGCGGCGTCCTCGACATCCGGGACATCCGCCAGGATCAGACCGCGCTCCGCTTCACGGTGACCCGCTGCGGCTATGTACAGCGCTACGCGGACCTGGGCGTTCCAGCGCACCTGTGCGCTGTCTTCTCCTGCCGCCGCGATGCGGCCTTTGCCGAAGGATATTCGCCGCATCTGGCCATGGAGCGCCAGGAGACCATCGCCGAAGGCCACGCGGCCTGCCGGTTCGTCTTTCGCTGGCTTCCGTAGGCCTCGCGCACCAACCCGCGTATTTTGCGCTTCCTTTGCCGTGCGGATTCTGGCAGAACCGGGCGACCGCGACCGGCGATAATCCCCGTTCCGGTTTCCGGCTCGGCATTCGGCTCGCAGAACATCATTCGGCTCGCAGAACACCATTCGCCTGACCTGAAGGAGACCCCAAAATGACCACCAAACAACTCATCACCTCCGGCTCCAAGTGGGAGCCGCTGCTGGGCTACTCCCGCGCCGTTGTGGCCGGGAACACCGTCTACGTCTCCGGCACCTGCGGCGTGGAGGCCGACGGCTCCGTGGCCCCGGACATGTATGGCCAGGCCCGGCGCGCCCTACAGATCATCAACGACGCCCTGGCCCAGGCCGGGGCAGGCATGAAGGACGTGGTGCGCACGCGCATCTTCGTCACCGACGCCTCGAAGTTCGACGACATCGCCAAGGCCCACGGTGAGATCTTCGGCGAGATCCGCCCGGCCACCACCATCGTGGAGGTCTCCAAGCTCGTGGACGCGGCCTTCATGGTCGAGATCGAGGCCGTGGCCGTCCTCTAGCCTCAATCATCCGCCTCAATCGTCCATCGCAACAAGTCGCACCCACATCGGGCGGGCCGGGGCAAACACCTGGCCTGCCCGATGTGTCCTCCCCGCGCGCATGCGCAGGCTGCGCCAGCATAATCCCCCCTTTCCGGCAGGGCAGACGAGAGTGAGCCCACCCGTATCATCCCCTTGGCAGCCAATGCTTCCCATTCTCCACCTGGTCATACAGGGCGGCTATATGAATGGGTGAATTGGTACGGTTCATGTGGGCTTGCGCAATGGCCGCGGTCAGACAGAATGTGAGAGTCTCAAAGTGAACCCTTTCGGTGTATTCTTCTCTTGCATCACACCTGCAAAGGCGTATTATTGAATATGAGGCCTTGCGTTGCGGTTCTCCGCCGCCGCGTGGCCCTGGACGGTGTTCCCGAAACCAAGAAAGGAGAACGAACATGAACAATTGGACATGGGTATTCCGCTGGCGCAAGAAAGAAGGCAAGGAGGAGGAGGCGCGGGAAACCACCGCCAAGGTCCGCAAGCACTGGGAGGAGATCGCCCTGGATCAGGGCCTGGACCCTGCCAAGAACGTCACCTTGCAGGAGTTCGACCAGGAAATCCGCGTGGGCATCTCCGAGGAAATGGACGAGGACTTCAGCCTGGGAGGCGGGGGGAACATCTGATTTCACCTCCGAGCGCTGATCCACGTTGTCGCAGCATACTGGACTTAAAAAGAGAAACCCCGGACGCTACATCCGGGGTTTCTCTTGAAATTCCAGCAGCTCTGGACTAATCTCAACGGTGCTGGACGGTGCTGTGGTGCCCCCGACAGGAATCGAACCTGTGGCACCAGGATTAGGAATCCTGTGCTCTATCCGACTGAGCTACGGGGGCATTTCCAGGCAGCCAGGCGCTGGAAAGCTGTTCCTACACAAATACCCGGGGGCCTTCAAGTCGAATATCACAGGGTTGAAACGCAGGCCACAACCTTTACATCCTCAAAAATGATGCTATTTCTGACAGCGACGCTGCGGCAACCGATGTGCGGCAAATGGAGGTATGCGTATGAAACGGTTCATGGCCCTGTGCACCCTGCTCACTTTCCTCGCCATTCCGAATCTTGTCCTGGCCAAGGCCGGACTGCCCGATTTTACCGACCTGGCTGAACAGGCCGGCAAGGCCGTGGTCAACATCAGCACCACGAAAAACGTTGCCGGGGGCTCCATGCAGATGCAGGAGTTCTTCAAAAACGCGCCCAAGAATTCGCCCTTCCGCGACTTTTTCGACCAGTTCGAGCGTTACTTCGGCCAGCAGGAGGCCATTCCGCGCAAGCTCATGTCCCTGGGCTCCGGCTTCATCATCTCCACAGACGGCTACATCGTCACCAACAACCACGTGGTGGCCGAGGCCGACGAGATCAAGGTCAAGCTCTTGAGCCGCGACAAGCCCTATGACGCCAAGGTCATCGGCCGCGACCAGGAGACCGACCTGGCCCTGCTCAAGATCGAAGCCGGCAACGGCCTGCCGGTGCTCGAGTTCGGCAATTCCGACGTCACCCGCGTCGGCGAATGGGTCCTGGCCATCGGCAATCCCTTTGGCCTGGGCCACACGGTCACCGCCGGCATCATCAGCGGCAAGGGCCGTCACATCGGCGCAGGGCCCTTTGACAGCTTCCTGCAGACCGACGCCAGCATCAACCCTGGCAACTCCGGCGGCCCGCTCATCGACATGGAGGGAAGGGTCGTCGGCATCAACACCGCCATCGTGCCCAACGGGCAGGGCATCGGCTTTGCCACGCCTTCCAGCCAGGCGGGCAAGATCATCCAGCAGCTCAAGAGCGGCAAGAAGATCCAGCGCGGCTGGCTCGGCATCACCATGCAGGAACTGGATGAGAACACCGCCCGCGGCGTGGGCCTGAAGGAGCCCAAGGGCGTGCTGGTGGCCCAGGTCATCCCCGGAGATCCGGCGGACAAGGCCGGCATGAAGACCGGCGACGTCATCGTCAAGGCCGCTGGCCAGAACGTGGACAACCCGGCTGACCTGCTCAAGCGCATCGCGAACATGCGCCCCGGCGACAAGGTCCAACTCACGGTTTGGCGTCTGAACCGCACCGTGGACCTGAGCGTGACCCTGGGCGAACGCAAGCCCAACTTCGTGGCCGAGCAGGACAAGCGCGGACCAAGGCGCGGCGCCCCGTCCAACGAGCTGGGCCTGGGACTGCGCCCTGTTGAGGGCGGCGAGGAGGCCCAGGCGCTGGGCCTGCCCAAGCCCCAGGGCCTGCTCATCATGGAGGTCAAGCCCGGCAGCGCCGCCTCCCAGGTGGACATCCAGCCCGGCGACGTCATCGTCGAGGCCAACCAGAAGCCTGTGAACACCATGGAACAGTTGCGCTCGGTAATCGACAGCTCCAGACAGAGCGGCATGGCCATGCTCCTGATCAAGCGCCAGGGCAAGAACGTGTTCCGGGCCATCACCCTGGACAAGAAATAGCACAGGACCTCTGGGGGGGGCTTCAGCTCCCCCCCGTTTTTCTCTTGAGGTACTCCATGCCCGACATCCTTGAGGCCCCGGCCAAGATCAACCTTTCCCTGTGGATCTTGGGTCTGCGGGCCAATGGCTATCACGAGCTGGAGAGCCTGTTCGTGCCTGTTCCAGGCCTGGCCGACACGCTTGAAGTCAGCCCTGGCGCGCCCGGTTCCGGGTGCCTGGTCACGCCGGAGCTGCCCGGCACCCCAGCTGAGAAAAACCTCGTGTTCCGCGCCTGGAAGGCATACGCTCAGGCCACGGGCAATGCACCGGACATTGAGGTGCGGCTGATCAAGCGCATCCCCACCGGAGCAGGCCTGGGCGGAGGCAGCTCGGATGCGGCGGCCATGCTGCGCTGGCTGCAGGCTCAGGCTGGCGGTCGCGCCTTGCCGCAGGCTGACTTGGGAAGGCTGGCGGCGGGCATCGGCGCGGATGTGCCGTTCTTTCTGCAGGACGGCCCAGCCTGGGCGCGCGGCATTGGCGACGAGCTGACCCCGGTGGCCCTTGACCTGTCGGCCTTCACCCTGCTCCTGGTGCTGCCGCCGGTGCATGTCTCCACAGCCTGGGCTTACGGCGCCTGGGACGACCACGCAAGGCGCCAGGCAGACGCCAGGGACTGCTCAGAATGCTTGACAACCCTGGCATCGACGCATAAGAGACGGGGTTCCCTTTCGCCCGTAGTTGTTCAGAACGATTTTGAGGCTGTAGTTTTCCCGGCGTATCCGGACCTCCGGGTCCAAAAGGAGCGCCTGCTTAAAATGGGGGCGGCAGCGGCCGCCATGAGCGGGAGCGGGGCCGGCCTGGCCGCCCTGTTCCGGGAAAGACGCCTGGCCCTTGAAGCCGCCGATGTTTTACGGACGAATGGCTTGCCCGTGCATATTGAGGCCCTGAGGAAATGGGGTGTAGCCAAGCGGTAAGGCGGCGGGTTTTGGTCCCGTTATCCGAGGGTTCGAATCCTTCCACCCCAGCCAGCTCACAAGGTAGAGGACATGTCTGGTAACAGCGATCTTAAGATACTGAGCGGCTCGGCCAACGTTGATCTGGCCGAATCCATCTGCACGCACATCGGCTGCCGTCTGACTCCTGTCCTGCGCGAGCAGTTCAGCGACGGCGAAATACGCATCGAAATCGACGACAACGTGCGCGGGGATGACGTTTTCGTCGTCCAGCCCACGTGCTCGCCGGTGAACTTCCACCTCATGGAACTCTGCCTGATGATCGACGCGCTCAAGCGCGCCAGCGCCCGGCGCATCACCGCAGTGATGCCCTACTACGGGTATGCCCGGCAGGACCGCAAGGTGTTGCCGCGCGTGCCCATCAGCGCCAAAGTCGTGGCCGACTTCCTCACGGTGGCGGGCATGCACCGCATGATGACCATCGACCTGCATGCAGGGCAGATCCAGGGCTTCTTCAACTGCCCGGTGGACAACCTGTTCGCGGCGCCGGTGTTCCTGGACTATATGCGCAATTTCGACGGCGAGCTGGTGGTCGTTTCGCCCGACGCAGGCGGCGTGGAGCGCGCCCGGGCCTACGCCAAACGCCTTGACGCCGGACTGGCAATCGTGGACAAACGCCGCGACGCGCCAAACCAGGCCAAGGCCATGCACCTCATCGGCAATGTCCAGGGCAAGACGGCCATTGTGCTTGACGACATGGTCGACACGGCCGGCACCATGTGCGCCGCCGGTCAGGTCCTGGCCGACAACGGCGCGCGCGAGATCATGGCCTGCGCCACGCACGCTGTGCTCTCCGGCCCGGCCATCGAGCGCTTGGACAAGTCGGTGTTTTCGCAGATCCTTGTGACCGACACCATCCCGCTGGATGCGCGCAAGAAGACCTGCAAGAAGATCAAGGTGCTCTCTGTTGCGGAACTTTTGGCCCAGGCCATCGTGAACGTTCACGGCGAGGCCTCGGTCAGCGTCCTTTTCGTCTAACCATTGAACATATTTTCGGGCGGCTTTTTTACGGCTGCCCGGTTTCTGAAAGGAGATGAGGAAATGGCTGAACTGATGACGTTGAGCGTGCGTCCGCGCGCCGAGAAAGGCAAAGGCACCTGCCGCCGCATGCTCACCAAGGATCTGGTCCCCGGCGTGTATTACAACCAGAAAGGCGTAAACATCCCGGTGGTTGTGGACATGCTGCCGCTGACCAAGCTGCACCGCAAGGTTGGCAGCTCCCGCGTGTTCCACCTGCAGATGGACCTGGATGGCAAATCCGAGTCCCTGCCCTCCCTGATTTGGGACATGCAGTTCGACCCGATGAAGTCCACGCCCATCCATGTCGACTTCTACGGCGTTGACCTGGAGCGCGAGATCAAGGTCGACGTGCGCGTGGTCCTGGAAGGCAAGGCCAAGGGCATCATCCTGGGCGGCCTGCTGGAAATTTTCCGCGAAACCCTGGAAGTCATCTGCAAGCCCCTGGACGTGCCTGAGAGCATCGTCATCGACGTCACCGAGCTTGAGATCGGCGTGAACCTGCACATCGACGAGATCAAGATGCCCGCTGGCGTGCGCGCGGTCTTTGACGACAACTTCGCCGTGGTCGGCGTCGTCGCCCAGGAAGCTGAAGAAGAAGCCAAGACCGCCGAGCCCGCGAAGAAGTAGCCCCACCGGCGCTGAAGTTTATCTTCCCGGCTCGCTAGCCGGGCCTGATTGCGGGGGGAGTCCGGCTCCCCCCGCATTTCCCTTTACTGCATCTGCCCCTGGCCTAGCGCAGCGGCC
The DNA here is from genome assembly GCA_001799475.1 of Desulfovibrionales bacterium GWA2_65_9. Lineage (GTDB taxonomy): Bacteria > Desulfobacterota > Desulfovibrionia > Desulfovibrionales > Desulfovibrionaceae > Humidesulfovibrio. The sequence goes on along the minus strand of MGTN01000169.1, from coordinate 17,379 downwards.
CAATGGATGCTCCATGCACACCGTCCCTCTCATCGTTGGCCTGGGCAACCCGGGGCCAGAATATGCCGCCACCCGGCACAACTTCGGCTTTCTTGTCATCGACGACATCCTGGCCACGGCCCGGGAGCGCAAAAGCATGCGCCTGGAGACCCTCCAGTCCGAGGGCGATTACCAGCTCTTTGGCCTGACCCTGGGCGGCACGGCCTGCCTTCTGGCCAAGCCCATGACCTTCATGAACCTGTCCGGGCGAGCCGTGGCGCGCATCTTCGGACGTCACGGAGTGGGCCTGGCGGACGTGGTCGTCGTGCACGACGAGCTGGACCTGCCGATGGGCCGCATGAAACTCAAGAAGGGTGGCGGGTCAAACGGCCACCGGGGCGTTGACTCCATCGTGGAGCACCTGGGCAGCGAGGATTTCCTGCGCCTGCGGCTGGGCATTGGCCGCCCGAAGTTTTCGTCGGACGTGTCGCGCTTTGTGCTGGAGCCTTTTGCTCTTGAGGAACTCGACGGTGTTCGCGCCGTCTGCGCGGCAGCCCACAAGGGCCTCACGCTCATGCTCCGCCGCGGCCAGGGCGAGGCGACACAGGCCATAAACTCCTTCCGCTGGCTGCCCTCCCCCGCCGGGGATGCGACGGTGGACACTTCCGGGACAATGGGGTAATGTATCAATTCACCGGAAGAGTGCCCTTAAGATTTCGAAGGAGATTCAGTGTTTCAAATCAATGAGTTGGTGGTGTACCCCGCCCAAGGCGTGGGACGCATCGAGCGCATCGAGAGTCAGCAAATAAGCGGGACGAATGCCGAGTATTATATCGTCCGCATCCTGAGCAATTCCGTGACCCTCATGGTTCCCGTAAAGAACGCCACGAACGTCGGGCTGCGCCACGTGTGCAGCCTGCGCAACGGACAGGAAGTGTTCGAGTCTTTGCGGGACCGCTCCGAGTTCACCGGCTACACAGGGCAGAACTGGAACCGCCGCTACCGCGAATATTCGGAAAAGCTCAAAAGCACGGATTTGGCCGACGTCGCCTACGTGCTCAAGGAACTCTTCCTCATCGGCATGGACAAGGAGCTCTCCTTCGGCGAACGCCGCCTGCTGGAGCAGGCCATGACCCTTGTTTCCATGGAGCTGGCCTTTGCGCTGGGCCGGGAACAGGCGGATGTCAAGGTTGACATCAATGAGATGTTCGCCGACGTCATTTTGAAGCAGCAGGAAAAGTTGCAAAAAGCCAAGTAACCCCCCTTGTCAACGCCACACCTTTGGGTTAGGCGATTGTTCAGCGCGTTCGCGCGGGATATTTCACATCCGCAGCTGGTACAATTCCACCCGGGAAACCCGTCGCCCAAGATACGTAACGAAATATGCCCCGCTCTTTCCTGCCGTGCGGCAGAAATACACTCCACAAAGCGGACTCGCCCACATACACGTATTGATCAAGTTCTGTAGATCATCCTTGCCGTGAGGACTCTGCCATTCCTGTAACCTTATCCAACGGAGCGTGAGGCTTCATAATGCCCCGCGAAAAACACCAGACACGCCAGCCCAAGAATGTCCCAGTCCCGGACGACGCCGAGGATGAGTACACTCCGACCTCGGAGAACAAACTCAACCTCACGGACCTGAAGCAGAAGAGTATGCCTGAGCTCATGGAGCTGGCAAACAACTTCAAGGTCGAGAATCCGAGCAACCTGCGCAAGCAGGAGCTCATTTTCGCCCTGCTCCAGGAGTGCGCCTCGCAAAATGGCCAAATTTTCGGAGAAGGCGTGCTGGAAATTCTGCCCGACGGGTTCGGTTTCCTGCGTTCGCCGCTCTACTCCTACATGCCCGGCCCGGACGACATCTACATCTCCCCGTCGCAGATACGCCGCTTTGGCCTGCGCAAGGGAGACGTCATCTCCGGGCAGATCCGGCCCCCAAAAGAGGGCGAGCGCTATTTCGCCCTGCTCAAGGTCAGCGAGATCGGCTTTGAGCCGCCAGAGGCCAGCAAGCACCTGGTGCTCTTCGACAACCTGACCCCGCTCTACCCGGACAAGCGCTTCCGCATGGAGAACGGCGCCGAGAACTACGGTTCACGCGTCATCGACCTGCTCACGCCCATCGGCCGCGGCCAGCGCGGCCTCATCGTGGCCCCGCCGCGCACCGGCAAGACCATGATGCTCCAGACCATCGCAAATTCCATCAACGCCAACCACCCCGAAGTGTATCTCATCGTGCTGCTCATCGACGAGCGGCCCGAGGAAGTCACCGACATGGAGCGCACCGTGCGCGCCGAGGTCATCAGCTCCACCTTCGACGAGCCGCCCACCCGCCACGTGCAGGTGACCGAGATGGTGCTGGAGAAGGCCAAGCGCCTGGTGGAACGCAAGCGTGACGTGGTCATCCTGCTCGACTCCATCACCCGCCTGGGCCGCGCCTACAACGCCGTGACCCCGTCCTCCGGACGCGTGCTCTCCGGCGGCCTGGACGCCAACGCCATGCAGCGTCCCAAGCGCTTCTTCGGCGCGGCGCGCAACATCGAGTCCGGCGGCAGCCTGACCATCATCGCCACGGCGCTGATCGACACCGGCTCGCGCATGGACGAGGTCATCTTCGAGGAGTTCAAGGGCACCGGCAACATGGAGATCTACCTGGACCGCCACCTCTCCGAGAAGCGCGTGTACCCGGCCATCGACATCAACCGCTCCGGCACCCGCAAGGAAGAGCTGCTGCTTGATGAAGACGTGCTGAACCGCGTCTGGATTCTGCGCAAGCTCATCTCGCCCATGAACTCCATCGACAGCATGGAATTCCTGCTGGACAAGATGCGCAAGACCAAAAGCAACAACGATTTCCTGAACAGTATGAGCAAGTAACCATTCTGTTTTCCTATTATTTCCACCAAAGGGTGCTCCTTGCGGGGCATCCTTTTTTCTTTCCGTAAATGGTGTTAGGCTTGCGCTCGCTTGGATGAGACCCTTCAAGCCATCCCGCAACCCAGGGAGCCTCATGAACACCCTGTCCAGAGCATTGCCTCTTGCCGCCAGCTTCCTGGCTGCGCTGATCCTCGTCCTGGCCCCCTGCCGGGCCTGGGCCCTGTTCGGCTCCATCACCGTGGCCGACGAGATCGAGATGGGCAAGAAGTTCGACAACGCCGTCCGCGCCCAGATGGGCTTTGTGGACGACCCCGAGATCGTGGCCTACGTCAAAGGTGTTGTGGACCGCGTGGCCACGGCCCTGCCGCCGCAGCCCTGGGCCATCCGCAGCGCCGTGGTGGCCCACAACTCCATGAACGCCTTCGCCATACCTGGCGGCTATATTTACATCTTTACCGGGCTCATCCTGAACGTGGACAATGAGGACGAACTGGCTGCGGTTATCGGGCACGAACTGGCCCACGTAACGGAGCGGCACGTGGCCAAGCGCATGGACCAGATGCGCTTCATCAGCATCGCCTCCATCGCGGGCATGCTTGCGGGCGTGCTCATCGGCACCAAAGGCGGCGGCCAGACAACCAACGCCATCGGTCAGGCCGTGGCCACAGGCTCGATGGCCGGCGCACAATCGGCCTTCCTCATGTACACCCGCGAGAACGAGCGCGAGGCCGATCAGGTCGGCATCAACTATCTGCTGAAGTCCGGCTACAACCCGGATGCCATGCCCCAGACCTTCGAGCTCATGAACAAACGTCGCTGGTTCATGACCGGCGACAACATCCCATCCTATCTTTCCACCCACCCCGGCCTGGATGAGCGCATCAGCTACCTGCGCGACCGCATCCGCAGAATGCCCGCCGAGACCGTGGCCAGAGAGTACCAGCGCGCCAAGTTCCTGCGCATCCAGACCCTGGTGCGCGCCCGCATGAGCGGCGCGGACACGGCCCTGGCCTACTACAACAACAAGCCCAAGGCGGAGATGCTCTGCCTGGACTTTGCTGGCAAGGGCATCGCCCTGGAGCGGCTCAAGCGCGTCAGCCAGGCGGAGCATGAATTTGAAACCGCCCTGGCCTGCGGCGAGAACGACCCGCTGGTCCTGCGCGAGGCCGGCATCTTTTATTTCAACAAGGGCGACTTCGCCAAGGCTGGTCCGTATCTCCAGAAGGCCGGCATCATGAACCCGCGCGATGCCATGTCCCTGTTCTTCACCGCCCGGCTCATGGCCGAGCGCAAGGATTTCAAGACCGCCATCAGCACCATGGAGCGCGTGGTCCGCGAGGTGCCGGAGGATTCCGAGGTGCGCTTGCATCTGGGACGCATGCTCGGGGAATCCGGCAACCTCTTCGAGGCGCACCTGCAGCTCTCCTATGCCGCCCTCTATGGCCGCGACAAGAAAAACACGAACTTCCACCTGGACAGGGCCAAGGCCCTTGCGGGCACCGAAGAACAGAAGAAGCGCCTGGCCGAATTGCAGAAGGCCATCGGCGAACGTTTCGAAAGCGGTGTCCAGGTGGAGAGACGCAGCCCTTGATGCCCAGCGCGCTTTTTGCTACCCAAAGCACCTTGTCCGCATAAGGAAGCTGCCAGCACATGATCACCGCCCACACCATCGACGAACTCCGCGACACCATCGCCGGTTCCTGCGTCACCATCGGCAACTTCGACGGGGTGCACCTGGGCCATCAGCGCCTGCTGGCCCTGACCTGCGCCAAGGCGCGCAAGCATTGCCTCGTCAGCGTGGTGCTGACCTTCGACCCGCACCCCATGACCGTGCTCATGGGCCAGAAGGCGCCGCCCTTTCTCACCAGCACCAGCCAGCGCCTGGCGCTCATCGAGGCCCAGGGGCCGAACGTCAGCCTGGTGCTGGAGTTCACGCGCCAGATGGCGGCCCTGGAGCCGGAAGAGTTCGTCCGCCGCTATCTGGTGGAGGGCCTGAATCTGCGCGAGCTGATCATTGGCTACGACTACGCCATGGGCAAGGGCCGCAAGGGCAATTTCGACCTGCTGAGCCAACTCGGCCAGCAGTATGGCTTCGGCGTCGAGCGCCTGGACCCGGTCATCGTGGACGGGGCCGTGGTCAGTTCCACGCGCATCCGCGACCTGGTCCAGTCCGGCAACGTCTGGGACGCCCGCCCGCTTCTGGGGCGTTTCTTCGAGGTCCAGGGGCGCGTGGTGGACGGCAAGAAGCGCGGCGCGTCCCTGCTGGGCTTTCCCACTGCCAATCTGGAGTACGCGGACGTGCTTCTGCCCAAGCCCGGCGTCTATGCGGTCTGGGCCATCCTCGACGGCCAGGCCCTGCCCGCAGTGGCCAACGTGGGCGATAACCCCACCTTCGGCGACACCGGCCTGACGCTCGAGGTGCACATCATGGACTTTGGCCGCGCCATCTACGGCCAGACCCTGGGCGTGCAGTTCGTGCAGCGCCTGCGCTCGGAGCGCAAGTTCGAGAGCATCGACGCGCTCAAGGCGCGCATCGGCGAGGACGTGCACCTGGGCCGCATCATCCTGGCCAGTTCCGAGGCGCAGATGCGCCTGGGGCCGCAAAACGCGGACAAGGACGACGAACACCCCGTCTGTAGCCGCCAGGATCGGCCCGCCAACTGACCAGCAAAACACTGCACG
>MGTN01000169.1:10612-11760 GCA_001799475.1 Desulfovibrionales bacterium GWA2_65_9 | reverse complement strand
GGTGTGGACCTGCTGCCGCCTGGAGGACCGCATCGCCACCATCGACCTGGGCGTGGACTACCTGCGCCCGGCCCCGGACAAGGACCTCCTGGCCGAGGCCACGGTGCGCCTGCTCGGCAACCGCGTGGGCAACGCCCATGTGGTCCTCTGGAGCGCGGGCGAGCCGGACAAGCATGTCGCCGTGGGCCGGGCCGTGTACAACATCCGGCGCGGCAGATAGCGCCAGCGCAAACCAAAAGATAAGGCCGGGGTGACCCGGCCTTCTTCTTCCTCAATTGCTAGAGCAGCGGACTCTTAATCCGGAGGTTCAAGGTTCGATTCCTTGGTCACCCGCCGCTGTCCCGGGGCTCACAGCCCCAGCTTCTCCTTGAGCATCTCGAAGTTGAGCGCCGCGCCCACCAACTGCACGCCGTGGTTGACCTTGATCATGTCGCGCAGCTTGTGCCTCGAGAGGATGTTCTCCATCTTCTTGGCTACGCTGAAGGTGTCCTCGCGGACCATGATGATGGGCGTCTGGAGGACCTCGGAGCGGGTCAGGATGATGTCGTTGGGGTACAGGTTGCCGGTCAGGACCAGGCACGGGCAGCTGCCTTCCAGGGCCACCAGCTGCACGTCGGAGCGGTCGCCGCCGACGATGATGGCCGAGTTCTTGTGGCGCATGAAGTGCGTCAGGAAGTTCTCCACCTGCATGGTGCCGATGAGGAAGTTCTCCACCACGCGGTCGGCCTTGTGGTGCGCGGAGATGATCTTGCCGCCCAGGCGCTCGGCCAGGTCGCTGACCTTGATGGCGCTCATGATGGGGTCCGAGGCGATGACGCCGAGCACGTCCACGCCCTTGCGCTTGAAGAAGGGCACGATGAGCTCGTCCACCTCGGGCCGGTAGTGGTCTGGGATGTCGTTCAGGATGACCCCGGCGAGGTTGTCGCCCAGGGCCTCCTGGCAGCGCAGCACATAGTCGTACTTGAGCTCGTTCTGGTAGCGGTCGATGACCAGGGCCTTGGCCCCGAGCGCACGCGACACGCTGACGCCGTCCAGGCCGCAGTACGTGCCGGAGCCGAGCAGATTGCCTGATCCGGCGATGATCATGACGTCCTTGTCGCGGGAGAGTTCCTCATAGGCCGAGACGATGCCGGGCATGAGGTCGCCGA
>MGTN01000169.1:5323-10603 GCA_001799475.1 Desulfovibrionales bacterium GWA2_65_9 | reverse complement strand
TGAAGGCGCGCACGGTGAACTCGCGCGTCACCACCACGGGCGTCACCAGCTCCGGGTCCTGGCGCAGGCCCAGGACCTCCTGGAGGAAGAAGGCGTCCTCGTCGCCGGGCTGGCCGTTTTCCTTGCGCGGCACCGCGCCCACGGGCTTCATGTAGCCCACGCGCAGGCCCTCTTTCTTGAAGCGCAGCCCGAGCGACATGGCGATGAGATTTTTTCCGGAATACCCCGAAGTGGAGCCGATATACACGCCGACCATTGTCTCCTCCTCTCTCGCCAAACGCCTACGCGCGCAGCGTCATGCGCATGTCCGCGACAAGCGCGCGCTCAAAGTTCACCAGAACCGGGTTGAATTCCGCCTCGTACACCTGCGGAAAATCCTGGGCCAGGGCGGACAGGGCCAGAAGCACGTCCGCCAGGGCGTTCAAGTTGGCACACGGGGTGCCGCGCACACCCTTGAGCAGCATGTACGACCGTATGGACCGGATCATGCCAAAAGCGTCGTCGCGACTCAAGGGGTTCAGGTGGAAAGCCACATCTTTGAGTATCTCGACATGGATGCCGCCCAGGCCGAACATGAGCAGCGGCCCGAACTGCTCGTCGCGCTTGAAGCCGCAGATGACCTCCTGGGCGTCCCTGGGCGCCATCTCCTGCACCAGGCACCCGGCGATGTAGGCGTCGGGCCGCAGGCGCTGGCTGCTGGTGGTGATGTCCCAGAAGGCCTGGCGGACTGCGGCCTCGCCAATGAGATGCAGCGCCACCCCGTGCACGTCGGTCTTGTGGGAGATCTGCGGCGAGGCGATCTTGAGCGCCACCGGGCCATTCATCTCCTCTGCGGCGCGCACGGCCTCGTCGCTGCTGCGGGCCAGCACGGTCCGGGGCGTGGGCAGGTTGTAGGCGCTGAGCACATCCCGGCCCTGGAACTCCACGATCTCGCTCTGGCCGCGCTGAAGGGCCTCTTCGATGACCCGGCCCGCGGCCTCCCTGTCGCGCGGCGGCGACTCGTACACCGGCACCGGCTTCTGCTTCCACAAGGCGTAGGTGTACATGGCCTCGATGCTGCGCATGGCCGGTTCAGGGAAGGCGTAGCACGGCAGTCCGGCCTGGCGCAGGATGCGCTTGCCATCGTAGACATGGGTGTGCCCCATGAGGCAGGCCACCACGGGCTTCTCCGAGCGCCTGGCCAGGTGCACCACCGCCGTGGCCGTGGCCTCGATCTCGACCATGGCCGTGGGCGTCAGCAGCAGCAGCACGGCATGGACCATGGGATCGTCCAGCACGATCTCCAGGGCCTTGCGGAAGCGCTCGGCATTGGCGTCGCCGATGATGTCCACGGGGTTGTAGACCGCGGCATAGGACGGCAGCAGGGCCTGCAGGCGCTGGATGGTCTCGGGCGAGAGCCGGGCCATGTGCAGGCGCGTCTTCTCGCAGGCGTCGGCGGCGAGGATGCCCGGCCCGCCGGAATTGGTCACGATGGCCACGTTTGGGCCCTTGGGCAGGGGCAGGTTGGCAAAGGCCTCGGCCAGGCAGAACAGGGACTCCACGTCGCGGGCGCGCACGATGCCGGACTGCCGGAAGGCCGTCTCGTAGGCCTTGTCCGATCCGGCGATGGCCCCGGTGTGCGAACTGGCGGCCTTGGCTCCGGCGGCGGTGGACCCGGCCTTGAGCATGATCACGGGCTTGATGCGGCAGACCTGCCTGGCGGTGCGCAGGAACTCCTCGCCGTTCTCCACGTTCTCGATGTAGCCCAGGATGACCTTGGAGGCCGGGTCAGCGCCCAGGTAGCGCAGCATGTGCGTCTCGCTGAGCACGGCCTTGTTGCCCAGGCTCACGAACTTGGAGAAGCCGATGTTCTCGCCCCTGGCCCAGTCCAGGATGGCCACGCACAGCGCGCCGGACTGGGAGCAGAAGGCCAGGTCGCCCATGAGTGGCTGGGTGGCGGAAAAGGACGCGTTGATGCCCAGGGCGGTGTTCATCATGCCCAGGGCGTTGGGGCCAAGCAGGGCGATGCCGTGGCTTATCGCCAGCTCGGCCATCTTCTGCTCCAGGTCAAAGCCCTCGCGGCCCACCTCGCGGAAGCCGGAGGTGATGACGATGGCCGACTTGAGCCCCTTGGCGGCCAGCTCCTCCAGGACGGGGAGCACCGCGTCCCGGGGCACGGCGATGACCGCCAGGTCGATGCCGCCCGGCAGCTCGGACACGCCGCGCGCCACGGTCAGGCCCTCGATGCTGCCGCCCTTGGGATTTACAGGGAACAGCCGACCCTTGAAGCCTGCGCCGAGCATGTTCGTCACCACGCTATGCCCGATCTTGCCGGGCGTGGCCGAGGCGCCGATGACGGCCACGGTTCGCGGGGCGAAGAATGCGTGCAGGGCGCGCTGATCCACTCAGGTCTCCAGAGGTCGAGGGTTCTTGGCGGGTCGCCTGTCTGACTGAATACACAGTCCAGGCCTGCGCCTCAAGGGGATCAGCCCCGTGCGGGCAATCTTTCCGCAGCAAATGATGGTCGGGGTGGTTGCCCGCAGGTCGAATTCAATCTATAAACAAGAATGCGCAGTGCCGATTCCAACACGCCTCCCCTGCCCTGCACCGCCGCCATCCTGGCCGGGGGCGCGGCTAAACGCATGGGCGGCGCCACAAAAGCCCTGCTTGAGGTGGGCGGACGGACCATTCTGGACACGCTTGTGGCCACCCTCTCCGGCCGTTTCGCCGAGATCCTGCTGGTGGCCAAGGAGCCCGAAGCGTTCCAGGCCATGCAGGCGGGCGCACCCTGGCGGCTGGTTCTCGACGCCTGCCCGGCGCGCAGTTCGCTCACCGGCATCCGCACGGCCCTGGCGCAGGCCCGGACAGAGCACGTCTTCATCACCGCCTGCGACACCCCGCTGTTGCGCCCGGCGCTGCTCAGCGCCCTGCTGGGCCACCTGCGGCCGGAGGACGACGTGGTGCTGCCAATCAAGCCCGACGGCTATTTCGAGCCGCTCTGCGCCCTGTATTCCCGCCGCTGCCTGCCGCACATCGAGGCCCAGCTGGAGCGGGAGGACTACAAGATCATCCGTTTTTTCGACAAGGTCCGCGTCTCGCCCCTGCCTGTGGAAACCCTGCTGCAGGCCGACCCGGACCTGCTGACCTTTCGCAACGCCAACACTCCGGAGGAGCTGGAGCTGCTCAGGCAAACCGCCCGGACCATCCTCTCGGCGTAGACGGATCAGTGCCAGATCAGGAGGATTCATGAATGACCAGCGCATCTCACGTGATCTGGCTTTGGAGCACATCCGCCACCACCTCCAGGCCCATCCGCCGCAGACGCAGGCCGTGCACGTCACCGGGGCCCTGGCCCTGGTCTGCGCACGCGACCTCTTCGCCGCCCACTCCAGCCCGGTCATGCCCAAATCCACTGTGGACGGCTTTGCGCTGGACAGCCAGACGACCCGGGGCGCGTCCCCGGAGGTGCCGGTCCACCTTGAGATAACGGGCGAGATCCGGCCCAGCAGCACCAGCACAACGCCTCTGCCGCCGGGAAAGGCCGTGGTCATGCTCACCGGCGGGCAAATCCCCGCTGGCGCGGACTGCGCCGTGGCCTCGGAGGACGCCGAGGTCGTCGACGGCAGGCTGGTCTTGACGCATGAACTGCAGCCCGGCCTGCACGTCTGCCCGGCCGGGTGCGACATCAAGGCCGGGTCGCGCATCGTCCGACGTGGCGAGGACTTCACCCCGGCAGTGCTGGCGGCCCTTGCCGTGTCAGGCATCCTGAAGACTGAGGCCTATAAGACGCCAAAGACCAGCGTCCTGGCCATCGGCAACGAACTGGCAGCCCTGGATGCCCTGGATGCCCTGGACGAGAACGGACGCATGCCTGCGGACAACCTGCTCCTGGCGGCGGGACTGCTGCGCCTGCGCGGTGTGGATCAGGTGCTGGGCGAGGTCTGCGCCAACGGCCTGGAGCACATCGCCGGACGCCTGCGCGAGTTGACCGACTGCGACTGCATCGTGACCACGGGCGGCACCGGGCCCGGCCAGCGCGATTTCATCCTGCGGGCGGCAACTCTGGCCGGGTTCACTCCGTTGTTCAATGGCGTGGCGCTGACGCCAGGCAAAAGCTGCTTCGCCGCCGTGCGCGGGCGCACCATCCTTTTTGCCCTGCCGGGCACGCCCTGGGCCGTGTTCGCCCTGATGCACGCATTGGTGCTCCCGGCGGTGTGCTGGATGCGCGGGCGCACCCTGCCCGTGCCCAGCCCGGTGCTGGCGCGGCCACTCGTCATGCCGCCCCTGGCCCAGCCGGGCTGGGAGAAACTGGTCCCCTGCACCATCGCGCCGCACGGCTCGGAGCTGCACGCCACGCCGCTTCTGGACAGGACCCGCGAAACGCGCCGGGACATGATCGAGGCCCAGGGCCTGCTCATCGTCTCCGGGCTGAAGGAGCCGGGCGATCTGCTGCCCATGATCCCCATCTGGGAACATCGGCGCGGCCACAGGTTCGATTGACGCACAAACCCCTTGACCCGTAGGACGCCCCTCGGATATCAAGCAAGCCGGTCATGCCAGCGTAGCTCAGACGGCAGAGCAGCTGATTCGTAATCAGCAGGTCAGGAGTTCGATTCTCCTCGCTGGCTCCAGAAAAGACAAGCCCCTGCATCGAAAGACGCAGGGGCTTTTCTCAGGCCTTTCCGTTCCATCCGGGATTGCTCGCGGTTTGATGCAGATGACTGTGCACAAAGCGTGAGCACAACAATGAGCCGGCGCGTCACACGGACGTGCGAAGCACCGGGCCACTAGTACATTCTGACCGCCATACGATTCTCGACAGACTTCACGCCGCTGATCCTGCGGGCGATTTCGACAGCCCTGTTGATGCTCTCCTGCTCATTTGCGGCACCATCAAGCGTGACTTCCCCATTGAATGTCTTCACCACAAATTCGGTGTTGTCACCTGTTTGCGCCTTGAACTCTTTGTCCAGCGCAAAGTACACATTGGTTGTTATTTCACGATCCTCAGCAGATCCGCTCCGTGACCCTGCGGCGCGTGCCAAAGAAGAGAACAGCATCGGCACGGCGATCAGGAAGACGAGCACAACAGACACAGCAAAGAGACGTCTTTTCATAGCGCTGCCCCTGATATTTTCACGCGCCTAGTGTCGTGTCCTCGGAATTAATGCATGCAAAGTCTGCCAGCGCATTAATGGAATCATTGATGTGATTGCCTTAAAATGCCCTTCGGTCTGCACATTTAATAAGCACTTTCTTCGAGGACGCGACACTAGGCAATACGAAAAACAATCGGGCAAA
>MGTN01000169.1:789-5315 GCA_001799475.1 Desulfovibrionales bacterium GWA2_65_9 | reverse complement strand
ATATGCTGCGCGGCGCAGAGCATCTGGTAGAAGAATATGTCGCACTGTGTGACGCCAGCCCAGTCCACAACCAGGCTGGCGCAGCGGCTCATGGCGCCCAGCAGGGCCACGCGCAGGTTGGCCAGGACATGCGCATCGACATGCTTGGGCACGGTAATGCGCCCTGCCCTGTCCTTGACGTTCAGCACCACAGCCCCGAATTCCTCGCGGAATGTGGACAGCGGCGCGACATGCACCGCATCCCCGGCATCGTCGATGTGCCGCACGCGCTCCGGGGCCAGCTTGACCAGCCCGTACACGTACTTGGGCTCCAGGATCGTGGCGAAGAGCACATAGAACGGAATGGCGTTGTTGAAGGCGTCCAGGTCGCCCACAGCCGCGAAATCAACCTTGCAGTCCACGATGCGCCCGGTGTCCGTGAGGGACCGCAAGACCTCCAGGGGCATTTTGCCCTTGCCGTGGATGTCGTGGATGAGGTCGTATTCCAGCAGATAGATCTCGTTGCCGCCGGCCTTGGCCTGCTCAAGACTCACCGGGTCCACGGTGAAGATGCGCGACTGCCCGACATCGATCCTCGCCGGCTCTTTTGGGGCCTCCGTACGTGCGGCGTTCTTGGCTGTCAGTGCAACCAGTTTCGCCACATGGGCATCGATGGAGATGTTCTCGCTCTCCTCAATGTTGTTCACCATTTCAGTCAGCTTGTCGAAGCCCTTGAGAAGCACGTCCACGACGTCGTGGTTGGGCACCAATTCATTGCTGCGCACCATGTGCAGCACGTTCTCGAGCATGTGCGAGAGGGCCTTGATGTTGTCGAGGCCGAGCATGCCCGCCCCGCCCTTGATGGAGTGCGCAGCGCGGAACACGCTGTTGACCACCTCCGGGTCCTGGTTGTCCCCGGCGGCCTCGATGTCCATGAGCGCTGCCTCGATGTGGTCCAGATGCTCGCGGCAGTCTTCCACAAAGCCCGTCATGAGGTCACTGGCTTCAAGCGTCACGGCTCTATCCCTCCGCATCGGCCGCATTGGCCGCATTGGCCTGAGAAACGCTGAAATGCTTGTCCAGGCGCATCAGGGTGAACAGCTGGTGGATGTCCTGGCTCACGTTGACCAGGGCCAGGCTCCCGCCCGCCTTGGCCAGGGAGTTGTGCGTGGCCACGAGCAGCCCGATGCCCACGGAGTCGATGCTCTCCACCTGGCGAAAATCCAGTTCCAGACTCCGGACGCCATCTTGCAAGTGCTGCTTGAACAATTCCCGCAGGGCCTGGACGTTATTTGCGGAGACGTTGGTCGCAAGCGTGAGCTTCTCCAGCGTTCCTTCTCTCGTGCTCATCTGTCCCTCCTCAAAAGGCAATAGCTTGGAAATACAGACAGTGTTTCCAGAATCGTTGAATTCCACCGTGTCCGCATAGTGTTTCAGGATGCACAGGCCCCGGCCCGTCTCGCAGGACGGGTTGGGCAGGCAGTTTGGCGCGTTGCGCCAGTCAAAACCAGCGCCGCTGTCGGCGACGCACAGTTCGACCCGGTCTGGCTGCACTGCAAGCCGGGCGCTGACACACTGCGCCGAATCCCCTCGGCTCCCGTGGCGCACGGCGTTGCCCAGGGCCTCGCGCGCCATGAGCTCCAGGTCGAAGCAGACGGCCTCCAGGCCGCAGGCCTTCAGGTGCGCGCGCATGTCGGCAATGAAGGACTCCACCGCGTCAGGGCTGGCTGGGAAACTGCGCTCCAGAACCTTTGTTGCGGCCCCTGCCTGGACAGACTTCACACCTCCACCCCCAGCAGCACGATGTCGTCGCCAGGGGTACCATCACCAACAAGCTCGGTGACGATGTGCCGGACTGCCTCGGACAGCTGCAACGGTCCTGTGCGCGTGCAGACCTCGCACAGCCGCGAACGGAACATGCGCGAGGTCGCCAGGCCGCCGCTAACTCCGTCGGCCAGGCCGTCCGTGTAGAGGAAAAAGCGGTCGCCCGGGCGCAGGCGGCCCTCGACGCTGGCAAATTCCACCTCGTCGAAGAGTCCCAGCGGCGAACCGGGGAGATCGATGAAAATCGGCTGGTTTCCGGCCAGGCTGGCCAGTACGGGCGGATGCGCGGCCACGCTCAGGGCATAGGTCCCGCGGGCCCTGTCGACAGACAGATGCACGGCGGTGAGATACAGCTCCTCCGGGGTGATGGCGCAGAGGATGCGGTTCATGGCCTTGAGCGTCTCGGCAGGATGGCGGTCCGGTGCGGCGTGCTGATGGAACAGCGCCTTGAGCGAGGAGGTGATGAAGGATGCGCCCAGGTCGTGCCCGCTCACATCGGCCAGAAAATAGGCTGCCCGCCCCTGGCCGAAGTCCACCACCTCGTAGAAATCGCCCCCGGCCTCGAGCACGGGCACGAAATGCACGGCAAAGCGCGCCCCGGGCAGATGCTCCGGACGGACGAGCAACGCCCGCTGCGCCGCCTGGATCTGGCCCAGACGGCTGGCCTGCTCCTGGATGATGTCGCCCTGGCGGCGCTGGAAATCCATGTGCGAACGCACGCGCGCCACGACCTCCGGGGCAAAGAAGGGCTTGGTGATGTAGTCCACGGCGCCGAGCTCCAGCCCCGTGAGCTTTTGTGAGACATCCGCCAGGCTGGTGACGAAGATGATAGGCACATGGGCGGTTGCAGGGTCGATTTTGAGCCTTTGGCAGACCTCGAATCCCGACACGCCCGGCATCATGACGTCGAGCAGGATCATGTCCGGGCGCTCGGCTGTGGCCAAGGCCATGGCCGCAGGACCGGTTACGGCGCTCAGGACCTCGTAGCCGGCATGGCTCAGGATGCCGCGAAGCACGGCCACATTGACCGCTTCGTCATCCACCACCAGCACTCTGCCCTGATTCTGTCCCATGCCCTCGTGCTCTGCCCGTAGGCAATTTGAGTCCTAACCGTTCAAAGACCGAACCGAAAGTTCAACCTTGTCCGATGGTACGCACCCTGAACGTTCAAAAAGCGTGTGTCAAGGGATGCGGTCGTGAGGCCTGCGGGAGCAGGGGCGTTCAGCCAGGTTTGCGCGCGCTGAAGACAGCACCGACCGTCACCGGCGAGCTCTTGAAGCCTGTCCGGTGCAGCAGTCTGGGCTCAACAAACCCGACGGACTGGATCATCTCCAGGAAAACCTTTCCCGGAACAGCGCCATCCCGTCAAGTGGCCCAATTCTTGGCCTCGGGCGGGCTGCCGAGGCCCAGATCCTGTTGGAACGGCGCAGCGTCCTCCAGGATCTGGTCCGCCACCTGGAGCCGCGCGCCGGGCCGCAGCACCCGGTAGGCCTCGGCCAAGGCCTGGCGCTTGTGCAACACGAGGTTGTACACGCCGTTTGAGATGAGCAGATCAAAGCTGGCGTCGGCAAAGGGCAGCTCCTCCGCACCTCCGGGCATGAAGGATACATTGCCAACTCCGGCCAGGGCGGCGTTGGCCTGGGCGCGTTCGCGCATCTCCGGGGAGAACTCGAGTCCGGTCACATGGCCCTCTGGCCCGACCGAAAGCGCCGCCACCAGGACGTCCACCCCGGCCCCGCAGCCCACGTCAAGCACCTGACCGCCCACGCCAGGCAGCCCGGCGGCAAAGGGGTTGCCCACGCCGCAGAAGGACTCCTGCACGGACTCGGGCAAGGCGGAAAGCGTCTCTCCGAGATTCAGATCTCGAGCGGCATAGGCCAGGGCCAGCAGGCCTGCACGTCCGGTGGGATAGGAAAAGAGTCCGCGCGGGCTAATGGCTGCCTTGCGGAAACGCTCGCGCACCTGCTCCTCGATGTCGGAACGCAGGCCTTCGTGCATCGGCTCCATCATGGCTCCCTCCTTTGCTTTCATCAGCTTCACAAGCTTATCAGGGCGGCCCAATTGATACAAACAGTTATTGCATCAATATTCCCGATACGAAATATCGGGCAGAAGCGGATTGGACGCGAGGATCAACACGACGACCGGGCGTGAGGCTCGGACAGGGAGGGAGATGCGGCTTAGTGGATCACGCCGACAAACTTCAGGGCATAGAAGGACAGGGCCGCGACCAGCGCCGAGGCCGGGATGGTGATGATCCAGGCCATGACCATGTTCCCGGCCACGCCCCAGCGCACGGCGGAGAGCCGTTTGCTCGCCCCCACGCCGAGGACCGAGGTGGAGATGACGTGGGTGGTGCTGATGGGCGCGCCGAAATGGCTGGCCCCGGTGATGACCAGGGCCGCTGCGGTCTCGGCCGCGCAGCCGTGGATGGGCTCGAGCTTGAAGATCTTGTGGCCCATGGTCTTGACGATCTTCCAGCCGCCCGTGGCCGTGCCCAGGCCCATGGCTCCGGCGCAACAGATCTTCACCCAGAGGGGGATCTCGGTGCCGGGAATCATGTGAAAAATGAACAGGGCCAAGGTGATGATGCCCATGGTCTTCTGGGCGTCGTTCTGGCCGTGGCTGGTGGCCATGAAGGCCGAGGACACGATCTGCAGCTTGCGGAACAGGCCATTGACCTTGCGCGGCTTGTGGTTGCGGAAGGTCCAGGTGAGCAGCAC
>MGTN01000169.1:628-770 GCA_001799475.1 Desulfovibrionales bacterium GWA2_65_9 | reverse complement strand
AAGAACCCGCCCAGGTCTTGCGCGGAGACCATGGCAGCGCCCGCGAAGCGATGCGTTTGCCGATCACATCGCCGAAGCCATCGCCGCCGCATAACACCATTAATGCAATAATACCTACTGGACTATCCAGCCAGAAGGTCAC
>MGTN01000169.1:0-348 GCA_001799475.1 Desulfovibrionales bacterium GWA2_65_9 | reverse complement strand
AAATCATTCAACCGCAGCCATACCAATGCGGCAACCAGGGTGATCACAAGAGCAAGCAGGTCACTACCAAGCATATTCTTATTCCAATCTGAATAAAATAATTTCAGGAACGCTCTTTTTGTTCGCGTTCCAGCTCCCGTTCCTGGTCCCGGCGGGCGATATCCTGGCGCTTGTCATACAGTTTTTTGCCTTTGGCCAGTGAAATTTCGACCTTTGCGCGGCCTTCTTTCAGATATACCTGCACCGGAACGATGGTCATACCCTTCTGCCTAACCGCGTCCCACATTTCGCGAATTTCGCGCTTGTGAAGCAGCAACCGGCGCGGGCGTTTTGGATCATGGTTGAACC
>MGTN01000168.1:27579-27928 GCA_001799475.1 Desulfovibrionales bacterium GWA2_65_9 | reverse complement strand
CCTCCACGATGCCCTCAAACGCCAGCAGGTTCCCGGCCGAATCGGCCACGCCCCGGATGTGCAGGAACACGGCGATGCGCTGGCCGTCCGGGCGCTGGATCTCGCGGCGGTAGCCCGCGGCCCCGCCGGGGCCGGGCGCGGCGGTGAGCCGGGCCTCGGCGCCGGCGGCGGAGAGAAAGCCCGCGCCCATGGCCCGCAGGGAGGCCAGGTCGCCCTGGCCCAGCATGTCCAGAAGCGCGCGGTTGGCGTCGAGCAGGGTGCCGTCCGGCGCGGCGCGGAAGATGCCCAGCACCGAGTTCTCGAAGATGCCGCGGTACTTTTCCTCGGCCTGGCGCAGCTCCTCCTCGGC
>MGTN01000168.1:19147-27523 GCA_001799475.1 Desulfovibrionales bacterium GWA2_65_9 | reverse complement strand
TGGCGCTGCGGTAGGTGGCCTTGCTCACGATCATGGAGCGCACGCCGCCGTGGGCCGCGTCGAGCGAGCATTCATAGATCCGCGCGCCCGGGGCCGCAAGCAGCTGGCGGTCCACCTCGTCGCGCAGGCAGTCCGCGCCGGCCACGGCCGGGTCGCCGATGTCCTGCGGCAGGCGCCCGGCGATGCCCTCGCGGGTGACGCCGAAGAAGTGCTCAAAGGCCAGGTTGCAGTCCTGGAAGGCGCCCATGCGGCCCAGCGAGTAGATGGGCAGCGGGATGGCGTTCATCAGGATCTTGAGGAACGAGAGCTGGTCGTTGACGCGCTCCTGGATGCGGCGGCGCTGGCTGATGCTGGCCACCAGCAGCACCAGGATGAAGACCAGGGTCACCAGGCTGACGATGATGGTCCAGAACAGGCCCTTGTTGATGGTGTAGAAGGCGTACGGCTCGTTGATGACCTCGCTGCCCTGGGGCAGGTTCGAGAGGGGGATGGAGAGCCGCCGCAGCACGTTGTAGTCAAAGGCGTAAGGGTCGTCGAAACGCTCCACCACCGGGATGTTCGCCGGCTTCTCCCCGGTCAGGATGCGCAAGGCCAGGCGCGCGGCCATGCGGCCGTGGTCCACGCCGCTGTGCAGGCGTCCGCCGACCATGCCGTGGCCCAGCAGAAACCGCCAGCAGCTGAAGACCGGCATGGTCACGTTGGCCGCGATCACCGCCACCACCTCGTCCGCCGAATAGAGCTTGCCGTCGCGCTCCAGGTAGATGGGGATGACGAAGAGCATGGCGTCCTTGGGCATGGTGCCCAGGCGCTCCAGAATCTCGCCGAGCGGCAGGTCATCCCAGAATTCCAGGTCCAGGATGCCCTTGAGCTTCGGGGCCACCTCGCGGATCTGGCCCTGGATGGCCATGCCGGTGACCGAGCGGTCGCCGATGACGACCATGCGCTGCAGGTCCGGGTGCAGGCGCGCGGCCAGGCGCAGGGTGGCCTCGAAGTCCACGTTCTCGACCACGCCGGTGATGTTCTCGATGCCCTGCAGGCGCTGCGGCTTGAAGTCGTTGACCCCGCAGAAGACCACGGGCACGCCGGGAAGGAGCCTGTCCTGGTAGTCCAGGATGAAGTTGTAGGCGAAGTCGTCGGAGGCGATGATGACGTCGAAGCGCGCGCCCTTGAACTTCTCGCGGTAGAATTCGAACAGCGCCTTTTCGCGCTCCGGCGTGGCGAAGCGCTTGGTGTCCATGTACTCGATCTGCAGGTCCACGGCATAGCCGGACTCGGCGAAGAAGGAGCGCAGACCCGTCAGGATGTCGTCGGACCAGGCATAGCCGTTGTGGTAGGAGTTCAGGAACAACACGCTCTTGCGCACCGGCTCGGCCTGGGCCGTCTGGGGCAGGCACAGGCTGGCCGAAAGGAGCAGGGCCAGGCAGAGGCAGATGGCGGCGCGGGCTCTCATGGCTGCGCTGGCTAGAGTCCCAGGCGGGAGAGGTCGTCCACCAGGGCGCGCACCCGGGCCACGGAATGCTCGAAGGCCGCGCGCTCGGTCGCGTCCAGCTCGAATTCGCAGACCTTTTCCAGGCCGCCGCCGCCGAGCAGGCAGGGCACGCCCACAAAGAGCCCGGACACGCCGTACTCGCCCTCCAGAAGCGCCGCGCAGGGCAGGATGCGCCGCTGGTTGCGCAGCACAGCCTCGGCCATCTGCACGATGCTGGCGGCTGGCGCGTAGTAGGCCGAGCCGGTGGCGAGCAGGCCCACGATCTCGTCGCCGCCCAGCCTTGCGCGCTCGACCAGGGCCTGGATGCGCTCCGGGGCCAGAAGCTGCGTCAGCGGCACGCCGCCCACGAAGCAGTGCCGGGGCATGGGCACCATGCTGCCGCCGTGGCCGCCCAGGACCAGGGCCTGCACGTCGCGCACGCTGACCTGAAGCTCCTCGGCCACGAAGCTGCGGAAGCGCGCGGAGTCGAGCACCCCGGCCATGCCCAGCACCCGCTGGCGCGGGAAGCCGAGTTCGCGGCTGGCGATGAAGGTCATGGCGTCGAGCGGGTTGGTGACGATGATGACCACGGCCTCGGGCGAGCTGCGCTTGATCTCGCGGCAGCAGGAGGCCACCACGCCGGCGTTGATGGCCAGCAGGTCGTCGCGGGTGAGCCCGGGCCTGCGCGGGGAGCCTGCGGTGACCACCACCACGTCGGAGCCTGCCGTGTCGGCGTAGTCGATGGTGCCGCGCACCGTGCCGTCGAAGAGCTGAACCGCTCCGGCCTGGAGGATGTCCAGCGCCTTGCCCTTGGCCGTGCCCGCGTCGCGGTCGAGCAGCACCACGTCGCCCATGTCGCGGCTGGCGGCCATGAGCGCGCAGGTTGCGCCCACTTGGCCCGCGCCGATGATGGAGATCTTTTTTCTGCGAAAGGGCATGGGCACCTCCGGGTTGCTCTTCTCCTGGACCCTTGTCGATTTTCGGGCCGGGCGTCAAGGCGGGGGGGCGACTGTGGCGCTGTCTGTAGCGTTGACTGCGGCGCTTCAGGTGCGGTAGGCTCGCCCATCCACTCCCTTGCCACCACCATAGCGTTCAAGGAGCAGCCCCATGCGAAGCAGACTTTTGCCCCTGGCCCTGGGCCTGGCGCTCGGATTTTTCAGCGCAGCCCCGGCCCAGGCCCAGATGAAGGATCAGATGAAGGATCAGATGAAGGACCAGACCAAGACCCAGATCCAGACCCAGGACCAGACCAAGGCCCAGGACCCGCTCCTGATCCTGAAGCGCGACCACAGCGCCGAGGAGGCCAAGGACAGCCTGCAGGGCCAATCCCATGACCGCGGCGACAGCGGGCATGGCGGACCGAGCGCTGGGTTTGGGGGAATGGGCCCCAGCCACGGCTCTGGACCCGGCCCCCACCGCTGAGCAGGGCGCCAGCTCCCTTCACACGTTCATGACGGCAACAGGCCGGGCCTCCTTGCGGGGGTCCGGCTTCTTGTTTTGGAATTGGTACGGGGCTGTTACGGCTTGTCCGGGCCACGGCAGACGGGCTGTTTGGGGAAAACTGGACCTGTTCTGAGCGGATCGGTCCAACTGGGGGTATTGGGCCCTGCTCCGGGATATTGGGACCTACTCGGGAATGTTGGGTGTGGACGCGAAGCGCGGCTCGTGCAGGGGCAGCAGGATGTCCGCCACGGCCTTGACCTTGAGGATGTTGTCATAGGCCTGATAGCTGTTGACCACCGTGCCGCAGGGGATGACCTCCATCTCGCGGGCGGTGATTTCCTTTGGCGGCAGGAGGTTCTCCATGATCACGCAGAAGCCGGTGATGGCGGCCACGCCCTTGGCCGTGTCCACCAGCACGGTCAGCCCGCCCTCGGTGTGGGCCGGGGTGTGCATCACGCGCACGCCGGGCACGATCTCGGCGTCGCCGGTGAGGATCTCCAGCTGCCCGTTCTCCTCCACATCGAGGATGTAGTCCTCCAGGTAGCGGAAATCCAGCGGGTGCGGGTCGTGGATGTGCCTGAGTTCCGCCTCGTGCACGTAGATGCGCGCGTTGACACACTCGGAGTCGTTCTCGCAGTGGTCGCTGTGCAGGTGCGTGTGGATGACGATGTCGATGTCCTCGGGCCTCAGGCCATAGAGCGCCAGGCCCTCCGCAAAGGTGTGGATTTTGCCGCCTATGGCCGCCTCGCGCTCGGCCGAGACGATGGGCCGCATCTCGCCGGTGTCGACGAGGATCTTCTTGTCGCCGCCCTCAAGATACCAGCAGTAGATGGGGATGGTGTACTGCTTCCCGGGGGCGTGCTGGTAGGTCATCATGCTGTGGTCAAAGACCTTGGTGCCCATGACGATGGGGTGGATGATGTACTGGGCCATGTGTCTCTCCGGTGGGCAGGCGGCGATTTGGGTATATCCTGCCGGGCGAGGGGAAATATACCAGAGGGCACGGCCACAGGCAAGATGCGCGCGGGTGTTGCCGGGGGGCCGGGGCGGTCAGAACAGCGACAGGTGCGTCTGCTTTGACTTCATCTTCTGGACGATCTGCCTGCGCCGCAGGGCGTCTTTGGGCAGGGCGTCCAGCAGGCGCGAGGGCGTCTGGGTGCACCTGCGGCCATAGAGCGTGCGCTCCCCGGCGCAGGACAGGCAGAGCGTGCTTTTGGCGCGGGTCATGCCCACGTAGAGCAGGCGGCGTTCTTCCGCCAGCGCTTCCGGCGAAAGCGCGGCCGCGTCTTCAGGACGCCAGCCCGGCCCGGCAAAGGGCAGAATGCCCTCCTCCAGCGCGGGCAGGAACACGGCCTCGAACTCCAGGCCCTTGGCCGCGTGCAGGGTCATGAGGCGCACCTTCTGCGCGCTGTGGCGCAGCTCGGCCAGCCCGGCCTGCAGGCGCACCCAGTCCAGCAGCCCGACCCAGCCGTGGTGCGCGTCGAACTCCTGGCAGAGGTCGCGGAAGGCCGGGCCTTCCCAGAAGAAGCGGTCAAAGGGCGGGCTCTCGCGCAGGGCCGGGGGCAGCACGCGCGGGCCTTGCAGCAGCAGGAACTCCGGCAGGTTCACGGCCACGGCGCGGTCATCTGGGGTGCTCTCCGTGGTGTTTCCCGTCGCGTTCTCCGGCGCATCGCCAGAACCACCATCGGAACCATCACCCGCAGGCAGGCCAAAGAGCTTTTCGGCCACGCGCAAAATGGCCGCCACGCGCGGCTCCTCCCAGAAGACCTCGGCCTCGGGCGCGGAGCAGGGCAGCCCGGCCTGTTCCAGCGCGGCCTTGAGGGGATTGATGAGCGCGCGGAAGCGCACCAAGACGGCGATGTCGCCCGGAGCCAGCGGCGGGGCCGAGGCGTCCAGCAGGGTCAGGCTGGTGCCGCCCAGGAGCTTGCGGGCGCGCTCGGCAATGCAGCGGGCCTCGAAATGGGCGTCCGGGGTCTGCACCAGCTCCACCTGGCCGGTGGCGCCGGGCCTGGCCCGGAGGGGGGGAGGCGAACCGTCTGCGGGAGCGCTCGCCAGGACAGCGCGGGCGGCGTCCAGGATGCCCTGGCCGCTGCGGTAGTTCTCGGCCAGGGCCAGCACCGCAAGGCCCGGCCAGCGCTTGGCCAGGCGTTCCTGCACGTTGCCCGCCGCGCCCCGGAAGCCGTAGATGCTCTGGTCCGGGTCGCCGATGGCGAAGAAGCCTTCGCCCCCATTGCCGATATTTTCAGGCGGCCCGGCCAGGCCCAGCACGGCCTCCAGCTGCAGGGCCGAGAGATCCTGGATCTCGTCCACCAGCAGGTGCGCAAAGGGCGGGCGGAAGCCGGGCTGGCGCACCTCGGCCAGCAGAAACTCGATCAAGTCCGTGAAGTCCGCCAGGTTGCGCGTGGCCTTGAGCTCGGCCACCTCGGCCTGGGCCTGCGCGGCCAATGCGCCGTCTGCCTCGGCCGTCGGCCCATCTAGCGGGGCGAGGCTCTCGCGGGCCAGGCTGTGGCGGCGGAACAGGGCCGTGCGCTCGGACTTGCTCATGTTTTCGGGCAGGGACTCCAGGAAGAGCTTGCGGGCGGCGTCCTCGGACAAGAGCACCGGGGGCTGGCCCCGGCGCATGGTCCACAGGGCCAGGGCCAGGGCGTGCAGGGTGTCGGTGAGCGGCAGGGGCTGGCCCGGACCGCGTGAGGAGGCCAGGCGCTCGGACAGCTCGCCTGCGGCGCGGCGGGTGAAGGTCACCACGGCCAGGGCGTCGGCCGGGACGCCCTCGTCGAGCAGGTGCTCCACGCGGCGGATCAGGGTGTGGGTCTTGCCCGTGCCCGGTCCGGCCAGCACCAGGGTCGGCCCTGGCCCGGCGTACACGGCGAGGGCCTGGGCCGGATTCAGGCCGTCCGGGCGTGTGGCCGGGGCATTGGCCTGCGCCGCAGGCTCGGGATCGCCTGCCGCTTCCGGCTCGGCCTCGGTCTTGGCCGGGAGGGCGCGCTTGCGCCCGCGCTGGCCTTGGGCCGCCACCAGCCGCCCGCCGTGGCGCATCTCGGCGCGTTCCTCGGGCGTGAACACGGTGATGACGCCGAACTCGCCGTCATAGCCGCTCTTGCGCAGCACTTTCCCCGCGCGCATGCGCTCCACGGCCTCGGCCAGCACCGGCGAGGCCCGGCGGATGTCCGGCAGCGGCGCCTCGCGCAGGATGAACAGCTCCGGACCCAGGGCCGTGATGAGCCGGAAATATTCCAGGGCGACCTTCTTGGAGCCCGCGCCCACATCCAGCACCTCAGAGAGCACCTCCTTCAGCGGGATGAGCGAATCAAAGCCGGGCTGGCCCTCGGGCTGCACGGGCTCGGGCCGATCGGCCAGGGCCAGCACGCGGTGCAGCACGCCCAGGGTGGCGGGCTTGCCGCAGACCGGGCACAGGCCCCGGTTGGCCACGGTCTCGCCCGGCTCCATGGACCAGTTGCACTTGCGGTGCCCGTCCATGTGGTACTTGCCCTCCTCGGGGAAGAACTCCACGGTGCCCAGGAACTCGCAGTCGCCTTGCAGGCCCGTCTGGTGCGCGCGCAGGGCCTGGCGGATGCCGGAGAAGGAGGCCTCGCCCCGGAACAGGTTGGCCTCGCGCGCCAGCTTTTCGCCGGAGTGGGCGTCGGAGTTGGAAATCATGCGGTAGCGGTCCAGGGCCGAGATGGTCCAGTTCATGCCGGGGTCCGAGGACAGGCCGGTCTCCATGGCGAAGATGTGCGCGCTTAAGTCGCCGTAGCACTCCTCCACGCTGTCGAACCCGGACATGGAGCCGAAGAGCGAGAACCAGGGCGTCCAGATGTGCGCGGGCACCAGGAAGGCCTCGGGGTGGGTCTGGAGCACCAGCTCCAGCAGGATGCGGCTGTCGAGCCCCAGGATGGGCCGGCCGTCCGAGGCCAGGTTGCCCACCTGGGCCAGCTTCTGGTTGAGGCTCTTGGCGGCCTCCAGGGTGGGCAGGTAGACGAGGTTATGCACCTTGCGCACCCGGCCGCCGCGTTTGTAGATGGAGCTGATCTCGCCCTGGAGCATGAAGCGAGCGTTGCCTGCCAGCGCAGCCCCGTGGTGGCCGCCGAGTTGGTCGGCCAGACCGGGAATCTCTGCCGCCAGGCCGGAGGTGTCGCGCAGGCGCAGGAGCCCGGAGCCGTCGTCCACCAGCTCGCGCCCGATCTCGTCCAGCCAGCCGGGGTGGGTGCAGTCCCCGGTGCCGAGCACGCTGAGGCCCTTGACCTCGGCCCAGGCGGCCAGGCTGCGCACGGTCAGGCCCTTGCTGGTGGCGCGCGAATAGCGCGAGTGGATGTGCAGGTCCGCCGCAAAGGTGGTCATGCGCTGCCCCTGTCGGCCCCGTGGCCGTATTTGGTCCGTTGGCCTGAACAATTTTGCGGATGGTAGCCGCTGGCGGCGGCGATGGCAAGTGGGCGGGATTATTGCGGCCCGGTCAGACACCAAGCATCCGACCCTTGCTTTTGTCTGCTGGTGCGAAAAAGACGTCCGTTACCATGGGGAACACAGGCTTTGCGGGCACGGTGCAGCGCCAAGCCCAACGTTTTGAGCAACGGGGCCGTTGTTGCGGCATGGCCCAATCTGTAACCAAGACAATAAAGGCTCCAGCATTGATCCTGGACATGCTGAAATCCTGCACTGTCCATTCGCCCCGGAAGCCTGGCGGGCTACTGCTCCAGGCCGGAATAGAACTCGCGGAACTCGGCGGCGGCCAGGGTCTGGGCGGCCAGGCGGCGCTCGTTGAGCTCCGTGTGGTGCTCGTGCACCAGGGAGGTCATCAGCGGGTCCAGGGCGGCGTGGGCGGCCATGTCGTCCAGGATGCGCAGGGTGGCGTCCCGGCCCATGCCCGTGCGGTAGGGCCGGTCCTCGCGCAGGGCGGTGAACACGTCGGCGGTGGCCATGATGCGCGAGCCGAGCGACAGCTCCCGGCCGGAGAGCCCGCCGGGGTAGCCCTGGCCGCCGGGTTGCTCGTGGTGCTGCGCGGCCCAGTCCGCGACCTGCTCCAGGCCGGGCACGGAGCTTAAGATGGCGTGGCCCAGTTCCGGGTGGCGGCGCATGATGTCCCGCTCCTGCGCGTCAAGCGGGCCGGGCTTTTCGATGATCTCCGAGGGCACGGCCAGCTTGCCCAGGTCGTGCAGGTTCCCGGCCAGGCGCATCTGGTCCAGGTCCGGGGCGTTGAACCCGGCCTTTTCGGCCAGGCACACCGCGGTCTCGGCCACGCCGCGCGTGTGCGTGGCCGTGAAGCGGCTGCGGAAGTCGATGATCTGCGAGAAGGCCTGGGATGCGGCCATGAGCTGGCCGCGCGTCATGCCGCGCTCGTCGAACATGTCCGGGGAGTCGGCCAGGGCGCGGGTGGGGTCAAGGCTGGTCATGTCTGCCCAGAAGCGCTCCGCTCCGGCCAGTTTGTCCAGGGCCTCCACGACGAGCGGATCGAAGAGGCTGCCGGAAAG
>MGTN01000168.1:16788-19080 GCA_001799475.1 Desulfovibrionales bacterium GWA2_65_9 | reverse complement strand
TCCAGCAGCGGATTCTTGCGCAACAGGCGGTAGCTCAGCTCGGCGTGGTGCGCGCCGTCGGCCTCGAACTGCAGGGCCGCCAGCCGGCTCTGGATGGAGAAGCCGCCGACATCGTGCAGGAGCCCGGCCACGTAGAGGTCGGTGCGCTCGGCGCGCGGCAGGTCAAGGGCCCTGGCCAGGCGCACTGCGGCATAGGCCACGCGCTTGTGGTGGCCCACCACCTCCGGGCTGATGAGGTCCAGCGCTCCGGAGAGGCCGGTGAGAAAGTCGAACAGGCGTATGGACACGGGATCACTCCGCTAGAATTTGAGCACGTCCACCTGGACCTCGGCCTTGCCGCCCACGTTCTCCAGCACCCCTTTCAGATCCAGGTCCTTGAGGCTCTGCTGGGCCTTGAGCGGGTCCGCACGCGGGGTCAGCTCCTTGTGCGTCAGCGGGTCCACCGCCTTCTGCTCCCGGCCCAGGCGGAAGCGCAGGGGCGAGTCGTCCTGCAGGCGTTTCGGGTCCAGGGACAGGTCCAGCTTCCAGCTTGTGGCGTTGGACTGGTAGCTGTCCTGCAGATCGGGCCGGTTCCCGCCCTGGCCGCTGGCGGCGTTGGCCGGGCCGGCCTTCTCGCGGCTCATGGCGCTGTACGGCGCGAGGAGTTCCGCCTGGCTGAGCTTGGGCTTTTCGGCTGGCTTGGGGGCCTTGGCCGCGGCCTTTGCCCGGTGCTTTTTTGCGCGCACCTGGCCCTGGCCGCCCTGGGCCGCATACAGCAGCGCCGGAGCCAACAGCGCCATGCAAAGCACTAAAACGAGCGTCCGCATCTGGACATCCTGCCCCCTGCGTCTTTGTCCTGCAGGCTTGGGGCAAGGTAACACA
Source organism: Desulfovibrionales bacterium GWA2_65_9 (assembly GCA_001799475.1). Lineage (GTDB taxonomy): Bacteria > Desulfobacterota > Desulfovibrionia > Desulfovibrionales > Desulfovibrionaceae > Humidesulfovibrio. The sequence goes on along the minus strand of MGTN01000168.1, from coordinate 18,219 downwards.
TCAATCGCTGGAAGCAAGCCCGCGAGTTGTTATCAGCCTTTGGCCACGCAGGTATCAGGCCTGCCCATGGCCTGGGCTGCCCATGGCCTGGGCGTAGACCGCCAGCCGGTCCAGACCGAGGGCGATGTTTTCCAGGGAATTGGCATAGGAGAAGCGCAGGAAGCCCTCGGCGCCCGCCCCGAAGTCGATGCCCGGAGTCACGCCCACATGGGCCTTTTCCAGGATGTCGAAGGCCAGCCTAAGCGAGCTGCCGCCGAAGCGCGCGGCCCAGTGCTTTGCATTGGCCAGCACGTAGAACGCGCCCGTGGGGTCGTGGGCCACGCCCAGGCCCAGGGCCTTCAGGCGCGGCAAGAGGAACCTGCGCCGCTCGTCGTACACGGCCTTCATGCGCGCCACGTCTGCGGCGGATTCTTTCAGCGCGGCGATGCCCGCATGCTGGGCCACGGAATTGGCGCTGATGAAGAAGTTCTGACAGAGCTTCTGCATGGGCCGGATGAACTGGCGCGGCGCGATGAGGTAGCCCAGCCGCCAGCCGGTCATGGCGTAGAGCTTGGAGAAGCCGTTGAGCACAAAGGCCTGGTCCGTGAACTCCAGCGCGCTGTGTTCGCGTCCCTCGTAGACCAGGCCGTGGTAGATCTCGTCGGAGACGATGGACGCGCCGTGCCGGGCCGCGATGTCGGCCACGGCCTGCATGCGCTCGGCTGACAGGAGCGTGCCCGTGGGGTTGGCCGGGGAGTTGAGCAGGATGGCGCGGGTGGCGTCGGTCAGGGCAGCTTCAATGACTTCGGGCCGGTACTGGAAGCTGTCGTCCTCGCTCACGGCCACGCGCACCGGACAGGCCCCGGCAAAGCGGATGAAGTTGTCGTAGCAGGCATAGGCCGGGTCGGACAGGATGACCTGGTCGCCGGCCTCCAGGATGCTGGAGAAGAGCAGGAGCATGGCCGGGGAGGTCCCTTGCGTCACGATGACCTGGTCCGGGTGCACGGTGACCCCGTAGCGCGCCAGGTAATCCTCGCAGATGGCCTCGCGCAGGGGCAGCAGGCCCAGGCTGTGGGTGTAGTGCGTGTGGCCGTCTGTGAGCGCTTTCCTGGCCGCCTCCTTGATGCATTCCGGCGTGTCGAAGTCCGGCTCGCCGATCTCCAGGTGGATGACGCTGTGCCCCTGGGCTTCGATTTTGTGCGCGGCCTCCAGGATGTCCATGACCAGAAACGGGGTGATCTCCCTGGCGCGCTTTGAGATGCAGACATGCTCGTTCATGGGCGTACTCCGGTTGGGCCAATGAAAAAGGGCCGGAAACAGGCGACTTCGAATCGACGCCCGGCTCCGGCCCTGGTTGTTGCGCTGCTAGAACTCGAAGTTCAGGGCCTGGCGGATGTCCTCGATGTTCTTGCGGGCCACGGCGCGGGCTCTCGCGTTGCCCTCGGCCAAAAT
>MGTN01000168.1:7125-16770 GCA_001799475.1 Desulfovibrionales bacterium GWA2_65_9 | reverse complement strand
GTCGCCCTCCAGGGCGCGGCGGCGCTCGTGCACGGGCTCAAGGAAGCGCGTCAGCGAGTCCATGAGGATCTTCTTGCAGTCCACGCAGCCGAGTGCGGCCTTGGTGCAGCCCTCGCGGATCTCCGCGCACAGCTCGGGAGAGGTCATGAGCTTGTGGTAGGGGAACAGGTTGCAGACGTCCGGGTCGCCGGGGTCGGCCCGGCGCAGGCGGTTCTTGTCCGTGAGCATGGTCTTGATCTTCGGCGCGATGTCCTCCAGCGGCTCGCCGAGCGCGATGGAGTTGCCGTAGCTCTTGCTCATCTTGCGGCCGTCGAGCCCCGGGAGCTTGGCCTCCTCGGTCAAGAGCGCCTTGGGCTCGGGGAAAAAGGGCTCGTTCTCGGGGCAGTGCAGGTGGTTGAAGCGCCGGGCGATCTCGCGGGTCAGCTCCAGGTGCGGCAGCTGGTCCTGGCCCACGGGCACGGCCGTGGCCTTGTACAAGATGATGTCCGAGCACATGAGCACCGGGTAGCCGAGGAAGCCGTACGTGGCCAGGTCCTTCTGGCCGGAGAGCTCCTGGGCCACCTCCTTGAAGGTGGGGCAGCGCTCCAGCCAGCCCAGCGGGGTCAGCATGGACAACAGCAGGTGCAGCTCGGCGTGCTCCTTGACCTGGGACTGCTGGAAGATGACGCACCTTGAAGGGTCCAGGCCGGCGGCGATCCAGTCGATGACCAGGCCGGGCACAAAGCCCTTGATCCTTTTGGGATCGGCGTACTCGGTGGTCAGGGCGTGCCAGTCGGCCACGAAGAAGAAGCACTCGTGCTGCTCCTGGAGTTTGAGCCAGTTGGCCAGCACGCCGAAGTGGTGGCCCAGATGGAGCGGCCCGGTGGGGCGCATGCCGGAGACGATGCGTTCGTTTTTGGCGGTCATTTTTGTGCTTTCTTGTTGGAGGGTTAGAGCGGCACGCCAAGCAGCCCGGAGACGAAGCCCACCGGGGGGAAGATGAGCGAGCCCAGCAGGCTTAAGCCCAGGAGCTGCGAGACGATGAGCAGGCCGAGGAGCAGCATGAAGCCGTAGCGGCCAAGGGCGAGATAGCTGTAGGCCAGCCTGTCCGGCAAGGCCCAGGCCAGGATGTTGCTGCCGTCCAGCGGCGGGATGGGCAGCAGGTTGAAGAAGGCCAGCATGAGGTTCACCACCACCCCGGCCTGGCCGATGAGTACCAGCGGGTGCAGCACCGAGCGCAGCTCCGGGTTCGCGAGGGCCAGGGGCAGGAGCAGATGGAAGGCCCCGGCGAAGAGCAGGGCCAGCGCGAAGTTGGCCCCTGGCCCGGCCAGGGACACGAGCATCATGTCGCGCATGGGGCGCTTGAAGTACATGGCGTTCACGGGCACGGGCTTGGCCCAGCCGATGCTGGCCAGGATGAAGGCGATGGTGCCCATGGGGTCCAGGTGGCGGAGGGGGTTCATGGTCAGCCGCCCGGCGAGCTTGGCCGTGGGGTCGCCCAGGGACAAGGCCACCAGGCCATGCGCCAGTTCATGGCAGGTCAGGCCCAGGAGCAGGGGGACGGCAAGGATGCTGACGCGGACGATCTGGTCGGATACGGATTCAAGCATGATGCCTGCGGCTAGCACGAAGCGTCCGCGCGGGCAAGGGGAAAGGACCGGGGCGGACCTCGCCGGGGGCGGGGTTCAGGCGTCGATGTAGCGTTCCAGGTCGATCCTGTGCTCGGCCGGGCTTAAGACCTCGGCGATGTCCTGGGACTCGGGCGTGCCCTCCAAGGCCTCCAGGTTCAGGGTGCAGGGCTTCCTGGGGCACATGGCGCTGTCCAGGATGACCTTGATCTCCGGCTTGGTGGGCCGCAGGGGATTGGCCCGGGCCACGATGCCGAACTCGCCGCCGGAAAGGCGCACGAAGCTGCCCACCGGGAACACGCCGATGCAGCGGATGAAGTTGTCGATGTCGTCTGCGGCGAACTGGCCCCCGCGCATCTGGAACATCAGGCTCAAGGCCTTGGCCGGGGCCATGGCGGCCTTGTAAACGCGCTGGCTCGTGAGCGCGTCGTACACGTCGACCAGGGCGACAATGCGCGAGAACGTGGCGATGGCGTCCCCCTTATGGCCGTGCGGGTAGCCGGAGCCGTCGTGGCGCTCGTGGTGCTCAAGCACGGCGCGCAGCACCTCCGGGGGCATGTTCTCGTGCTGGAGCAGGAGCTTGTGGCTCTCCGCCGGGTGCGTCTGCACGGCCCGGAACTCGCTCTCGGTCAGCTTGCCGGGCTTCTTCAGGATGCTCGCCGGGAGGCGCGCCTTGCCCACGTCGTGCAGGAGTCCGGCCAAGCCCAGCTTGAGCAGGTCGGGCCGGCCCAGGCCCAGGTGCTTGCCCAGGAGCACGGCCAGGATGCTGACGTTGATGGAGTGGGTGTAGGTGTACTCGTCGAAGCCGCGCAGCTTGAACAGGGTCACGGCTGCGGTCTCGTTGCGGAACACGCTCTCGATGAAGCTTTCCACCAGGGGCGTGGCCGCGTTCAGGTCCGCGTGGGTGCCGCGCCGCACGCCGTCCACAAAATGCCGCACATAATCCAGGGCCTCGGAGTAGAGCCGCCTGGCCGCAGGCAGTTCCTCGCCCAGGCTGACGGTGACGGGCGCGCCCAAGGGCGTCGCTTCGTCCGGCAGGGGCATGGCGGCCGCGGTGTCGATGAGCACGTCCTCGACGTCGGGCGGGACAAGGGCCTGGATTTGGGATTGCAGAAAAATGTGAGCGCCCACATGCACGATGGGGCTGACGAAGGTGCCCAGGCCATGACTGACAACGAACATCCCGGGCTTCAGTTCGTTGCGCTTGATACGTTGGTGCATCGGGAGACCTTTCGTTTGAACGTATAGTCCAGGCGAATGGCGAGTGCAATACGTATTTTGAATTGTAATGCGAGCGGCCGGGGGACAGGCGTGGGAGCGCGCCCGGATTGCCCGTCCGGGGGCGCGGTGCTGCGGGGCCTGTTCTCGGGCCTGGGCCCCTAGGCGCCCAGGAAACGCTCCAGGTCGATCTTGTGGTCGGCGGGGTTCAGCACCTCGGCGATGTCCTGGCCCAAGGGCGTGCCTTCCAGGGCCTCCAGGTCGAGCACGCGCGGCAGCTGCGGGCGCATCCTGGCGTCCAGGATGACCTTGATCTGCGGCTTGGTGGGGCGCACGGCGTTGGTGCTGGTCACGATGCCGAACTCGCCGCCGGAAAGGCGCACGAAGCTGCCCACCGGGAACACGCCGAGGCAGCGGACGAAATGGTCGATATCCTCCGGGTCGTACTGCCTGCCGCGGCATTGGAACATCAGGCTCAGGGCCTTGGCCGGGGCCATGGCCTCCTTGTAGGTCCGATGGCTTGTGAGCGCGTCGTACACGTCGGCCACGACGATGATGCGCGAGAACCTGGAGATGGCCTCGCCCTTGAGCCCGCGCGGATACCCGGAGCCGTCGTGGCGTTCGTGGTGCTCCAGCACGGCGCGCAGCACCTCGGGCGGCACATCGCGTTGCCGGCGCAGGATGTTGTAGCTCTCCAGCGGGTGGACCTGCACGGCCAGAAACTCGCTCTTGGTGAGCTTGCCGGGCTTGTTCAGGATCTTTTCCGGGATGCGCGCCTTGCCCGTGTCATGCATCAGCCCAGCCAGCCCCAGCATGAGCAGCTTGGACCGGGCCAGGCCCAGCTGCTTGCCCAGAAGCACGGCCAGGACGCTGACGTTGATGGAGTGGGTGTAGGTATACTCGTCGTAACAGCGCAGCTTGAGCAGGGTCTTGGCGGCGGTGTCGTTGCGGAACACGCTCTGGACGAAGCGCTCCATCAGGGGCATGGCCTTGCTGCAGTCGATGTCCGTGCCGCGCCGCACGTCGCCCATGAATTGTTTTACATAACTGACGGCCTCGGAATAGAGCTGCCTGGCGATGAGCAGCTCCTCGGCCAGGCTGGTTGTGACCGGCGCCGCCCCGCAGTGCTCTCCGGGCCGCGAAGCCACGGCGTGGCTCGTGTCGATGAGCACCTGCTCGGCGTCATCCTCAATGAGCGCGTTGATTTCAGACCGATTCAAGACGTGCGCGCCAACCCGGACGATGGGGCTGTCGAAGGTGCCGAGTCCATAGCTGACGACAAACATGCCGGGCTTGAGTTCGCTACGCTTGATGCATTGAAACATGCGCTGCCTCCGGGGGAGAACATGTTCCCGGTACGCGCAAAGTGCAATACGTATTTTGAGGATGTGATACAGAAATGCCTGTGGCGCGGGCAGGCCTCAACGCGAAGGTCATATCTTGGGGGGCTCAGGCGTTGAAGAAGCGCTCCAGGTCGATCTTGTAGTCGGCGGGGTTCAGCACCTCGTCGATGTCCTGGGCCTGGGGCGTGCCCTTCAGGGCCTCCAGGTCAAGCACGCGCGGCTGCTGCTGGCGCATATCGGCGTCCAGGATGACCTTGACCTCCGGCCTGGTGGGACGCTTGGCGCTGGTGCTGGTCACGACGCCGTACTCGCCGCCGGAAAGGCGCACGAAGCTGCCCACCGGGAACACGCCGACGCAGCGGATAAAGTTCTCGATGGCGTTGGGGGGAAAGTCCTTGTCGCGCCACTGGTACATCATGCCCAGGGCCTTGGCCGGGGCCATGGCGTCCTTGTACACGCGCCTGCTGGTGAGCGCGTCGTACACGTCGACCACGCTGATGATGCGCGAGAACCGGCCGATATCTTCGCTCATCAGGCCGCGCGGGTAGCCGGAGCCGTCGTGGCGCTCGTGGTGCTCGACCACGGCGCGCAGGATCTCCGGGTCCAGGTCCACCTGCTTCTGCATGATCTTGTAGCCTTCCAGCGGGTGGGCCTTCATGGCCTGGAACTCGCCCCCGGTGAGCTTGCCGGGCTTGTTCAGGATGCTCTCCGGGATCTTCGCCTTGCCCACGTCGTGATACATGCCCGCCAGCCCCAGCTTGAGCAGGGTGGGCTTGTCCAGGCCCAGGTGCTTGCCCAGAAGCACGGCCAGGATGCTCACGTTGATGGAGTGGGTGTAGGTGTATTCGTCGAAGCCGCGCAGCTTGAACAGGGTCACGGCGGCGGCCTCGTTGCGGAACACGCTGTCGATGAAGCTCTCCACCAAAGGCGTGGCCTTGCGGTAGTCGATGTCCGTGCCTCGGCGCACGTCATCGACAAAGCTCTTCACGTGGACCAGGGCGTCGGAATACAGCCGCTTGGCGATGGGCAGCTCCTCGCCCAGGCCGGTGGTGATGAGCACGCCGACCGGCCGCGCCTGGCCGGGCAGGGCGATCTGGAGGCTGGTGTCGATGAGCACGTCGTCCACATCCTTGGGGACGCATTCGTCGATCTGCGCTTGCGTGAGCAGGGGCCTTTCGACCTGGACCACGGGGCTGGCAAAGGTGCCCTGGCCGTGGCTGACCACGAACATGCCGGGCTTCAGCTCGTGTCGCTTGATACGCTGCTGCATGAGGGACGCCGCCTGTTTTGGGCAGCATAGGCTGTTCTTGGGGTCAGGGCAACAACAACCGTTTGCGAAGCATCTCAAGCAGCTCCATGCAGTCTGCGGCCAGGTAATCCGGACCGGCTGCGGAGAGCGCCTCGTGCTGCGAGTGTCCACTTACCACGGCGGCCGAGGTGAGCCCGGCGCTGCGCGCGGCCTGGATGTCCAGCGGGTGGTCGCCCACGAGCAGGGCGCGCCCCGGGGCCACGCCCAGGCGTTCGAGCACGGCCAGGGCGTGGGCCGGGTCGGGCTTGACCTTGGGCGCGTCCTCGCGGGCCATGAAGCAGTCGCAGCAGGCCGCCACGTCCGGGAAGACCACCTTCACGGCCGCGGTGGAGTTGCGCGTGAGGATGCCGGTCTTGATGCCGCTTGCGCGCAGTTCGGAGAGCATGGGCCGGGTGAAGGGGAAGAGCGTGGCCTCGCGCGCGGCGTCGAGCTCCGTGGCCTGGATGACCAGCCGACCCCGGCAGTGGAACTCCTGGCCCAGGGCGTGGTCGAACCCGCGGATCTCCTCCGCCAGCTCGTCCAGCCACTCCAGCACGGGCAGCGTGGAGGCCTCCGGCTCTTCGCCCAGGAAGGGCTCGGCCAGGGCGGTGATCTTCCGGCGCAGGCGGGTGAAGTCGATGTGCAGGCTGGCCAGGGTGCCGTCGAAATCAAAGAGGATGGCTTCAAACCGGGGGGCATTCTTTGCGGGCATGGTTCCTCAACTTGGTTCGGCAACTGCGTCTTGCCCGAAGAGCGGGAGCGCGTTACACGGGCCGTGGTCAAGTAGTATTGCGGAGGGGCTGTGGTCAAGAGCTATGATGTTTTGGTGGTGGGTGCTGGCCCGGCGGGCGCGGCCGCGGCGGCGGTGCTGGCCGGGCAAGGCCTGCGCGTGGGGCTCATCGACCGCGCGGAGCACCCGCGGCCCAAGCTCTGCGGCGGCCTGCTCACGGCCAAGAGCGTGGAGGCCCTCGGGCGCATCTTCGGCCTTGGGCTGGCCGAGCTGGCCAAGGGCGGCGGCCTGTTCCACCAGACCCCGCAGTACCTGTTCCTGCACCAGGGCCGCGAGCTTCTGCGCGGAACCGCTGCCGAGCCGTTTCGCTTCGTGGACCGCCCGGCCTTTGACGCGCTCCTCACCAGCGTGGCCGTGGCGCGCGGGGCCGAGTACCTGCCGGGCCGGATTGTCGAGCAGTGCGATGCGGCCACGGGCCTGGTGCGCCTGCGCGGCGGCGAAGAGCTGTGCGGGCGTTTTGTCATCGGCGCGGACGGGGCCAACTCCGTGACCCGCCGGGCGCTTGGTTCCGACATTTCGGGCGGCTACGACCGTGCCGAGTGGCGCCGCAACCTGGCCGCAGCCATCGAGGTGGAGCTGCCCGTGGGCCAGGGGCCGGGGCAATTCCCGCGCCCGGTTCTGGTGCCGGAGCTGCACGTGGGCTCGCCCAGTGCGGGCTACGGCTGGGTGTTTCCCGGGCCAAACGGGCCCAAGGTGGGCATCTGCGGGCTCAGGCGTGGCAAGCGCGACGGCCGCGATTTCGGGGCGATCTTTCTGGAGTTCCTGCGCCTGCTGGGCGTGGCCGAGCCTGAGGGCGTGGCCCTGCACGGGCATCCGCTGCCCTACGGGAACGCGCTTACGCGGCCGGCAAGCGGGCGGCTGCTGCTGGCCGGGGACGCCGGGGGCTTTGTGGAGCCGCTCTTTGGCGAGGGCATCTTCTACGCCCTGGCCACGGGCGCGCATGCGGCCTCAGGCGTGCTCTGCGGGCTGAAAAACGGCCAGGCCGCCGCAGCCGTGGAATACGGGCGGCTGCTCGCGCGCACGGTGCGCCCGGAGCTGGTCTGGTCAAACCGGCTGCGCTGGCTGCTCTTCTGGGCCATGCAGAACATCGGCGCCGGGCCCATCCGGGGCTTTGTCCAAAGCAGCCCGGCGGCCCTGGCCGAGATGGTCCACGGCAGGCGCTCGTTCAAGCTCCTGCAGCGCAAGACCTGGGAGTGGGGGCAGGGCGTGGGGGAGTGAGAGCGTCCGCTCGTCAGCCCTTCCGTTGCGGACCACCGCTACCGGGAGCATTTGGGGAAGCGGCAGCAGGCCGGGCGTGGTCAGACACGTTCGAATAGCACCGCCCGGCTGAGCGTTATCCTCGGCTCGGAGAGCAGAGTGAATCCGGCCTTCCAGGTGATCTCCACGGTTTTCCAGAACTTCGCGGCACGGACGTGAAATTTTGGCTCGACCAGCAGCAACCGTCCCCGCTCCTTGAGCAGTCCGTGTATTTCGTCCATGAACCGCACAACGTCAGGCACCTCGTGCACCATGTAGAAGGCCAGGGCGAAGTCCGCAGGACCGCCGAAGCCGAGCGACATGGGCGTGCACAGCTGCGGCCGGATGCGCGGCAACAGGCCTGCTGCCGCTGCGCGCAGGCGCATCTTCTCCAGCATCGCCTCCTGAAGGTCCACGGCGACGACGCAGCCTTTTTCGCCGACCATGCGGGCCAGGGGCAGGGTGAAGAAGCCAGGCCCGCAGCCGATGTCCACCACGGTTTCCCCTGGCCCGATCAGGCCCCGGAGGATGGTTTCGGGGTTCTGGCCCAGCATCCTGCGCAAGGAGGTGGACAGCCACCCGGCCCGCCCTGCCGGACAGACCCGGTCGCCTCCCGGCATCGATTTGTCTGCGTCGTTCATTGTTCCCTCTATCGCTTTGGCCGACAACTCGCGTCGGCTGATGGGGCCAGGGAGGGGTCTCGGCGGACTAGGCCGCGCCCTCGTCCCTTTGCAGGTTGCGGCTGGATGCCGCGCTGCGCGCCAGGACATCGCAACGCTCGTTCTCCGGGTGTCCGCTGTGGCCGCGCACCCAGCGCCAGGTGACCTTGTGGGCACCTATGAGCGGCAGCAGCTGCTTCCACAGATCCTGATTCTTCACGGGCTGCTTGGCTGCGGTCTTCCAGCCGTTCTTCTGCCAGCCCACCAGCCAGCGGTCGGTGAAGGCCTTCATCACGTACTGCGAGTCGGTGAAGATCTCGACCATGCTCTGCTGCTTCAAGGCCTCCAGGCCCTTGATGACGCCCATGAGCTCCATGCGGTTGTTGGTGGTGCCGGAGAAGCCCTGGGCCAGCTCCATGCGGTGCTCGCCGCAGACGAGTATGGCGGCGTATCCGCCGGGGCCGGGATTGCCCAGGCAGGAGCCGTCGGTGTAGAGGGTCACGGGGGGCAGTTCGCTCACGGATGGTCCTTTTGTGTTGCGTTGGGGTGGAGTGCGGGCTCTTGCGGGCCGCTCAGTGCCGCCAGGCGGCCCTGGATGAGGTCCAGGGCCAGGATCAGGCCCTTGCGCCAGCTCTTGCCGGGTCCGAAGTGGAAGGGGAAATGCTCGTCGGCGAGGCTGCGGGCGAAGTCCGCGCCCAGGGCGCGCTCCACGAGCGGCGGCAGCACGACCACGGCGAACTGTCCGTCCAGGCTCAGGCCCAGGTACAGGGTCTTGCCATCCTGCTCGGGCGGTTCCAGCGCGCCCTGGCGCACCTGCACCCGGGCCTCGATGCCGTAGGTCTTGCGCATGGCCGTGATGAAGGCCTGGACCTGCTCCTGCTCGACCTGAGACAAGGTCTTGGTCTCGTCGGAGAGCCCGAAGCGCGCGTTGATGCGCTCGATGTTGCGCTCGCTGTTCTTCCAGAAGCCCACAACCACCAGGCCCAGCAGCACAATGATCGCCGCCAGGCGCAGCAGATGCTCCGGAATGCTGCTTGAGCGCACGGAAAAGATGGCCATGCGTCCTCTCTTGGTCGTTTATGCACACATCATGGACATGTCCTGTGCAGGGGGAGGTGTACCCTCCACTTGGGCTGCTGGCAAGATGGCCTTGGGCCGGGTGAGGGCCTCTTGGGGCTTGCCCCGTGGCCGCTGATGGGCTATCTCATGGGCAGAAGACTCCCGCCGTGGGAGACCAAATGGCAAGGAGCAATACATGCAGCGGAAGGTACTCCTGGCGGCGCTCGTTGCGCTGGTGGCCCTGGGCGGCTGCGCCCAGCGCGATCCGAATCTCCTGGTGCGGGGCATAAGCGAGTTCGGCCGCGCAGCGGGCGACTACACCCTGACCCTCAAGACCTATGAGCTGGACGCCAAGGGCCAGGCCAAGCTGCTCGCGACCGATGACGCCTCCGTGCGCCGTTTCGTCGTGCGCGCCCTGGCGGACAAGGGCTACACGCTCAAGGTC
>MGTN01000168.1:6709-7115 GCA_001799475.1 Desulfovibrionales bacterium GWA2_65_9 | reverse complement strand
CGGACCAGGACATCGGGATGGGCCAGCCGGGCCAGGAAGCCCTGGACCGCCGCGATTCCGACAGACGCCGCCGTTCCAATGGCACCTATAGCCAGCCGGGCCAAGTCGTCTTTGGCGGAGCGCCCCTGGGCGCCCAGGAACCAGCGTTCTGCCAGGGCCGGGTGCTCGTCACCGTGGCCCCCAGCCAGAGCGCAGGTCCGAAGCGCGAGGTCTTTGTGGGCCGCAGCGCCACGAGTGACTGCGCAGCCACGCCCAACTGCCCGCTGGAGACCTGCCGCACGGCCCTGGAGCGCGTTCTGGTATACGAGCTCGATACCCGGTTCTAGCCGTCTGAAGAACGAAGTGCGAGGCCGCTCCCTGAAACCGGGGGGCGGTCTTTTTCTTGTCCGGCCTATTCTGTCTGCCC
>MGTN01000168.1:0-6684 GCA_001799475.1 Desulfovibrionales bacterium GWA2_65_9 | reverse complement strand
CCTCGCGGTGCACGCGTTCAGGCCGGAAGCGGTCCATGCATTCCTTCTGCGGGTCGGCGTTTGGCTTGTGAGCATACACGGCGCCGGCCCGGCCCGTAAAGGTTCCGGCCCAGGCGTGATTGACGGTATCCTGGAAGTCTATTCTTGCCGGGCCGTTTTGGTTCATGCTACGAAATTTCAGGTGGGTGCGCTATGCTGAAGACCATTCGAGCCGAGGAACGCCTGACCACAGTGGCCGTGATGGTCCTGCTGGCCGTGGCGCTGTTCGTCGTTTCCAGGGTTGACTATCTGCTTTTCCACGGCCTGGTGGAGATGGTCGGCATGGTGGTGGCCACGAGCATCTTCCTCTTGACCGTCCATGCCCGGGAGCACCTGGAGAACGCGGCCCTGCGCCTCCTGGGCGTGGCCTTTTTGTTCATCGCCCTGGTCAGCCTGCTGCACGCCCTGGCCTACAAGGGCATGACCGTGTTTGCGGGCTATGACGCCAACCTGCCCACCCAGCTCTGGGTCGTCCTGCGCCTGATGACCGCAGGCACCTTCCTGCTGGCCCCGTTGCTGCTCGGCCGCAGGGTGGACCTGCGCCTGGCTGCGGGCGCCTATGCCGCGCTCACCATTGCCCTGGTCTGGGCCGTATTCTCGGGGAATTTCCCGGACTGCTTCGTGGAGGGCCGGGGCCTGACCCCGTTCAAGATCTGGACGGAGTTTGCGGCCATGTTCATGCTGGCCGGGTCCGGGCTGCTCTTCTACCGGCGCCGCGAGCACTTCGACCCCGAGGTCATGCCGCTCTTGCTCTGCTCCATCACCCTGAGCGCCCTGGCCGGGGTGGCCTTTTCGGTCTATGTCGGGGTCTTTGATCTCTCCAACTTCACGGGGCATGTGCTGCTCCTTTTCTCCGCGCTCTGCCTGCAGCGGGCGGTGTTCGCCACCGGCGTGTCCAACCCCTACGCGCTGCTCTCCCGCAGGCTGCGCGAGGCCGAGGCCCAGTACCGGGGCATCGTGGAGAACTCCATCGAGGGCCTGTTCCAGATGGACCGCGAGGGGTTCGTCCTGGCCGCCAACCCGGCCTTTGCCAAGGCCCTGGGCTACGCCGACGGGACCTTTGCCCTGGGCCAGCCCCTCGGCCGGCATTTCTCCGGCGGCCAGCAGGAGTTCCAGCAGCTCCTGGGGCCTGCCCTGGAGGGCCGCGAGGTGTTCCAGCACGAGATGGCCGCCCAGCGCCTGGACGGCTCCCGGATCTGGCTGTCCCTGAGCGTCCGGCCGGCCCAGGGGGACGAGGCCTCGCGCCTCAACGGCTCCCTGCGCGACATCAGCACCCAGGTGCAGATGGAGAACCTGCGCCAGGACGTGGAGCGCATCCTGCAGCACGAGCTGCGCTCGCCCCTGTCCGGGATTCTGGGGTTGGGCCGGATGCTGCACGAGGATGAGACCCTGCCCGAGGCCGCGCGCAGGCTGGGGGGCATGATCGCGGACACGGGCTGGCGGCTCCTGCGCATGACCGAGGAATCCATGGCCCTGCGCCGCCTGGAGGAGGGCACCTACACGGCGGTTCTAGGCCCGGTGGAGCTGCTCGAGGTGCTGGAGCGCGTGCGCATGTGGCATGCGACCCTGGCCGAGCGCAAGGGCATGGAGCTGCGCCTGCTGCTGGACGGCGAACCCGTGCCGGCCGGTGGCTCCTGCCTGGTGCGGGCCGACGAGCGCCTGCTGGAGCACGCCCTGTCCAACCTGCTGAAGAACGCCCTGGAGGCCGCGCCCAAGGGCAGCGCCATCACCGTGCGCGTTAATACTGTGCAGGTGGACAGCGCGCGGGGTGACGGCGGCGCGGTGGTGCGGCTGGCCATGCACAACCAGGGCGAGGTGCCGCAGGACGTGCGCGCGCGTTTTTTCGAGCGCTACGCCACCAGCGGCAAGACGGCGGGCACGGGCCTGGGCACGCACATCGCCCGGCTGGCCATGCTGGCCCAGGGCGGCGGCATCTCCTTTGAATCCTCCGCCGCAGACGGCACCACCCTCCTGGTGACCCTGCCGGGCGCTGAACCTGGGGCGCCGGGCGCGCCATGAGGACCATCGGCCGGTACGCCATTCTGGGCCTGCTCGGCCGGGGCGGCATGGGCGTGGTGTACAAGGCGGCCATGCCGCGCACGGGCCGTGTGGTGGCCGTGAAGGTGCTGAAACCATCCGAGATGCTGGCCGCCACGGCCGACCCCGCGCTGCTGCGCCGGGACTTCTTCCGCGAGGCCGCGCTCATGGCCGGCATCCGCCACCCGAACATCGCCCAGGTGCTGGACGTGGACGAGGCCCCAGCTCCGGATGGCGGGTCTGGCGGCAGCACCGGCGGCCGGCCTTTTTTCGTCATGGAGTACTACTGCAACAACCTGGGCGCGCTCTTGGGCGAGGGCTACCGCGTGGAGGAACCCACCCGCCGCCTGGGCGTGGACCAGGCCCTGTCCTGCGCGCGGCAGCTGGCCTCGGCGTGCGCCCGGCTGCACCACGCGGGCATTCTCCACCGCGACGTCAAGCCCTACAACCTCATGCTTGCCGAGCGCCCGCCCGACACCTGCCTGACAGGTTCCGGCCAGGCGGACGTCCTTTTCGCAGACGAGGTCAAGCTCATCGACTTCGGGCTCTCGCGCCTGCGCGGGGAGAAAGGCCCGGCCCGGCCCAGGGGCGCGGTGGTGGGCTCGCCGTACTACGCCGCGCCCGAGCAGGAGGCCGACCCGGAAAGCGCCGACGAGCGCGCCGACGTGTTCTCCGCTGCAGTCACGCTGTTCCGCTGTCTCACCGGGCGCCTGCCCCAGGAGGGCCTTCCGGCCAGCAGCCTGCGCGTTGGCCTGGACCAGCGCTTCGACGCCTTTTTCGCCCGGGCCTGCCATGAGGACCGCAGGCAGCGGCCCGGCTCGGCCCGGGACCTGCTGGCCGAGCTCGACGCGCTGGCAAGCCACTGGGCGCGCCTGCGCGACACGGTCTGCGCCCTGCCTGAGGACCGCCCGCCGCCCTGCGCCAGCGTGCCGCCTGTTGCGGCGCTGCGCCCCGCTCCCGTGCTGCGATCTGGCCCGGTGCGCCAGCCCCTTGCGGGGGCGCGCGCGGCGTTCGGTCTGGACGAACTCTGGCGGCCCGCGGCCTGCGACCCGGAGCGCTTTGTCGTCATCGGACAAGGGGGTCTTGTGGCGCCTGGCCCGGAGGACCTTGTGGCGCAGGGCCAGGAGGGCTTGGCCGGGGCTGGAGAGGATCTCGTGCGCGACCGGCGCAGCGGGCTGGTCTGGGAGCGCGGCGGCAGCGCCTACGCAATGACCTTTGCCGCAGCGCAGCACAGGGCCGAGCGGCTGGCCACGGAGCGCCACCTTGGCATTGTAGGCTGGCGGCTGCCCACGGCCCAGGAGCTGGCCACGCTGCTGCTGCCCGAGCCGGACCTGCGCCAGCTCTGCCTGCCCCTGGCCTTTGCCCCGCAGCAGCGGCGTATCTGGAGCGCGGACCGCAAGTCCTTCACCGCAGCCTGGTACGCCGATGTCGAGCACGGGTTCGTGTGGTGGCAGGACCTGAGCTGCGAGTTCTTTGCCCGCTGCGTCGCATCCGTGGGCGCAGGGCAGGGTCCGGCCGAGCGTCTCTGCCCGGCCTAGGGCCTGTTTCCAGAAGCGTCTTTGCCCCCTGGACATCGCCACGCGCCTATCCGGGGGGCGTCGCGAACCGATTTTGGTCCAGGGCTGTACCGCATGAGTACACTCCCTGGCCCCAGAATAGGCTCTCTCCTCGCCAGGGAACAAAATCCATCTTTTGGAAACAGACCCTAATGGCCTGGCAAACTGGCCGGCAAGCCGAAATCCCAGGCCCAGGCCCAGGCCCCGACCAGGAGCAGCGCGGCCAGCACGCCGAAGAGCTGGTTGAGCCGCTGGCCCTGATCTGCATTCGGGTAGCCGTGGCGCACGGCCAGGATGCCCACGGCCAGGCCCAGGAGCCCCCCGGCCACGAGCCCGAAGAAATGCGCGCCGATGTCCGTGTTCTCGCCTGCGGTGCCCAGGCTGGCCAGCAGGGCCAGTCCGGCGGCCACGGGCAGCAGCCAGCCGCGCGTGCTTGCCTGAAGCTGTGGCTGGGGCTGCGTCAGCGTGCCCTCGCCGCTCACGGCCTTGAGCCCGGCCAGGGCCCCGGCTGCGCCGAACACCGCCGTGGAGAAGCCCACGGACAGGTGCGCCGGGCCATGGGCCAGGACGTTCAGCACATTGCCCAGGCCCCCGGCCAAAACAGCCAGCAGCCAGGCCGCCCCGGAGCCGATGCGCCGGGAGAGCAGGACCAGGAACGCCCCGCCGATGACCGCGTTGCTGGCCATGTGCGCCGGATCGGCGTGCAGGGTCAGCGCCGTGAACATGCGCCACCACTGGCCGTCCAGCATCCGCGCGGCGTCGCCCGCGCCAACGAAGTGCCAGTACTGCGGGTAGGAGCCAAACTCCGACCAGGGCCGGTGGGTGATGACGAAGAAGGCGCAGAGCCCGAGCATGGCCGCCAGGGTTGCGCGGGAGCGCTCCTCCACCGGGGGCAGGGGGATGGACGGGTGCGGGCTGACGTTCTCGTGGTGGTAGAGCGTGATCTCGTCCACGGCCTGGCGCATGAAGCGCGCCGGAACCTGCACGGTGTAGCCGCCGGCCAGGGCGCGCACGCGGTGCGGCACGCGCCGGGCGCGCAGCACAAGGCTCCAGAGCCGGGCCTGGGCCTGGGGCAGGCGTCCGGCCAGGGAGCCGTCCACCAGGGGCGCCAGGTCCGGCCAGGGCGCGCGCGTGGCTATGCGTTGCAATGTCCGCAGGGGCTGCATGGGTCCACCCTAACGGAATTTTGCCACGGGCCGCCAGCGCTAATTGAGCGGGCCAGTGGCGGGGTGGAACAGGGCGTAAACTGAAAAAGGGCCGACACCTTTGGGGGGTGTCGGCCCGAGTGGGCAAGTCTTGCGTGAGCCTGTTCGGCTTAGCGCTTCGAGTACTGGAAGCGAGCGCGGGCGCCCTTCTGGCCGTACTTCTTGCGCTCCTTCTTGCGGGCGTCGCGGGTCAGGAACCCGGCACGCTTGAGGGTGGTGCGCAGTTCCGGGTCGAAGGTCAAGAGCGCGCGGGAGATGCCGTGACGGACGGCCTGGGCCTGTCCGGACACGCCGCCGCCGGCGACATTGACCTTGATGTCGAACTTGTCGACGGTCTTGGTCAGCTTGAGCGCCTGCTGCACGATCATCTGCAGGGTCTTGCGCGGGAAGTATTCCTCGTAGGGACGGCCATTGATGGTGATCAGGCCGGTGCCCGCGGTGACGCGGGTGCGCGCCACGGCGTTCTTGCGCTTGCCAGTGCCGTAATTGAAATCAAGCATGTATCAACTCCTGATGCGGAGGTTACAGGGCCAGAGCCTGGGGCTTCTGGGCGACGTGGGTGTGCTCAGGACCAGCGAAGACCTTGAGCTTCTTGATGATCTGCCGGGACAGGCGGTTCTTCGGCAGCATGCCGCGCACAGCCTGGATGATCACCAGTTCCGGGTTCTTCTCCAGCATCTGCTTCAGGTTCCGGGACTTGAGGCCACCGGTGAACAGCGTATGCTTGTAGTACATCTTCTTGTTCAACTTGTCACCGGTGACCTTGATCTTCGTGGCGTTGACCACGACGATGAAGTCGCCGCCGTCCATGTGCGGGGCGAAACCGGGCTTGTGCTTGCCACGAATGCGATGGGCGATGGCCGTGGCCAGGCGGCCAAGGATCTGTTCCGTGGCATCGACCACGAACCATTCGTGCTTCAGGTCCGACGGGACCGGGCTGTACGTATTCATTTTGGTCAACTCCTTCACTTCAAACTGGAAACAGGGCTCTTACGGTTTTTGGATGAGCCTGTCAACTGAAATCCACTTCCTTTTCCGGGCCTCAGCCAGGGAAATCTTCCCCTAGGCCGCGGCCACCAACTCTTTCAGCTTGGCCAGCGCCTTGTCGATGCCCGAGGCGTCGGTGCCGCCGGCCTGGGCCATGTCCGGCCGGCCGCCGCCGCTGCCGCCCACCAGGGCCGCAACATCTTTAATAAGCGCGGGCGCGGTGAACCTGGCGTGCAGGTCGCGGCTCACGCTGACCATCACGGCCACCTTGCCGTCCTCGGTGGGGGCGATGATGCAGGCTACGCCCGAGGGCAGCCTGCTCTTCAGCGCGTCCATCTGCTCGCGCAGGCTCTTGATGCTCGCGGCCTCGGCTTTCCCCGCCAGCACCTTCACGCCGCCGATGTCCTCGACCTCGGCCATGCGCGCCCCGCCCTCGCCGCTGGCCAGCTTGGTCTGCAGGCGCTCCAGGTCCTTCTGCAAGGACTTGACCTGGGCATTCATGGCCTTGGCCCGGGCGGCGACTTCCTCGGGCCGCGCCTTGAGCACGGCCTGAACCTCGTTCATCTCCTGACGCAGGGTCTGCATGAAGTTCAGCGTGTTCCAGCCCGTGGCCGCCTCGATGCGCCGGATGCCCGAAGCCACGCCCGTCTCGGACAGGATGGCGAAGCTGCCGGTCTGGCCGGTGTTGGTCAGGTGCGTGCCGCCGCAGAGCTCCATGCTCACGCCGGGCACCTCCACCAGGCAGACCGTGCTGCCGTATTTCTCGCCGAACAGGGCCATGGCCCCGCGCGCAACGGCCTCTTTCGGGGTCACGTTCTCGCGGCCCACCGGGAGGTCGTCCAGGATGGCGCGGTTGACGA